>CAJCJG010000043.1 GCA_903970625.1 Solirubrobacterales bacterium 70-9 | reverse complement strand
ACGGTCGCGTTCGCGGCCGAGCCGCACCCGCAGGTGGCTGGCCTGATCAGCATGGCGGGTGGCCGGGGCGGGCACGCCTATGCCGATGCCGGCGGCAATTGCCGGCCGGATTTGCTGGTGGCGGCGGCTGCCGCGTTCGGCCGCACCGCGCGCACGCCGATGCTGTGGATCTACGCCGAAAACGACTCGTTCTTCCCGCCCCCGCTCGCCCGCGCGATGTTCGATGCGTTCACCGAGGCCGGCGGCCGCGCGGCGCTGGCTCAGCCGCGCTTTCCGGGGCCGGACGGCCATGCGCTGTTCTATGCGCAAGGCGGCTCGAGGGTCTGGGGGCCGCTGGTCGCCGCCTACCTCGCGGACATGCAGCGGGGCGCGCCGCTGTAACGCCGCTTGCCCGGCGGCGTCCTGGTCCCATCTGTGGGCCAGACAGGAGCGGTCGGATGGACGACGATGGCGTGCCCGAAGGGGCGCGGGGCAAGCTGATCGAACGCAAGCAGGACTGGGCGCGCGAGGGCCGGTTGCTGACCGGCACCACCGCCGACCACCGGCAACGCCTGCCGCCCGGCCAGCGGCTGGTCCGCGACTGGCCGGTTCTGGACCTCGGCATTCAGCCGGACGTGACGCCGCAAAAATTTCGCCTGGATATCGTCGGCGCGGTGGAGCGGCCGTTCACGCTGACGCTCGACGAATTCATGGCGCTGCCGCAGGCCGACAGCGTGTCGGACATGCATTGCGTCACCCAATGGTCGAATTACGACAATCGCTGGCGCGGCGTGTCGGCGCGGACGCTGCTGGAGCGGGCGCGGCCGAAGCCGACCGCCAGCCATGTGATCTTCCACGCGCACGACGGCTATACGACCAACGTGCGGCTGGACCAGTTCGACCAGCCGGACGTGTTCCTGGTTCATAGCTGGAACGACGCCCCGATCTCGCGCGCACATGGCGGGCCGGTGCGGGTGCTGATCCCGCGCTTCTATTTGTGGAAGTCGGCGAAATGGGTGCAGCGAATCGAGTTCCGCGCCACCGACCGCCCGGGCTTCTGGGAGACGCGCGGCTACCACAACAACGCCGATCCATGGCTGGAGGAACGTTATGGCTGATCTGGACCGCCGCGCGGTGCTGCTGGGCGTCGCCGCAATGACCACGGCCGCCGCCGCGCCCGCCGTGCAGACGGCGTGGGACTTCACATTCGACGCGATCGAGGAAGGCCCGCTGCCGCTCGCGCAGTTTCGCGGCCGGGTGCTGCTGGTCACGAACACGGCCAGCTTTTGCGGCTATACCTATCAATACAAGGCGCTGGAGGCGCTGAACGCCGACTGGACGGACAAGGGCCTCACCGTCGTCGGCATCCCGAGCCAGGACTTCAATCAGGAGAGCGACAGCAACGGGAAGGTGAAGACCTTCTGCGAGGCAACGTTCGGGGTGCAATTCCCGATGGCCGGGTTGACGCATGTGCGCGGGCCGGCGGCGCATCCGTTCTATCGCTGGGTGCGGGCGCAGAAGGACTGGGAGCCGTCCTGGAACTTCAACAAGGTTCTGGTTGGCCGCGACGGGCAGATCGCCGGGTTGTTCCCGGCGACGGAAGAACCGGACGGGCCAAAATTGCGCCGTGCGCTGACGGCGGCGCTGGAGGCGACGGTCTAGCCGCGCCGCTATCCTGCCAACCGCGACCCGATCCGGGCGCGGTCGAGCGGTGTGCCGAACAACGGCCCCTCACCCTCGTCGCATCCGCAATTTGCCAGAACCGCGCGTTGGCGTTCGGTCTCGATCCCGACCGCGCCGACGACAAGGCCCAGGGCGTGCCCGGCGTCGATCGCCGAACGGACGAGTGCCATTGCTTTCGGGTCGTTTGCCACGTCGCGGATCATCCCGCGGTCCAGGCGCAGCGTCGTCAGGGGCAGCCGGCGCAGCATGATCAGGCTGGCGGCGCCGGAGCCGAAATCGTCCACCGCCACGCCCACGCCAAGATCGCGCAGGGCAGCAAGGACCAGAAAGGCGTCGCCGTCCACCTCTTGCACCACATTCTCGCCGAGGCCGAGTCCCAGCCTCTCCGGCGGCAGCCCGGATTGCTCCAATGCGGTCCCGATCTGGCCCGGCAAATCCGGCGCTGCGAGGTGGCTCGGGGCGATGTTGAACGAGACGGTCGTCGCGTCCGGCCACTCCGCCGCGTCGTGGCAGGCGGCGACTAGCGCCCAGCCGCCAATCACGGGCATCTGACCGCTGCGTTCGGCCAGCGGCATCATCATCGCCTGTGGCAGCAGCCCAAATTTGCGGTGCGGCCAGCGGATCAGCGCCTCCGCCCCCATCGGCCGCCCCGACTCCAGCGACAGGCGTGGCTGATAGTGCAATGCGAGCCGTCCCTCGCGGGTCGCAGTCTGCAATTCGCGCTCCATGCGGCGCCGGTCGGCCGCGTCCGACCGACTTTCCGACCCGAGACGGGAGCGCGGCGGCATGGACGGCTCCCGATCCGGCGGAAACACTGCCGGCGGTGGCGGCCTCTCTTCCGTCAGCATGGAACACTTCTCTCTACGTGGGATACGTACTCTTTTATGATACAAACGTAAGAAGTAGGTTAATTTATGTCTCAATGTGCCGAGGTATCGCGCTCTGGCGAGTGTTTCTGCGGCAGCATGAGACCCGGAATCTTAAACCGCCGTTTAGAACTATTTTTTATACGGTTCGCATCCGAGGAGATTTTCGCCATGAACGCCGCGCTGGACACCGAAGCTGACCGTTGCGTCCTGCGAAATCCGGTCTTTACCAAGCTCGGCGAGGCCCGATTCCGTCGCGCGGAATCCGATGGCGCGCCGGTGATGGTCATTCGGCTCGGCGAGAGTTTTGCCGCCCTGCCGCTGCGGTCGCTGCAACGCGAGTTCAACATCAAGGACGACAGCCATGACGGGCGGATGCTCGGCAAAATCGCGGAATCGCTGGATTTCGTCGCCGGCCTCACCGTCGGCGATCCGCTGCCGCGCGAAGTGGTGACGGGCGAGGCCAGTTGGCAAGCCTCGCCCAAGCATCAGCAAATCGCCGCCACCAAATTGCGGCTGCAATTGCTCGACTGGCTGGACCCGGCCATCGCCGCAAAAGTCGGCCGGTCGGAGTCGTCGGAGCGGTTGGAGAGCGACCCGAAACTGCGCGCAGCCGTGCAGGCGGCGTTCGAACGGGCCGCCGCCGAACTCGGGTTGCCGAATGCGCAGGCGGTGGTCGAACTGGTCGCCGACATCGCGGGCGAGCTGGCCTATATCGAGGCCCTGCGCGACGGCCTGCTCGGCCGCGTGCGCGCGATGGTTCAACGGCTCGACGGGATGAGCAACGGCACGCTCAACCAGGATCGCAAGTCCACGTTGGCCCGCATCCGCCGCCTGGCGCATCTGGCGCTGGAGCAGATCGCCGGCCGCTTCGCGGAGGTGGACGGGCAGACCCGCGAAGTGCTCTCGACCCTGCGCAACGCGGAGGCGCACCGCACCTTCATCCGCTCGCATCGCGACTGGCTCTACCGGTCGAGCCGCGCATGGTCGTCGATCCTGGCCGAGTGGGATGCGGCGTCGATGTCCGGGCTGGACGATGCCGCCTGGGCGCGGATGAACCGCACCTACCAGTTCCTCGCACCCCGTTTCATGCCGGTGCAGGAGTGGCTTTCCCCGAACACCCAGCCGCACGTGCGGCGAGAGAAGCCGATGGCCCACGCCCTCGTGTGGTAGCCGGTCGAAAATGGCGCCAATATCCGTGGGACCGCGCAACCCATGGAGACGACATGCTGGAAGTCTGGACATGGCCGACCCCGAACGGCCACAAGGTGCATATCGCGCTGGAAGAGCTTGAAATCCCCTACAAGATCGTGCCGGTCAACATCGGCAAGGGCGAGCAGTTCAGGCCGGACTTTCTGGCGCTGAACCCGAACCATCGCATCCCCGCCATCGTCGATCCCGACGGACCGGGCGGCCAGCGGCTGGAATTGTTCGAGTCCGGCGCCATCCTGATCTATCTGGCCGACAAGACCGGCAAGCTGCTGCCGGACGATCCCATCGGGCGGTACAGCGCGTTGCAATGGCTGATGTTCCAGATGGGCGGCGTCGGCCCGATGTTCGGCCAGTACGGGCATTTCCATAACTACGCCCCGGAACAGGTTCCCTACGCCAAGGCGCGCTATGCGAACGAAGTCATCCGGTTGCACGGGGTTCTCGAAAAGCGGCTGGCGCAGGCCGAATGGCTGGCCGGCAAGGAGTATTCCATCGCCGACATCGCCACCTACCCGTGGCTGCGCTTTCCGGAGCGGCGGGCGATCGACCTGGCCGACTACCCGAACGTCCAGCGCTGGTTCACCGCCATCGACAGCCGCCCGGCAGTGCAGCGTGGCGTGGAGGTGCTGTCCGAGAACCAGCGGAAGGGTACGATGACGCCGGAGGAGCGGGAAATCCTGTTCGGCCAGACGCAGTTTCAAAAGCGGTAGGCTAACCGCGCGGCGCCGACTGCGTCGTCGGCGCCGGCGCCCGGCCCGTCATGCCGCGCAGCGAGTCGGTGACGTTGCCGACGATTCGTACCGCCAGCCACAGCACCACGAAGAGGATCAGCCCGCGCAGCCAGAGCGGCGCGCGGTGGGCGGCAGGCGGCCCGTCGTGCGCCTCGGGCATGGCGCTCAGCCCCAATGCAGCGGGCCGAACATCGGCCGCTCGGCGGTGACCACCGTGCCGGCGCGGGTGTCCCGCGAGCGGATCGTGCAGAAGCCGTGGGCGCGCAGCAGGTCCGCGATCTCCGGCCCCAGTGCCCCGGTACCGTCGCCGAACGCGATGTGGCCGCCCATCACCAGCACGCGCGCGGCCATCGCCATCGCCGTCCGCGCCTCGGCGACGGACCCGACATCCGGCACGATCACGATGTCGGCCGAGTCCGGGTCCGGCGCGCGGCGGTCGCACACCGGGACCTCCGTGGCTGCGGTGCAGCCGCGCCGGATCAGGCCGCAGATCGTCTCCAGCGCACCGTGGCCGATCACCAGCGCGCGGGCGCCCTCCAGCGGTTCCATGCCGTCCAGCACGTCGCCATCCGCCGGCATCGGCATGGGGAGGGGGAATGTCGGAACCTGTTGCGGTCGCACGGCCTAGCCTCGTCGAAGTGATGCGAGGCAAGGTCGGCCGGGTGGCATAGGAATGCGATCAGCCGGGTGCGGGGAGCGCGTAGGAAAAGCGTAGGGGACGATCGCTAGGCCCACGCATCGTCACGCTTTCGTGCAACCAGTTGAATGGTTATACCTGCTTCACCGCGTCGCCGCCGCCAATGAAAGGTCTGCTCCGCCACCGATGACCGCACGCATTCTCATCGTTGACGACGTGCCGGCCAACACGCGGCTGCTCGAAGCCAAACTCAGCGCGGAATATTATCAGATTGCAACGGCCCAGGACGGTTTCGAGGCCTTGCGGCTGGCCAACGGCTGGCAGCCGGACCTGATCCTGCTCGACGTGATGATGCCGGACATGGACGGCTACGAGACCTGCCGCCGGCTAAAGGCCGAGGCGGCGACGCATCATATTCCGGTGGTCATGGTCACGGCCCTCGGCGAGCCGAGCGAGCGGTTGCGGGGCCTCGAATCGGGGGCCGACGATTTCCTGACCAAGCCGGTCGAATACGACACGTTGCTGGCGCGGGTGAAGTCGCTGGTGCGGCTGAAACGGATGCTGGACGAGTGGCGCGTGCGCGGCGAGACGGCACGGGCGCTGGGGCTGACGCTGGAGGCCCCCGGCATCCCCTCGGTTGCCGGGGCGAGGGCGCTGGTGGTGGACGACTGGGACCTCGGCGCGCAACTGGTGCAGGATGCGCTGGCGCGGGAAGGCGTGCTGCCGGGCCGCGCCGCCGGCGAGGCGGAGGCAATGGCGCTGACCGCCGCGATTCCGTTCGACCTGATCGTGCTGAGCCTCAGCATGGCGAACGACGATCCGCTGCGCCTCGCGTCCCGGCTCCGGGCACAGGATTCGACGCACGACATTCCGCTGCTGCTGATCGCCGAGCCGGAACAGCGGGAACGAATCCTGCGCGGGTTCGACCTCGGCGCCAACGACTGGCTGGTCCGCCCGGTGGACGAAAACGAGCTTCGCGTGCGTGCCCGCAACCAGATCCGGCGGAAATTCTATCAGGACCGGCTGCGCGCCGATCTGGGGCAGGCGCTGGAAATGGCGCTCACCGACCCGCTCACCGGCTTCTACAACCAGCGTTACCTGATGCGGCATCTGCGCGGCCTGATGTCGGCCGGCTTGCCGAACGGCGTCAGCGTGCTGATGCTCGACGTGGACCACTTCAAAAGCGTCAACGACCGTTTCGGCCACCCGGTTGGCGACAAGGCGCTGAAGGCGGTGGCAGAGACGCTGCGCGGGCGCACGCGGGTGTTCGACAGCATCGCCCGCTACGGCGGCGAGGAATTCGTCGTGGTGATGCCAGGCGCCTCGCCCGTCGATGCACGCAACGCCGCAGAGCGGCTGCGCGCGTCGGTGGAGGCAATGCCGTTTCAGGCCGGCCCGAACGTCATGCACACGATCACGATCAGCATCGGCGCCGCCTACACCAACAAGCGCGAGACGACGCCGGAGCAGATTCTACAAGCAGCCGACGCCGCCATGTATCGCGCCAAGGCGGGCGGCCGGAATCGGGTGGAGTTTGCCGAGGATTTCGACGGCAAGGCGTAGGGGGCTGGAACGCCGCCACCGCCCAAAAGACTACTTAATCTTCGCTTCCTTGAACACGACGTGCTTGCGGGCGACCGGGTCGTACTTCTTGAATTCCATCTTGCCGCTCTGGGCGCGGGCGTTCTTTTTCGTGACATAGAAATAGCCGGTGTCGGCGGAGGACACGAGCTTGATCTGAACGGTGTTGGTCTTGGCCATCGGGAGTCCCTCGGGAAGCGACGCTAATTGCGCATCGCGGGCGCACTCGTCAAGTCCTGCGTCCGCGCCAGACGGGGCGGGGGCGGCGGGCCGAGCAGAGCGGCTTCGTATGCGACCGGATCATGCACCAAACGGCCGGCCGCGACCAGATCGAGATCGCGGCCCTCGGCGGCCGGGCACGCATTGCGGATTTCCAGCATTTCGGCGGGCGGAATCGGCGCGCGGGCGGAGCGATGGCGAGTCAGTGCCCGCACCATCGGCTGTTCGCCATGCGCCAGCGCGTCCAACTGCCGCCGCGCGGCAGCCTCGCCCATGCTGGTGCAGACCTGCGGCAGCAGGCCGAGGCCTTGGAGCGGCCAGCCGAACGGCGCCAGCACGCGGCTCCAGGTGATGTACAATTCGCCGCCGTCCGGCAGTTGTCCGATGGTCTGCACCAGTCCCTTGCCCAGCGTGGAACTGCCGACGACGACCGCGCGCCGCTGGTCCGCCAAGGCGGCGGCGAGGATTTCGGCGGCGGAGGCGGAGCGGCCATCCACCACGACGATCACCGGCAGCCCGCCCGACAGATCGGTGCCGTCGGCGACAAAACTATGTTCGGCTGCGGGGTCGCGCCCGGCGGTGGCGGCAACGATGCCGTGCGGCACCAGAATTTCGGCCGCCGCGACCGCCTCCCGCAGCAGCCCGCCGCGATTGCCGCGCAAGTCGATCACGACGCCCCGTGGCGGATGCGGGCCGGACATGCCGGACACCAGGGCCTGCGCCAGCCGCGCCGCCGTATCGCCGCTGAAACTGCTGACATGCAGGATCAGCATGTCGCCGCTCCGCTCGGCGGTGACGGTGCGCGGCAGGATCAGGGCGCGGATCAACGTTTCGTCGTGCGGCCGGCCGTCGCGCCCGCGCAGCGTCAATGTGACCACCGAGCCTTCCGGCCCTGCGAGCGAGGCAGTGATCGCGGCGAGGTCGCCGCCTTGCGTCTCGTCGCCGTCCACGGCGAGCAAGCGGTCGCCGGCGCGGATGCCGGCCCGCGCAGCCGGGCTGTCCTCGGCGACGCTCTGCACCACGACGCTGCCGCCGTAGGATGCCAGTTGCGCGCCGATCCCGCCTTGCCCGTTGCGCCGTGCCCGATCCGCCGCCGCCACGGCCGGGGGGGCATAGCGCGAATAGGGATCGAGATGGTTGAACAACTCGTCGAACAATGTCGTCAGCACGCCCTGCGTGCCGACCGCGCGCATCTGGTCCGACGCGTCCCAGCCCGCGCGCGCCATCTGTGCCGCGGCTTCACCCCAGCCCTGCGCGTCGTCCGGCGCCGGGGGCGCGCGGGCCAGCAGCACCCGGCCGGGGGCGACCAGCCGCAGCGTGCCTTCCTTCAATTCCGGTTGCAGGCGCGGGTCGAGCGTGGTCAGCCCGCGCAACGCCCACATCGTCAAATCTTGGAACGGCACTGCGTCCAGCGTGCGTGGCGCCATGAAGCCGAACGCGGCGCCCATCACGTCGCTGACCAGCCGTTGGTCGAACCCGCGCCCGATGCTGAAAGGCTCTGCCCGCGCCGGCAGCGACGCCAGTGCCTGCAAGACGGCAAACATCAGCAGCAGGATCGCCGGGTTCACCATTTTCGCTTGTGTCCGCCGGGCTTCGATTTGGGGGGTGGCGTCGGCCGCCGGTCGGCGCGCGCCGGCACGCCCTGCATAATCTGGAATAGCAGCCCGCCCGTCACCGGCCTCGCCTCCGCAAGCCGCACTTCGACCTCCTGCGCCAGCCGGAAGCTGAGGCGGGTGCGGCGGCCGTTCAAACTGGCTGTCGCTTCATCGTGCATCCAGAAATCGTCGGGCAGGGAGGAGACGGGCACGAGTCCGCTCGCACCGTTGCCGGCGACTGTGACGAAAAGACCGAAGCGGGTCACGCCGGAAATGCGCGCCTGGAAGATGGCGCCCACTTTGTCGGCCATGAAGGCGGCGAGGTAGCGGTCGATGGCGTCGCGCTCCGCCAGCGCCGCGCGGCGCTCGGTGGCGCTAATGTGTTCGGCGGTGTCGGGGAAGCCGGCCGCTTCCTCCTCCGTCAGTCCCCCCGCGCCAAGTTTCAGGCCGGCGATCAGCGAGCGATGTACCATCAGATCCGCGTAGCGGCGGATCGGGCTGGTGAAATGGGCGTAGCGGGCCAGCGACAATCCAAAATGGCCGATATTGTCGGGGCTGTAGGCCGCCTGCGACTGGCTGCGCAGCATGACTTCGTTGATCAACGGCGCCTCCTCGGTTCCCGCGACTTTCTTCAGCACACGGTCAAGGTCGCGGGGATGGATCTGGTTGCCGGGCGGCAAGGAAATATCGAAGCCGCGCAGGAAGCCGCGCAGATTGTCGAGCTTTTCGTCGGACGGCGGCGCGTGGATTCGGTACATGCAGGGCCGGTGCAGCCGCTCCAGCTCCTCGGCGGCGCAGACGTTGGCCAGCACCATGAATTCTTCGATCAGCCGATGGCTGTCGAGGCGCGGGCGTGGCTGGACGGAGGCGACGCGGCCCGCATCGTCCAGCACCACTTTGCGCTCGGGCAAATCCAGGTCGAGCGTGCCGCGCGCGATGCGGGCGGCCAGCAGCACGCGGAAGGCGGCATACAGCGGCGCGATCGGCAGCGGCGTTTCGGTGCCGGCATCGTGCGCCTCCTGCACCTGCTCGTAGGTCAGGCGCGCGGCGGAGCGCATGATGCCGCGCCCGAATGCGTGCGACAGTTTTTTGCCGTCCGCATCGACGCGCATGCGCACGAACAGGCAGCCGCGATCCTCGTTCGGCCGCAGGCTGCACCAGCCGTTGGACAGGGCCTCCGGCAGCATCGGCACGACGCGATCCGGGAAATAGCAGGAATTGCCGCGCGTCCAGGCCGAGCGGTCCAGCGGCGAGCCGGGCCGGACGTAATGGGCCACGTCGGCGATGGCGACGATCAGGGAAAAACCGTCGCCGTCCGGTTCGGCGTACACGGCGTCGTCGAAGTCCCGTGCGTCCTCGCCGTCGATGGTGACGAGCGGCACGTCGGTGAGGTTGATGCGGCCCTTCATGTCGGAGGCGCGCACATGGTCGGGCAGCTTGGCCGTCTGCGCGAGCGTCTCCGCCGAGAACCGATACGGCACCTCGTATTTGCGGACCGCGATCTCGATCTCCATCCCGGGGTCGTCGATCTCGCCCAGCACCTCGGTGATGCGGCCCACCGGCTGCGAGTACATCGACGGCGGCTCGGTGAGTTCCACCGCCACCACCTGGCCGGCGACCGCCGCGGCCGTGGCGTTCTTCGGGATCAGGATGTCCTGGCCGTAGCGACGGTCTTCCGGGGCGACGAGCCACGCGCCGCCCTCGTTGAGGAGCCGTCCGATGATGGGGGCCTTGCGGCGTTCGACGATCTCCAGGATGCGGCCTTCGGGCCGGCCCTTTCGATCGAAGCGCACGAGCCGCACCTTGACGCGGTCGCGATGCAGCACGGAGCGCATCTCCTGCTGCGAGATGTAGACGTCGGGCTCGCCGTCGTCGCGCTTGACGAATCCGTGTCCGTCGCGGTGGCCGAGGACCACGCCCTCGGCTTCACCCATCTGAGCGCCGTTCAGCGCGGGGGGACTTGCTACTGTTTTGTTTTTGATGATATGATCTCTTTCTTCGCTGATTGGGACGATCGCGGTAACGCAAATGTCTCAATCACTGAAATGTACCTTGCCCAGATGGCGGAATTGGTAGACGCACTAGTTTCAGGTACTAGCGCTTAACGGCGTGGAGGTTCGAGTCCTCTTCTGGGCACCACGAGATTCGCAGCAAGTT
>CAJCJG010000042.1 GCA_903970625.1 Solirubrobacterales bacterium 70-9 | reverse complement strand
TGCGCCTCGATCATCGCGACCAGCGGCGCCGGGAGTTTGCCTCCGGACTGGGCGACGATGGCCTGAATCAGCATCAACAGGAAGGCGTTGAACCGATCTGCCGGGGAGAGGATGGGGGGGTTTTTCACCCCAACATGTTAGTATTGATGACGTTATCTGGGCAAGTGGAAAATGGCGGCATCGGCCGAAAATCGGGCCGCCACCCGGCGAAGGCCCATCTTGACGCATGCGCGCGCGGATGGTGAGGCATCCGACCCGCCGACTGGAGCCGACTCTGCATCTTCCACAAGCCGCCGCGACGCCGACGACCGCCTTGCGCGTGGTCCTGGGCACGATCCTGCTGGGGTTCGGCCTGCGGCTGGCGCTGGCCGGCTCGCTGGGGCTGGGCGTGGACGAAAGTTACATGGTCGCGGCCGGCCGCGTGCTGCGGCTGGGCTATTTCGACCATCCGCCGCTGTCCTGGTGGCTCTCGGCCGGCGCCGCCCGGCTGGCGGGCAGCGAGGCGCCGTGGGTGGTGCGGCTGCCGTTCCTGCTGCTGTTCGCGGGATCGACATGGTTGATGTTCCGGCTCGGCACCGCCCTGTTCGGGGAACGCGCGGGAATGTGGGCGGCGGTGGCGCTGAATCTGGCGCCGGTGTTTTCCATCGCCGCCGGGGGCTGGGTGCTGCCGGACGGGCCGCTGGATTTTTGGCTGCTGGCCGCCGCCCGGTGCTTCGTGCGGGCGCTGACCGGCGGACGGTGGGGCTGGTGGCTGGCGGCCGGTGCGGCGGCGGGGCTGGCGCTGCTGTCGAAATATTCGGCAGGTTTGGTGCTGGCCGGAGCGGTTTTCTATCTGCTGACGCAGCCCGTCCATCGCGCATGGCTGCGCCGCCCCCAGCCGTATGCGGCGGCGCTGCTGTGCCTGGCAGTGTTCTCGCCGGTGCTGATCTGGAACGCCGGCCACGATTGGGCCAGCTTCGCCTTCCAGGGCAGCCGCGCCAATGCCGAGCATTTCTTGCCGTTCGGCCCGCTGACCGTGTTCGGCGGCGAGGCGCTGTTCCTGCTGCCCTGGCTGTGGCTGCCGCTGATGGTGGTGCTGGTGCGCGGCGTCCGCGCCGGCCCCACGAGCTGGCGGACATGGCTGCCGTGCTGCCTCGCCATGGGGCCGATCCTGCTGTTTGCCGTGATCGGGTTCTGGTCCAAACACGTCCTGTTCCATTGGGCGGCACCCGGCTATTTGCTGCTGTTCCCGCCGCTGGGCGCCGAACTGGAGCGCCTTGCCGCAAGCCGCCCGACGCTGGTTCGGCGGACGCTGGTGGGCACGCTGGCGCTGTACGGGGCTGCGATTGCCGTGCTGGTCGCCGAGTTCAACTTCGATCTGGCGGATCGGCTGCTGCCGCTGGCGCGGGCCGAGATGCAGGCGCGCGACTGGACCAGTTTGCGCACCGCGTTGGCCGAGCGCGGCCTGCTTTCGCCGGGCAGGCTGATCGGCGGGGTCGGTTGGCAGGAGACCGGCAAGCTCGACTTCGCGATGGGTGGAACTGCGCCGGTGATCTGCCTGAACGCGGATTCACGCGAGTACGGCTTCGCCCCTGGCATGGCGGAGCACATCGGCGCCGACATTTTGATTGCGTCCGCCAAGCCGATCACGGCGGCGGCGCTGGCGGGCCAGGGGGTACGGTTCGACACTTTGCAGCCGCTTGAACCTGTCGATGTGATGCCGGGGGGCACGCTGTTCCTGACCCTCGGCCACCGGCTGCACGCGCCTTGATATTTTTATATGAAACTTTTGAACGGCTTCGTGAGTAGCTATTCACGTTCGCCATTCCGCTACCGTCAGGATCGGGATAACCATCGAACAAACCGCTTGGATCGAAAGGGAGGCGCACGGTCAATGCTGGTAAACAAAGTGTTGCGCGCTATGCGGCAATGTGGGGAACGTGTGCCACCGATGCCACAAGGAACGGGACTGGCCGCCGCCGCGATGCAGGAGGACATGGTATGAAGTTTGTCCACGGGGCCGCTCTTTCCGCAGCGATACAAAATGTTGTTGCCGGGCAACCTGCTGACATGGCTGTAGCATTTTGGGGTGACGGTGCCTGCGATTGGCTTTAGTTGCCGAAGGACGCTGGGGGCAGTCGCGTCGCCTGCGATGCCCGAAGTGGGGCGTGTAATCCGTCCGCGCTCGAAGATTTGATAAGACGAAAGGTGAGCATCGTCGATGTTCCTGGGCTACATGCGAAGGTCTATATCGGAAAAAATAGTGTAGTTATTTCCTCGGCCAATGCCTCTGCTAACGGCCTTGGGCAAGAAGGGGACGAACGCACAGACGGCATCGAGGCCGGCTATTTTTCAGGACGTCAGGAGGATATTGAAGCCACCCGATTGTGGTTCGAAGGAATTTTTAAAAGGGGGCAGCCCGTCACGAAAAAAGATTTGCCAGAACTCAAGACCCTCTGGCTGGAACGACAGGCAAATCGTCTCATTCGCAGTAAAAATAAGTCGTTTCTAGAAATATTATTAAAATATCCTTATATGTTGTCCAACAGACGTCTGTACGTGGCTATTATTTCTGAATCAAAACTTCCTAAGGACGTAGAACGGCGTTACAAACAGTCTATATTTTTCAAAGGCAATGAGTCTGCTCCGTTGACCGACTATGCGTTTTATTGGGATGCATCTAGTTGGAACATGAAGACCGGGGATTTCGTGCTAGATTTCATAATTGACGACGACAAAATTATTAACTTTGAGGGAATTTTTCGCGTACAGGCAGTGCTGGATGATGGTCTGATCCCGCTCGAAAAAATAAAAAAGCCATTTGGGCTATCGCTTCTTGCTCCAGATAGGAATCGGCTAGCGAGGCGCGTATTAAGCCTGCTCGCCAACCGTAAGCTTCAAAAAGATCAACAACTTATCTCAATTGACGATTTCGCGCGCGCTGTTGCGGGCGACGATGCCGCGCACGTAAGGAAGTGATCGTGAGCCGTCGGCAATGAGCTTAAGAACGACAAATTTAGGCTGTGCAGGGCACTGACCCGCCAAAACCGCGTTCAGTCTCGCTGTGATCGTACAATCTACTTTGGTGGCAACACCTAAATCGGATAGAAGGTGATTTGGAAGCCTAGCCTCCGCGTTCAGAAGCATTGCCCACCCGCCCATGCACCTTCCGGCCGCCGACCCACACTGCCGCAATGTCCGGCCGCCCGGCGGTGTGGACGATGCGTTCCAGCCGGCGCGCGGCCGGCTCGGCCGGATCGAGGCGTAGATTGCTGTCGGGGTTGGCGGGATCGAGCAACAGCGCGTCGAACGCATAGCCGGGCCGGAACAGGCCGGTTTGCTGGTCCAGCACCTCGGCACCGCCCGCCGTCGCGAGCCAAAACGCCTCGGACGTGCCGATGCGCGACCCCGGCCGGCCGCGCGCGGCGGCGGCGACCGCCGGATCGACACCGGTTTCCAGCATGCGCGAGGCCGTGACTGCCATCCGCGCCGAGTCGAGCAGCGACGGATGCGCGCCGCCCGCGATGTCGGTGCCCAGGCCGACGCGCACGCCCTTTTCCAGGGCCGCCCGCAGCGGGAAGGCGGCGTCGGCGAAATAGGCGTTGGAGAGCGGGCAGTGCGCCACGCCCGCGCCGGCCGACCGGATCCGCGCGAGATCCGCGTCGCCGAGAAAATTGCCGTGCGCCAGCACGCCATTGGCCGTCAGCAGGCCGAACCGATGCAACGCCTCTGTGTCCGAGCAGCCGCAGCGGGACAGCACATGGCCGTGCTCCCAATCGCTTTCGGAGCAATGGGTCTGCACATGGCACCCCGCCTCCGCCGCCAGCGCGCCGAGCGCGTGCAGCAATTCGTCGGTGCAGGCGGGGATGAAGCGGGGCGTGATGATCGGCCGCACCAGCCCGGCATTGCCGGGCAGCGCGCGCACATGGTCGATCAAGGCCCGCGTCTGCGCGACCGCCGCGTCCGCCGATTCGTCGCGATAGAACGCGGGGCACGAGTCCGGATGGTCCATCGCCACCCGCCCGACGAAGGCGCGCTGGCCGCGCCGCAAACAGGTTTCCGCCAGTTTTTGCGTGGCCGGCAGATGGATGGTGGCGAAATAAACGGCCGTCGTCGTGCCGTTGGCCAGCAGCGTGCCGACCAGATCCTCGTACACGCCGGCCGCATACGCCGCGTCGGCGAAGCGGGCTTCCAGCGGGAACGTATAGTCCTGCAACCACTGCTCCAGCGGCAGATCGAGCGCCGTTCCGAGGTTCGGGAACTGCGGCGCATGGATGTGCAGATCGACCAATCCGGGCAGCAGCATTTGGCGCGGGGCCAGATGGACCAACTGCCCGGACGCCTCGTACGCGGCGGAAACGCCGGCCGGCGCGTCGGGATGCACGGCCGCGATGGTGCCGGCATGCACCTCGATCAGCGCGTCCGGCCACGCCTCCACCCGGTCGGGGGCCGGCGTGTGCAGGCAGGCGCCGCGTACGGCAAAGCTGTCGGTCATGCGGATCAGGTTAGGCAGCGCCGATTGCCGGCGCAAACGCCCTCTGGTAGCAGCGCCGTTCGTTGCGAAGGACGCGAGCATGCGGTTTGAGTGGCTGACCGGCCAGCGGGCGCGCGCCTACGCGACGATCGTGCTGATCTCGACGCTGGCGGTGGCCATGCTGCGGGTGGGCATGTCGCTGGCCGGCGCCGGGCCGCTCGGGTTCGCCATCCATTCGGATTTCGTCAGTTTTTGGGCCGCCTCGCACCTCGCCCTCGCGGGTCATGCGAGCGACACCTACACGGTGGCGACGCATTGGGACGTGGAACGGTCGGCGCTGCCGGAGACGGGGTATTCGGCGTTTCTGTATCCGCCGGTCTGGCTGCTGCTGTGCCTGCCGCTGGCGCTGCTGCCGTTCTGGTGGTCGCTGGCGGCGTTTTTGGCGGCCACCGGCACCGGCTATTGGTGGGTGACGAGAAAGCTGCTGCCGGGCGGGGGCGTGGCGTTCCTGGCCTTCCCGGCGGTCGTGACCAATGTCGTCTATGGCCAGAACGGGCTGCTGACGACCGCCCTGTTCGGCGGCGGCCTTTTGGCGTTGGAGCGCCGGCCGTGGGCGGCGGGCATCTGCTTCGGCTGCCTCGCCTACAAGCCGCATCTGGCCGCCACCGTGCCGATTGCGCTGATCGCCGGCCGCCACTGGCGCGCGCTGGCCGCGACGGCGGCGACCGCTGCGGCGCTGATCGCGGCGTCGGTCGCCCTGTTCGGAGTGTCGGCATGGCAGGGCTTCTTCGCCGAGGCGCCGTTCGCCCGCTCGGTGCTGGAGCACGGCGTCCTCACCAACGTCGGCTGGGTCAGCATTTTTCGCGCCATCGTGCAGATGGGCGGCCCGGTGACGCTGGCGTATGCGGTGCAGGCGGTGGCGGGGCTTGCGGCCATCGCCGCCATGGTGGTCGCGATCCGGCGCCGGCCCGACGCGATCACCGCGATGCTGCCGCTGGCGACGGTGCTGGCCACGCCGTTCCTGCTCGCCTACGACCTGGCGCTGCTTGCGCTGCCGATGGCGTGGCTGGTGCGGCAGGGGCAGCTTCGCGGGTTCCGCGCGTGGGAGAAGCCGGCCCTGGCGCTCGCCTTCATGGCGCCGGTGCTGTCGGTCGTGGCCGCCAGCGCGGGGGTGCCTGTCGTCGGGCCGCTGGCGATTCTGGGGCTGTTCGCGGTCGTGGCCCGGGCCGCTCAGCCCTGACCTTCCACCAGCTTTGCCACCGTTTCGTTGCCCTCGGCGCGGAACCCTTCGACGACGCCGGCGCGGTCCTGCGCGTTGCGGTTCTGGCTCATCTTCCATTTGCCTTCGAGGCGGGCAATCGGCAGCCGCAGGCCGACGATCCCCTTCAATTGGGAGGCCGTGAACTCCGGCGGCGCGTCGGCGACGGCCCAGGGCGACGCGCGCTCGCCCTCGTGCCGCTCGGTCAGCCGCGTGACCAGCGCCAGCAGGCGCGCGGGGTCGTCGAAGAACTCCACCGGCCCGTAGGCGTGGACAGCCACGTAGTTCCAGGTCGGCACGACTTTGCCCGTCTCGCGCTTGGTTGCGTACCAGGACGGGGTGACGTAGGCGTCCGGCCCGGCGAACATCGCCAGCGCCTGTATGTCGGTCGCGCTGCGGTGCCATTGCGGGTTGGCGCGGGCGACGTGGCCCAGCAGCGTGCCGTACGGCGCCGGCTCCGGGTCCAGCAACAACGGCAGGGGGGTGGCCAAGATGCCGTCCGGCCCCATCGTGACCAGCGTGGCGAGGCCGGCGGCGCGGATGGCCGCATGGATGGTCGGGATATCGGTTTCGCGGAACTGGGTCGGGATATACATGGCTTAATCCAGCATGGCGGCGATGGCGGCCGGGTCCACTTGATCGACGCTAGGCGGCGTCCAGCGCGGTTGCCGGTCTTTGTCCACGACCATGGCCCGCACGCCCTCGGCAAAGTCAGGGTGTTGCGTCACCGCGCGCGTCAGTCGCAACTCCGCCGCGAGCGCCGCGCGCAGATCGAGGCCGGCGCCGCGGCGGATGGCGGCCAGCGAGAAACACAGGGCGGAGGGCGAGTGGCCGGCCAATGTGGCGAGCGTGGCGTGCGCCCAGTCGGTGTTCTCCGCCTTAAGGCGGGCAAAAATCTCGGGCACGGTCGCGGCGGAAAAGCAGCGGTCGATGGCGGTGCGGTGCGGTTCCAGCGAGAATGGTGGCAGCGGGGCCGCATGGGCGCCCACGTCCGCCAGTGCGTCGCGCAGGGCCGGCAACGCTGCGCGCGGCACGAAGTGTGTCGCCAATCCGGCATGCACCGCATCGGCCCCGGTCACGCGCGCGCCGGTCAGGCCCAGATAGAGCCCGAGCGCACCGGGCAGGCGGGGCAAAAAGTAGGTGGCGCCGATGTCCGGGAACATGCCGATGGCCGTCTCCGGCATCGCGAACACCGCCGCCTCCGTCGCCACGCGGACGCGGCCATGCACCGACACGCCGATACCGCCGCCCATGCAGATGCCGTCGATCAGCGCCACGTACGGTTTCGGATAGTCGGCAATCGTCGCGTTCAGCGCGTATTCCTCGGCGAAAAACGCTTCCACGGCCGCCGTTTCGCCCGCCATCGCGTGAGCACGGACGGCGCGGATGTCGCCGCCGGCGCAGAACGCGCGATCGGACGCGCTGTCGATCACGACGGCTTCGATGGCCGGATCATCCCGCCATGCCGCCAGCGCCTCGGCGATGGCGGCAATCATGGACGAATCCAGCGCGTTCAGCGCCTTCGGCCGGTTCAGCGTCACGCGGCCGATCCGGCCTTCGCGAACGGCGATCACACTGGCGTCGGTCATGCGGCAAACCCCGGTTCCACGCTTGCTATAGCGCAGGCCCGGCGAGAGGTCAGCGCCGCTTGCCCATGTACCAGGTCACGCCCGTCGCCGTTGCCACCTCGACCAGTTCGCGCAGCGAGCGCGCGCGCACCAGCCGGCGGAGCAGTGAGACTACGACCACCGCTTCCACCGCCTCCTCGACCGCCGTGATCCGCACCTGCAACGCCTCCCGCTCGACGCGGCCCGGCACGTCGCGGGCGGCGAAGGCGGCGAGAATCAAGGCGATCACGACGTCGATCCCGGCCACGATCAGCAATGCCTGAATGGGCGTGACGTGATCTGCGAGGGCCACGATGCCCGCGACGTGGACGCACGCCAACGCCGCCAGCACGAACACGACGGCGAGCACCGCCAGCACGGCCCGCACAGCCTGCCGGCGCAGCATGTGGCGCAGGTGGAGCTTTTCCGCCTGCGCCGCGATCCTCGCCAGCGAAAGACTACGCACCTGCTAGCGCGTGATACGGCCGAGCAGATACCCGGCGGACGCAGCAACGATCAGCCACGTCAGCGGCCGTTCGCGCACTTTCGCCGCCACCGCCTCGGTTTCGTCGCGCACATAGCCGCCGGCCTGTCGCATCGCGTCCTTGGCCTCGTTGGCGGCCTCGGTGATGATCGGCGGAACCCGCTCGCGCAGCAGCGCCTCCAACTGTCCGCGCAGTTCGCGGATCTGTTCCAGCGCGTCCGGTTCGACGATAGGTCCGGCCTCGGTGTCCATCGGAAACTCTCCTGCATTCGTTCGTCGCGATTATCAATGCGTCGCACCGGTCCGGGTTGCCGCCGGCCGGCGCGCACACGGGACGGTGAACGAAAAAGGGCAGCCTTCGAAGGCTGCCCCCGTATCCGTCGGCGCTGCCGGACTTAGGCGGCCTTGGCCAATTCGATGCTCTGCCACACTTTTTCCGGCGTCGCCGGCATGTCGATGTGGGTTACGCCGTCCACGCTCAGCGCGTCGATGATGGCGTTGATCACCGCGGGCGGGCTGCCGACCGCGCCCGCCTCGCCCGCGCCCTTCACGCCCAGCGGGTTCGAGGCGCAGGGCACCTCGATCAGCTCCACTTCGATGTCCGGCAGATCGTCGGCGCGCGGCAGCGCGTAGTCCATCAAGGTGCCGGACAGCAACTGGCCGGACTCCGGGTCGAACGCCGTGTGTTCAAGCACTGCCTGCCCGAACCCCTGCGCCACGCCCCCATGCACCTGCCCCCGCACGATCAGCGGGTTGACCGCCTTGCCCACGTCGTCGGTGACGCTGTAGCGCACCACCTTCACCACGCCCGTCTCCGGATCGACCTCGACCTCGGCGATATGGCACCCGTTCGGGAATGTGTGCGCGTCGATGTTGGCCACTTCGGCCGCGTCCAGCGTCGTCACGTCTTCGCCCTTCGCCGCCCGCGCCCGCTGCACGGAGGCGAGTGCGATGATGTCCATGCCCCGGTCGGTGCCGACGATGGAGAATTTGCCGTCCTCGAACACGATGTCGGCGGGGGCCGCTTCCAGGGCTTCCGAGGCGGCTTTTTTGCCTTTCTCGATCACCGTGTTGGCGGTCAGCAGGATCGCCTGCCCCTCGGAATACAGGCTGCGTGCGCCGCCTGTGCCGCCGCCGGTCGGGATCGTATCGGTGTCGCCCTGCTTGATCCGCACCTTTTCCGGCGGCACCCCAAGCTGCTGCACGGTCAACTGGACATAGGCCGTCTCGTGCCCCTGCCCAGTCGATTGCGTGCCCACGAACACATCGACAAAATCGTCGTCGGTGAACTGAATTTCCGCCCGCTCGGTCGGTGCGCCGCCGGTGGCTTCCAGATAGTAGGCAAGGCCGATGCCCCGCCGAAGGCCCTTCTTGGCCGATGCCGCGCGCCGCGTCTCGAACCCGGCCCAATCCATCGTCTTGAGCGCGGCATCCAGCACGATACGGAAATCGCCGCTGTCGTACAGTTTGCCGACCGGGGTCTTGTACGGCATCAAATCCGGCGTCACCATGTTGCGGCGGCGGATGTCCACCCGGTCGATCTTCAGTTCGGCGGCAGCGGCGTCGATCAGCCGTTCGACCAGGTAGTTGCTCTCCGGCCGCCCCGCGCCGCGATAGGCGTCCACAGGCACCGTGTTGGTGAACACGCCGATCACGTTGGCATAAACCGCCTGGAAGCGGTAAACGCTCGCCAGCACGCCGGTCCCGGCGACGGTCGGGATATACGGGCCGAAGGTGGACAGATAGGCGCCCATGCCGGCCACGTTACGGGTGCGCAGCGCCAAGAACTTGCCGTCCTTATCGACCGCCAGTTCGCCCAGCGTGATGTTGTCGCGCCCGTGCGTGTCTGACAGGAACGCCTCGCTGCGCTCGCTGACCCATTTCACCGGCCGGCCCAGCTTGCGCGCCGCGTAGCAGGTCAGCACATGCTCGGCATACAGGAAGATCTTCATGCCGAAGCCGCCGCCCACGTCCGGCGTGATGATGCGGAACCGCTCTGGCGGTAGCTTGAACACCGCCGAGGACATCAGATCCTTCAGCAGCCAGCCGCCCTGCGTGTTGGTGCGCAGCGTCCAGCGTTCGGTGCCGGCATCGTACTCGGCCAGCGCCGCCCGCGCCTCCACCGAGTTCACGATGATGCGGTTGTTGACCACATTGACGCGCACGACATGGGCGGCGGATTGGAACAGGGTCTCCGTCGCTTCCTTCTGCCCGATCTCCCAATCGAACACGCGGTTGCTGGGGATGTCGTCCCACACGAGCGGCGCGCCGTCGTCCAGCGCCGTCGCAAGGTCGGTGATCGAGGGGAGGATGTCGTAATCGACCATGACCGCCTCGGCCGCGTCGCGCGCGGCCTTGGTCGTCTCGGCGACGATGAACGCCACCGGGTCGCCGACATGGCGCACCTGCCCCTGCGCCAGCACCGGGTGGCCGGGACTCGCCGGTGCCGAGCCGTCGCGGTTCTTGAACGCGATGTTACAGGGCAGGCCGCCGATCCCGTCGGCAGCCAGATCGGCGCCGGTGTAGATCGCCAGCACGCCCGGTAGCGCCGCCGCCTCCGTGGTGTCGATGCTCAGAATTTTCGCCGCCGCATGCGGGCTGCGCAGCACCACGCCGGCGACGGTGCCGGGCAGGGTGATGTCGTCCGTGTAGGAGCCGTTGCCCTTGAGCAAGCGAGGGTCTTCCACCCGGCGGACCGATTGGGCGATACCGAACTTCGTCATGGGCTGTTTCTCTCCGGGTGGTCGGGTAGTTCGACTGTCTGAAAATACGCCAAGCCGCCGAAACGCCAAGGGGGGCGCACGCCCTACTCCCCTGCGCGTTCGGGCGCGGGCAGATGCCCCGGCTGGGGGACGACCATAACCGCCGTCCCGTGGGTCGCGGGCGGCGCCGCGCGGCGGCCGAAGTGGCGCTTGGCCCACTCCCGAATGGTCTGGAACGTCACATACAGCATCGGGATCAAAAAGATGCCGAACGTGGTCGCGAAGATCATGCCCGCGAACACCGAGGTGCCGACGCCGCGCCGGCTCAGCATCGCGGCACCGTTGGCCGTGACCAGCGGCAGCAGCCCGAGGATGAAGGCAATCGACGTCATGACCACGGCGCGGAACCGCATCCGCGCGCCGAGTGCGGCCGCCTCGACGATCGGCAGCCCCGCCTCGCGCTGTTCCTTGGCGAACTCGACGATCAGAATCCCGTTCTTCGCGGCCAGCGCGATCAGCACCACCAGCCCGATCTGCGCATACAGATCGAGCGGAAGATGCGTCACCAGCAAGCCCACGAACGCGCCGAGACCACCGATGGAGACCGACAGCAGCACCGGCACCGGGATCATCCAGCTTTCGTACAGCGCGACCAGGAACAGGTAGGCAAACAGCACTGCCAGCGCCAGGATCGGCCCGGTCTGGCCCGCCGCCTGGATTTCCTGGAACGCAGTGCCGGTCCATTCGAAGTCGTAGCCCTGCGGCAAGGTCTGCGCCGACACCTGCGCCATGGCCGCCAACCCGTCGCCGGAGGAAACGCCGGGCGCCGGGCCGCCGTTGACGGTGATCGAGCGATAATTGTTGTAGCGGCTGATGGTTTGCGGCCCGGTGACGATACGCATGTCTGCGATCGAGCGCAGCGGCACCATCGTGCCCTTGTTGTTGCGCACGAACACCCGCCAGATCGCCGGAATGTCGCTGCGGTCGCGGTCCTCGGCCTGGATGTTCACCTGCCAAGTGCGGCCGAACAGGTTGAAGTCGTTGACGTAGTAGCCGCCGAGCGTGGCTTGCAGCGAGGTGAACACGTCGTTGATGTTCAGCCCCAGCGCCTGCGCCTTGTCGCGGTCGATGTCGAGGAAGACGCTCGGCGTGTTGGCGGTGAAGGTGGAGAACACGCGCGCCAGTTTCGGGTTGCTGTTGGCAGCGCCCAGCAGGCCATACATGACCCCGCCCATCTCGACAGGGTCCGCACCTTCCAGGTTCTGCAACTGGTATTCGAACCCGCCGCTGGTCGAAAGCCCGATGATCGGCGGCAGGTTGAACGGGAATATCACAGCCGAACGGATGCCCTGCACCGCGCCGAAAACGTGGCCGATCAGGGCATCGGCCTTGTCGGCCGCCGCCTTGCGGTCCTCGAACGGCTTCATGCGCGCGATCACGAACGCCGCGTTGCTCTGCGCACCGCCGTCGAGCAGCGAGAAGCCGACGATGGACAGCACGTTCTGCACCTGCGGCATCGCGTGCAGGATGTCCTCGACCTGTGCGGCCACCAGCCGCGTCCGCTCGACGGAGGCGGCGTCCGGCAACTGCACGTTGACGAAGAACGCACCCTGGTCCTCCTGCGGCAAGAACCCGGTCGGTGTCCGCAACCCCAGCAGGTAGATCGCGCCCCCGGCCGCGATCACCAGCAGGATCGACAGTGCCGCGAGACGCAACAGCCGGCGGACAATGGCGGCATACCCGTCCCGCACCCAGTCGATCCCGCGCAGCCAGCGGTTGACGATCCGCCCGAAGAAGCCGACGCGGGTGCCGCCGTGGCGCAGGAACACCGCGCACAACGCGGGCGACAACGTCAGCGCGACGATGGCGGAAATCACCATCGCGACGCTGATCGTCACCGCGAACTGGCGGAACAACTGGCCGGACAGGCCGGGGATGAAGCCGATGGGCACGAACACCGAAAGCAGCACCAGCGAAATCGCTATCACCGGCCCGGTGATCTGCCGCATCGCCTTCTTGGTCGCGTCGGCGGGACTGAGGAACGGCTCCTCCTCCATCACGCGCTCGACGTTCTCGACCACGACGATGGCATCGTCCACCACCACGCCCACCGCGAGCACGAGCGCCAACAGCGACACGGTGTTGGCGGAAAATCCGAGCGTCAGCAGCACGGCGAACGTGCCGATCAGGCTGACAGGCACCGCCACCGTCGGGATGATCGTCGCCCGCACGCTGCCCAGGAACAGCAGCACGACGATGACGACGAGGATGAACGCCTCGACGATGGTGCGCTCCACCTCGCCGATCGTGTCGGTCACGAAGTCGGAGCTGTCGTAGAAAATCGTCTTTTTCAGCCCCGGCGGGAAGCGGGGTGCCAGATCGTCCAGCGCCTGCGTCACCCGCGCGGAGGTGGCGACCGCATTGGCGCCGGGCGAGAGATAGATGCCGATGGTCACGGCCGGGTTGCCGTTGAGGCGACTCAACGTGTCCAGCGTCGCCGCCCCCAGTTCGATCCGCGCGACATCGGAGACCCGCAGCACGCTGCCGTCCGGGTTGGCGCGCAGCACGATCTTGCCGAACTCTTCGGGTTTGACGAGACGCCCCTTGGTTTGCAGGTTGAGCTGGAACTCGGTGGCATTGCTGGTCGGACGCGCACCAATGCGCCCGATGGCGCCCTGCACGTTCTGGCTCTGGATCGCGTTGATGATGTCGGACGGCATCAGGTTCAGGCTGACCAGCCGGTCGGTGTCGAACCAGATGCGCATGGAATAGTTCTGCGCGCCGAACACGAACGCCTGCCCGACCCCCTGCACGCGGGAGAGTTTGTCGAGCACGTTGATCGTCAGGTAGTTGCTGATGAACAGCGGGTCCTGCTTGCCGCCCTCGCTGTAGAATTGCAGGAATTCCAGGATCGCGGAGCTGCGCTTCTGCACCGTGACACCCTGCAACTGCACTTCGGACGGCAACTTGGAGAGGGCCGCCTGCACGCGGTTGTTGACGTTGACGACGTCGATGTCCGGGTTGGTGCCAAGCTCGAAGCTGACCGTCAGCGAATAGCTGCCGTCGTTGGCGCTGTTCGACTTCATGTAGATCATGCGGTCGACGCCGTTGACCTGCGCCTCCAGCGGCTGCGCCACCGTCGATTCCACTACGGCGGCCGATGCGCCGGGATAGGTCGTCGTCACCGTCACCTGCGGCGGCACGATGTCGGGGAACTGCGCGACCGGGATGCGCGTGAGCGAAATGAGCCCCGCCAGCGTAATGATGATCGCAATGACGATGGCAAGGCGCGGCCGGTCGATGAAGATGGCGGAGATCATCGTCTCAGCCCTTGGCCGGCGCCGGAGCGTATGGCGACGGGACCACCGGCGCACCCGGCTTGACCTTCTGCACGCCGTCCACGATCACCTGCTCGCCCTCTTGCAAGCCCGAGGCGATGATGGCGAGCGCCGGGGTGGACTGGCCGAGCGTGATCTGGCGCTTCTCGGCCTTGTTGTCGGCGCCCACGACATAAACGAAATAGCCCTGCTGGTCGGACAGCACGCCGACGCGCGGGATCGACAGGGCCTGGATCGGCTCCACGCCCTCCAGCAGCACGGTGACGAACTCGCCGTCCACCAGATCGCGATCCGTCGGGCCGTTCGGCGTGACGCCTTCGCGCACCGGGTTGGCAATCTTCGCCCGCACTTCCAGCGTGTCGGTCGTCGTCTGCACCGACGGGTCGATGTAGTCGAGCGTGCCGGTCTGCTTGTAGGTCGTGCCATCCGGCAGGCGCAGCTTGATCGCCACCGCCTTGTAGCCGCCCTTGTCGGCGTAGTGCGCCCGCAAATCGAGCACCGTGCGCACCGAGACCGGGAACAGCACGTACATCGGGTCCTGGCTGTAGATGCTGGCCAGCGCGCCGGAACTGGGGCTGACGACGTTGCCGATGGTGACGGCCGTGCGGGTGATCTTGCCAGTGATCGGGGCGTGGATCTCGGTGTAGTCCAGGCTGATCTGCGACGCCCGCACCTGCGCCTGCGCCGCCTGCAACTGCGCCGCGTAATTGGCCTGCTGCGCGATGCCGTCATCCACCGTCGAGCGTTGGCCGGCCGGCGTGTTCAGCAATGTTTGCGCGCGGTTGAGCGTGATCGAGGCATTGCGGAGCAGCGCCTGGCTTTGCGCCACGGCCGCCTGCTTGTTGGCCAGATCGGCCTCGAACGGCCCCCGCTCCAGCTTGTACAGCAGATCGCCCTTCTGGACCTCGGCGCCCTCGACGAACGAAATCTGTTCCAGGAAGGCGGTGACGCGGGCGACCAGATCCACCTTGTCGATGGCCTGCACCCGGCCGACGAACTCGCTGCTCTCGGTGATCGGCCGCTTCTCCACCTTGGCCACGCCCACCGCCGGCGGCCCGCCCCCGAACTGGGCATGGGCGGGCGCGGCCTGTATCGCCAGCAACAGGGCGAAACCGGCGGTCAGGTTGGATAAGCGCATACACACCTCGGTCGGATCGGGACAGGCCAGCCCTGCATTAGATGGACACTCGGCAATAATCCACAATGCACGCACATGATACGGTCATCCGAACCCCGTCATCTGGCCTGGGCCGAAATGCGTCGGCCTGCACGCTCACAAGATCGTGATTATTCGCCCTCGGCCCGGCAGCACACGCGGCGCAGCGCCGCGTCGATCGGCCACGCAGCCAGCAACAGGCTGGCGCTGTCCACGTAGCGCGCGGCCGGAAACGTCAGCAGCACCGCCGGCAGGCCTGCACCGATTGCCCAGAACGCCGTCAGCCACCCGAGCAGCCGCACATCCTGCGGCAGCGCCGGCACGAACCGGCGACGGCGCGACAGACAGACCCAGGCCACGCACCCGAGCACGAATGGCAGGTTCGCGACCACCGACCGCCCGGCCAGCCGCGTCAGCGCGCCGAACACCCACGCGGCATACTCCGCCGGGGCCGCCGCCAGCGTCGCCACCGCCAACCGCTGCATCCGTGCGTTGAACGCGACCCAGCTTTCGTCCGCCCGGCGTTCCGGCGCCACCGCGCCGTACAGAACATCATCGTGCGTGCGCGCCAGGATGTCGAAATACCCGGCCGCCGCAGATACGAACGACCGTTCTCCGCTTGAGTTCAACGGAATCGGCAACGCCAGATGCGCCGCCACCAAAGCGTCGCGACGCGCGACGATCGCCTCGGCCGCCGGTTGCAGGTCGGCCGGCAGCGCGTGGGCAATCTCCGGCGTCAGCATCAGCGCCGCCATGCCGGACATCTGGAAGCCGCCGAAGGAAACGATATTGAAATCGCCCACCGTGGCGAGCCGCCAGCCCGAGACCAGCAGGAACGGCAGCACGCAAGCGGCCAACAGCCAAGCCGCCATCGCCCGGCGGCGCGGCGCCAGCGCCAGTAACAGCACCGGCAGTAGCAGCGCCATCGGCAGCAGCGCCGGCTTCAGCAGATACGCGATACCCGCCAACCCACCGATGGCGACCACCAGCCCCCGCCCCCGCCCGGCAGCCAGGTGCAGAACCCCGGCCACGGCCGCCAGCATCGCCGCATGCGCAAACAATTCCGGCACCACCGCGTGCGCCCACAGCACCACCATGTTCGACGCGACGACGGCAATCCCGACGGCCAGCGCCATCCGCCCGGAGCCGCCCAGCCGCCGGATGCCCCGCATCAACCACAGCGCCGCCGCCACCAGCGCCGCAAATTGCAACCACGGCAGCGCGACGGTCGGGACGGCGGCGGCCATCCACGCATAAACCGGCCCACGCGGCCCCGCCCAACACCCGAACGGCGCGCACGGGTCCAGCCAGCCGGACGTGTCGGGGGTGATCCAGGGCCGCATCTGGCCTGTCGCCGCCAGCAGCAGGGCCACCACGGCCGTCACTGCCAACAAAACCCCTGCCGGGTGTCGAGCGGCGTGCTTCCCATCACGCCCGTCGAAGAACGAGCCCTTTGCATTCATCGGTCAGGTCATCGGATCGGGGAGCGTTCCATCGCCTGCCTGAAGGAGAGCGTAGCCCGGATCGCCCACCCGGTGTAGGGCGCACGTCGCAGTCCCTACAATGTTTTGGTGTCAAGGCTACGCTCGCCGAACTCTACCGCTGAAAGCGGTAACATAATGCCGTTGGGCAACATACTGGTTTTGCCATTCTGGGGCTTCGGATAACCTGCCCCTCTGCGTCTGGCGGGTAACACGGTGAAGCTGGAAAACGTTTCGGATTTGTATTTCATTATGTCGGTGTTCGTGCCGGGGTTCATCTATGACGGCATGCTACGCCAATTCGTACCGCTCCATAGCAGCACGGTCAAAGAGACCGTCTTTTTGCGGCTGCTCACGGCCACTGCTTACAACTACGCTCTTTGTTCCCCGATCATATATGTTTGCCTCTCCCGTAGCGATTTGGTCGGTTTCTACGGTCGTCTGCTGGCCTGGTTTTTCGTCATTTTCGTCGCCCCCGTCGTGCTTGCGATTCTTCGGGCAATTTTTATGCAGACAACAAAATTCGACTGGGTTTTCCGATTGCTCGGCCTACGACCGATCAGCCCCATTCCGACGGGATGGGACTGGATTTTCAGCCGAACCGGCAGGTGCTTCGTGCTGGTGACACTGAAAGATGGCCGGGAGATCGCGGGATGGTTCGGATCGAAATCGATGGCCTCGTCCGATCCCGAACGAAAGGACATTTTTATCGAAAAGCTTTATGCTGTGCCGACCGACGGCAGCCCTTGGGTGGAGGTTCCAGGCAACCTTGGCATCCAGGTTGACGGTAGCCAGATAGCCTTTATCGAGTTCAGAGAGTGAGCGGCAACATGGCGAACGAGAGCAACCGGATGGCGAACGAGGGCTTTAGGCCGCTGACCGAGGGCTATCAACCGGGGTCGCAAATCTTGCAAAAGGGGTTCACACCCCTTGCCAGTGTCGCCACACCGGCAAGGCCGCCGAGCGGCGGATCAGGTGTGTCTAAGCCGCCCCAACCTTCCGGGCCGCCCACCGGTTCCAAGAGTTAGCGCAGGTCTTTCGGTCGCCGGAGCCTCCGGTCCGCCGAAGGGAGTGTGGGCCAGCGACCAAGCCCGGATAGCCGCGCCGGCGCACTCATTACCCGGCCTCGGCCAATTCCGCATCCACCGCCGCAAGTTCGGCCGCCATGGCGCAGTGCTGCGTGGCCGGCAGGCCCAGCCGGACTTACGTTCCGATAAACTCTGTCGTCAATCGTAACCGGCAGGGGCGGGGGCCGACAAAACGGAGTATGGATGGCGATGAGACGGGAGCCATCGACCTCTGCGGAGACAATGGTCTTGGGCGACAAGTACGATTTCCTGGAAGCTCTGGGAATTCTGAAGGAACTGGGCATCCGCCCCGACCAGGTGGCGGCGTGGCGCGCGGGCGAGGGCGGGCTTCGGGCTGACGTGATTTCGGCAGCGCCGGTCGTGGTCAAGGCGCCGCAGGGCGGCCCAGGCGGCGACCCGGACAAGTCCACCATCACGTTCACGGGCTTTGCTGCCATCGTGGTCGGCGGCCGGACCGTGTCCCGGACTGAGCTGGACCCTTATGGGCGCCTCGGTATGGATCCCGGGCAAGAGGGCCAGGTTCAGATCGTCGTCCAAATGGACGGCCACGAGGACCATATGCTCGGCAGCCAATCCTTCTCCCAGCACTACATGGTAAGCTGGGACGTTTCGGCGGCCGCAGACGGAACCCTGGCGATCAAGACTCCGCCGCAGGAAGTCGTCCAGGCGCCGAGCGGCGGCACCGCCTACCGCCTGGAAGGCTTCCACCCGGACAGCGACGGCAAGTCGTTCGTCCAGGTGGCACCGGTCATCCTGAGCGGATCGAACAGCTTCACCGGCCTTGGGTTCGGCAATACGGCATCTCCCGCCCAGATCAAGGAGACGTTCCGGTTCGATATTGCGGTCACACCACCGGAACATACGCTGAAGAAGATGGAGATCGGTCCGATCACGTCGACCCAGACCGCCTCGTTTACCGTGGGGCCTTTCAAAATCGGGAGTGCCAAGGATCTCGAACACGGCTCGGTGGCGAAAATCCTGTTCGACTTCATCCACAAATCGCTTCCGCCCGATGCGCTCAAGAGCCTGACGGATCCGAAAGCCGATCAGGGCGATCCGACGGAAACGCACGCGGTGTACTCGTTTTCCGCGATCAAGACCGATGGATACGCCAGCAATACGGGTCCGGAGTTGCACAATTTGGACCTGTCCCGCCAGCGGGCGGAAACCGTCATCGCCGAATTCGTGAAATTGGGCGTCCCCAAGTCCGCCTTCCTGCCGCCGCAGCCGTTCGGCGAATGGGAAACGGACGACCCGACGGACGATCCGCGACAGGAGAAGGAATCCGCGGAGTGGCGGAAGGTCGAGGTCTCATTGGACGTGTCGATCACGATTGGCGTCACGCACGAAATCTGAAGCCGCCCCACACCGCCATCGCATTTTTTTGTAACCATGGTCGTTTTCGCTTGCCCAGCAATAGTCATAAATACTAACATTACGGAGTGAAAAACGCCCCCATCCTCTCCCCGGCAGATCGGTTCAACGCCTTCCTGTTGATGCTGATTCAGGCCATCGTCGCCCAGTCCGGAGGCAAACTCCCGGCGCCGCTGGTCGCGATGATCGAGGCGCAGTTCCGGCGCATGGGCGAAGATTTCGCCCGCCTCGCCGCCAGCGTCGAGAAAGGGGAACCGCTCCCGAGCCGCCGGGAACGCCGGACCCGGCTCTCGCCCAACGTGGCCGAAAAACCCGCTCTCCCCCTCCGGGAAAAGACCGGGGACAGGGCTCGCCCCGCCCGGAACCCGGAGCCGGAAACCCCCCTCACCGGACCCTCTCCCACAAGGCCAGAGGGCTTAAAACAGTCCACCGGCCCGCCCATTCAAATTCCGGCCCGCCAGAAGCCCGCCCCTTGGTACGCCCAAATTGTTACGATAAAGCAACAAAAATACGTCGCCGTTTTGTTTGCGGTAAGCGGTTGGGCCGCTTATGAAGCGACGCCCATTTCGACGACCGGAGAGAGACCCCATGCGCATCGACGCCATCCCCATCGGCAAGAACCCGCCCCACGACGTCAACGTCGTCGTCGAGGTTCCGGTCGGCGGCGAGCCGATCAAGTATGAAATGGACAAGGCGGCGGGCACGCTGTTCGTGGACCGGTTCCTGCACACGCCGATGCGCTACCCCGGCAATTACGGCTTCGTCCCGCACACCCTGTCGCTGGACGGCGACCCGATCGACGTGCTGGTGGCCAACACCCGCCCGATCATTCCGGGTGCCGTGATCAACGTCCGCCCGGTCGGCGTGCTGAAGATGGAGGACGATGGCGGCGGCGACGAAAAGATCATTGCCGTGCCCTCGCCGAAGCTGACCAAACGCTACGTCAACGTTCACACCATTGCCGACCTGCCGGAGATCACGCGCGAGCAGATCCAGCACTTTTTCGAGCACTACAAGGATCTGGAACCCGGCAAATGGGTGAAAGTGCTCGGCTGGGGCGACGCCGAGGAAGCCCGCGCGATGATCGTCGCGGCCATCGAGCGGGAACGCCAAGTGGCCGCCAGCGTCGTGGACCGCCGCCACCCGTGAGCAGGGCAGGGGCCTCGCGGCCCCCGCCGCCCGCTCAGTCCGCGACGAACAACTGCCGCTGTTCGCCCAGCCCTTCGATGCCGAGCGTCACCACTTGTCCATCCTTCAGGTAGATCGGCTCCGGCTTCTGGCCCATGCCGACGCCGGGGGGCGTGCCGGTGCTGATGATGTCGCCCGGATGCAGCGTCCAGAATTGGCTGACGTAGGACACCAGCTTCGCAACGCCGAACACCATCGTCTTGGTGTTGCCGTCCTGCCTCCGAACGCCGTCCACCTCCAGCCACATGTGCAGGTTTTGCACGTCCGGGATCTCATCCTTCGTCACCAGCCACGGCCCGGTCGGCCCGAACGTATCGCTGCCCTTGCCTTTGTCCCAGGTGCCGCCGCGCTCGATCTGATATTCCCGCTCGCTGACATCGTTGATGACGCAATAGCCGGCGACATGATGCAGCGCGTCTTCCTCGGACACGTATTTCGCCGGGCTGCCGATGATGACGCCGAGTTCGACTTCCCAGTCGGTCTTCTTCGAGCCGCGCGGAATCCGCACGTCGTCGTTGGGGCCGACATAGGCGCCGGTCGATTTCATGAACACCACCGGCTCCTTCGGCACCGGCAGGCCGCTTTCGGCGGCGTGGTCGGCGTAGTTCAGGCCG
>CAJCJG010000041.1 GCA_903970625.1 Solirubrobacterales bacterium 70-9 | reverse complement strand
GGCGGGTCGGACCGGCCACCGGGGCCGCCGCCGATCTTCGCCACGCTGGTGACGCCAATGATCCAGCTCAGCTTCGTCAATTTCTATCTCGGCACCGCCGAGGGCGCACTCGACGAGGCGAAAGCTTATGTGCGCGAGACGACCCGGCCGTGGGACGTGTCCGGCGTCGAGAGCGCGACGGAAGATCCCTACATCCTTGCGCTGCTCGGCGAACTTGTGTCGGATCTGTCTGCGTCGCTGGCGTTGGCCGATCATGCCGGCGACGTGTTGCAGGCAGCCATCGGCCGCGGCGCTGACGTGACCGAAGATCAACGCAATGCCGCCGCTGCCGTCGTCTATGCGGCGAAGGTGAACGCCACGCGCGTGTCGCTCGACGTGACCGGGCGGCTGTTCGAACTGACGGGCGCGCGGGCGACGGCGAACCGCTACGGGTTCGACCGGTTCTGGCGCAACATCCGGACCCACACGCTGCACGACCCGGTCGTCTATAAGGCGCGCGAGGTCGGCAACTTTGCGCTCAACGGGCGAATCACGCCGCATCCTTTCTACACCTGAGGAAAACCATGCAGGCCAACCAACCGCGTTTCGGCGTGTGGGCACTCGTGTGCGGCTCGTGGGCCGCGCTGCGCCATCCGGACGATCCGTTCGATGCGTCGTGGGCGCGCAACAAGGCGCAGATCCTGGAGGCCGAGGAGCTCGGCTACGACACGACGCTGATCGCGCAGCACACGCTCAATCCGCTCGGCGACGGCTACGACGAACTGGAAGCATGGACCGCCGCCGCGGCCCTGGCCGGCATCACCAAGCGGATCGAGATCATCGCGGCGATCAAGCCGTATCTCTACCATCCCGTCGTGCTGGCGAAGATGGCATTGCAGATCGAGGAGATCAGCGGCGGGCGTTTCGGCATCAACCTTGTCAACGCATGGTTCAAGCCGGAACTGGAAAAGGCCGGCATCGGCTTCGCCGAGCACGACGACCGCTATGGCTACGGGCGCGAGTGGATCACCATCGTGCGCGATCTGGTCTCCGGCCGGCGCGTCGATTTCCAGGGTCGGCACTTCAAGATCGACGGCTACGAATTATGGCCCAAGGACACGCATCGCCAACGGCCACGCATTTACATCGGCGGCGAGTCCGATCCGGCGCGGGCGCTGGTGGCCGACAAGGGCGATGTCTGGTTCATCAACGGTCAGCCGTTGGAAAATGTGCGCAGCCTGATCGCCGACGTGGCAGCGCGCCCGCGCCAGGGGCCGCCGGTCCGCTTTGGCCTGTCCGCCTTCGTCATCGCGCGCGAGACGGATGCGCAGGCGCAGGCCGATCTCGCCTATGCCTGGACGCTCGCCGAGCAGGACAAGCCGGTGCTGGCCTCGCTGTACGGCAATGCCGACCACAAGGCGGTGATGTTCCAGACCTTTGCCAAGCATCCGCATATCGGCACCAACGGCGGCACGGCGGCCGGGCTTGTCGGCAGCTACGACACAGTCGCGGCACGCATCCGCGAGTTCCACGACCTCGGGATCGAGACCTTCATGTTGCAGTTCCAGCCGTTCGAATCCGAGATGCGGCGCTTCGCGCATCATGTGATCCCGCGCGTGCGGCGCCTGCAAGCCGCCGCCTGACCGACCGTTCGGAGTCATCGCCATGTCGCTCGACACCATCTGGTACACCCGCTGCCCGGTGCCCACGGCGTTCAGCATCGCCGTTCATCTCGGCTGGATCGAAGACGCCTTCCGCCGCGACGGAATCGCGTTGCGCTCGCTGGCATCTTCTTCGGACCCCGCCGTGCGGCAATCGCATTTCGGGCATAGCCAGAAAAATTCATTGCGCCACGGCGGCAACATCCCGCCGCTCGTCTCCCGCGCCGGCGGCGGCGATCCGCGCGTGGTCGGGCTGTCGCGCACGGGCAGCGCGAAACTCGTGCTGGCATTGCCGGAGTCCGGCATCCGATCGGCCGAGGATCTGAAGGGCAAGCGATTGAGCGTGCCGCGCCGGCTGCACGATCCGATCGATTTCTGGCGCGCCACGATCCGGCGCGGTTTCGGGGTGGCCCTGGAATCGGCCGGGCTGACCTGGGACGACGCGATTGCGGTGGACGTGCCGATTGCGCGGACGTTCTTGGACGACTCCACGGATCGCACTGGCGCCACAGACACGCTGTGGGACTCACGCTTCGTGCTCGGCCATCAGCGCGAGGAAATCGTGGCGCTGCTGACCGGGAAAGTGGACGCGATCTTCAGCCACGGCTCCATCGCGCCGCTCGCCAAGGCCATTGCCGGCGCACGTACCGTCGTGGACCTCGACACGCTGCCCGACGCGGCGCAGCGCGTGCTGAACGACGACCCGGCGACGTTCACCATCAGCGGCGCGCTGATCGACACACGGCCGGACATTGCCGCGCGGCTGGTCGAAGTCGTGCAACGCGCCGCCGCGTGGGCGCGCGGCCACGAGCACGAAGCCAAGCGGATCATCGCCGCCGAAACCGGGCTGCCGGAAGATCTCGTGGCGCACGCCTACGCGCCCGATGTGCATGCCCGGCTCGACCTCGATTTGAGCGAGCAAAATCTCGCGGCGCTGCGGTTGCAGCACGACCGCTTGCTGGCGGACAGGGTCATTCCGGCCGCCGTCGATCTCGCCGCGTTCGTCGATGCGCGGCCGCTGGGCGCCACGCCCGGCCGGCAGGCAGCGGAGTAGAAAATGTCCGCAATTCTCCAGTCTTTACCGGACGTTTCGCCGACAGCGGTGCATCGCATCGATTCGGACGACGAGGCCATCGCCGTTGCCAGGACCTTCGCGGACGAGCTTAGGCCGGGTGCGGCGGAGCGAGACCGCAGCGGCGCTGTGCCGCACGCCGAACTGGCACGGCTCGCGCAAACCGGCCTGCTCGGGATCACCATTCCCCGCGCCTATGGCGGTGCCGACGTGACCGCAGCCACCCTTGCGGAAGTGTTCCGCCTGCTCGCCAACGGCGATCCCGCCATCGCGCAGGTGCCGCAGAACCATTTCGTCTTCGTCGATATCGTGCGCGGCGATGGCACGGCCGCACAGCATCGCTTTTTCTTCGAGGCGATCCTGAACGGGGCGCGCTTCGGCAACGCGCTGTCCGAACGCGACAGCAAGAATGTGTACGCGCTGCAAACCCGCGTGCTGCGCCAGCCGGACGGCACGTATCGGCTGAATGGCACCAAATACTACTGCACCGGCGCGCTCACCGCGACGTTCGTGCCCGTCTTCGCGCTCGACGACGATGGGCACCTCGTCGCCGCCTACGTCGATCGCCACGCGCCCGGCGTCGAGATCGAGGAGGACTGGCATGCGATGGGGCAGCGCGCGACCGTCAGCGGCACCACGCGGCTGACCGATGTGGTGCTGACCGCCGACCGGATCGTGCCGCATTATCGCCGCTACGCCGGCCCCCAAGTGGCGGGCGCGTTCGGCCAGATCATCCACGCCGCCATCGACGTCGGCATTGCCCGCAACGCGCTGGAGGACGCAGCCGCGTTCGTGCGCACCTCGTCGCGCGCGTGGTTCGAAAGCGGCCTGGAGACGGCGGCCGAGGAGCCATTGTTGATCCAGCAATTCGGCCAACTCGGCGTCCGGCTCGCGGCGGCCGAGGCGCTGCTGGCGCAAGCCGGGCGGGCGCTGGATGCGGCGTCGGCCGACCTGAATGCCGACAGCGCCGCCGCGTCGTCGCTCGCGGTCGCGTCCGCGAAGGCGTTCGGCGGCGACGTGGCGGTGGAGATCGCCAACGCCCTGTTCGCCCTGGCCGGCACGCGCGCCGCCGATGACCGGCACAATCTGCACCGCCACTGGCGCAACGCCCGCACGCACACGCTGCACGATCCGAACCGCTGGAAATACCAGCACGTTGGCAACTTCGTGCTCAACGGCATCCGCCCGCCCAACCACGGGCTTTTGTGATGAGCCAACCTGCCGACTTCGAGATCATCGACTTCCACTGCCACCACGTCCCGGATGTCTGGCCGCTCGCGGAGAACGCGCGCGCGGCACCGGCGGAGCGCGTGACATGGCGACGGATCAACCGCCGGCTGGCCGATCCGTCGGCGCTGCTGGAGGCCATCGACGACGGCGACATCGACGGGCGGGTCGTCAACATCCCGACGGCGCTGTTCGAGCCGCCCGAGAACGGCATCGCCGACGACACCGTGCGGCGCGCCAACGATCTGCTGGCAGCCCTCGTCGCGCGCCATCCGGGTCGGTTGTACGGCCTCGCCTCGGTCGATGCATTCGCGGGCGAGAGGGGGGCCGCCGAAGTGCATCGCGCCGCCCGCGACCTCGGCCTGCGCGGCCTGTTCGTCAACAGCGCCAGGGGCGAGACGCTGCTCGACGCGCCGGAGGCACTGCCCACGCTGGCGGCGGCAGCGGAGCTTGGCCTGCCGGTGTTCGTGCATCCGGTCTATCCGCCGGCGCTGTCGCGCCAGCTTGCCGCGTACGGCCAACTCGGCATCCTGCTCGCGCGCGGCACGGTGAACGCGGCCACGTTGGTGGCGCTGCTCCGCAGCGGGACCTTCGCGGCCTTGCCCGGGCTGCGCGTCGTCGTGACCACGCTGGCGCTCGGTGGCGTGTTGCTGGCTGCCGCCCTGGGCGAAGACGACTCCCAGCCGCCGGTTGCGGAGACGCTGCGCCGAAACGTGTTTGTTGACACAATGGGCCTGCACCCCGCGTCGATCCGCGCCAGCGTGGACGTGCTGGGCGCCGGCAACGTGCTGCTCGGCACCGACTGGCCGATCGTCAACGATGCGCCGATCCGCGAACGCACGCTGGCCGCTCTCGCCGCCGCCGGTCTGTCGTCGAAGGATCAGCAAGCCATTGCCGCCGGCAACGTCCGCCGCCTGCTCGGCGCCGCCCCTCCCGCACTCCAAAATTCCGGACCCCAGCCATGACACCCATCCGCCTGCTTGCCGCCGCCGCCGCAGCCATCGTGCTGTCCGTGGCGGCAGCCCACGCGCAGGAGCCGCTGCGCGTCGGCGTCATTTCCTCCCGCTCCGGCCCGTTCGCCGTTCTCGGCGAGCAGGGCGACGACGGCGATATCCTGGCCGCCGAGGAGATCAACAAGAGCGGCGGCATTCTCGGCCACAAGCTGGAACTGGTGTTCGTGGACGATACCTCGCAGGCGTCCGAGACCAGCCGCGTGTTCCGCGAACTGGCCACCAAGAACGTCAGCGTCATCCTCGGCAACACCGACAACGCCGACGCGGCGACCGCGCTCGCCAAGGAACTCAAAATTCCCTACATCGCTGCCGCCATCGGCTACAGCCGTGATCTGACGGAGGAAAAGGCCACCGCTATTTCTTCCGCCTGATCGCCAACCCGCGCGCCTATTACGGGCCGTTCGCCGAGCGCGTGGCGCAGGACAAGCACAATCGCTGGTGCACCATCGGCCTCGACATCTCCTATGCCCACGACATGACGCCGAACGTGCTGAAATTGCTGAAAGCGCAGAACCCGGCGACGACGGTGGTGGACGGCTGCCAGTTCTGGGTGCCGTTCGAGACCACCGATTTCTCGCCCTACATCACGGCGATCCTCGGCAAGCAGCCGGACGCGCTGCTGTTCGGCGGCGTCGTCGGGCCGGCGCTGATCTCCTTCATCAATCAGGCGAACAGCTTCGGCCTGTTCAAAACGATCCCGTCGGTGCATCCGGCGCTCGGCTGGCCCGGCAACAACGAGGGTCTGCGCGAGGAGGACATCCCCGGCAACATCGTCACGGCCGGCGATTTCATCTATCCGCCGCCGGCCGACCGGCCGAGCGCGAAAGCGTTCATCGACACCTACAAGGCCCGCTGGGGCGCACTGCCGTGGTCGGAAGCGCTGCGGTCCTATGTCGCGGTCAAGTTCGTCAAGGCGGCGTTCGAGAAGGCCGGGCGCATCGACCGGGAGGCGTTCGTCGATGCCGCCGAGGGGCTGACGGTGGACGATCCGGTGCAAGGCCCGATCACCGTGCGGGCGTTCGACCATCAGGCGACCGTCAGCGTCTGGGTCGGCCGGCTGACGTGGGACGCCAAGGATGGGCGGCCCGGGCTTGCGGACGCGCAGTTCGTGCCGAGTGCGGCCTATCTGCCGACCGCGCAGGAGATCGCGGCGCTGCGCGCGAAGACCAACTAGCCCATGCTGATCGGCTTACAGGTCCTGGGCGGTCTGGTCTCGGCGGCGATCCTGTTCCTGGTCGCCGCCGGGCTGACGCTGATCTTCGGCGTCTGCCGCGTGCTGAACCTCGCCCACGGCACGTTCTACATGCTGGGCCTGTACGCGGCCTACAGCCTGACCACGGCGCTGCACGGGCTGCCGGGCGCGTTCTGGCTGGCACTGGTGCTGGTGCCGCTGCTGTGGGCCGCCATCGGTGCCGTGCTGGAGGCGGTGCTGTTCCGCCGGCTCTACGGCGTCGATGTGCTGTTGCAAATCCTGCCGACCATCGCGCTGGTGTTTCTCGGGCAGGATCTGGTGCGGGCGGTGTGGGGGCTGACGCCCCGGCTGGTCTCCACCCCGCCGGCGCTGCTGTTCCCGCTGCATATCTTCGGCGTGACTGCGCCGGCCTATTACGCCTTCGTCGTGCTCGCCGGCATCGTGGTGGCCGCTGGCCTGTGGCTGCTGATCGCGCGGACGGACTGGGGGCTGCTGGTGCGCGCGACGGCGCGGGACCGCGTTGTCGCGGCAACGCTGGGCGTGGACACCGGGCGCATTATGACCTCGGTGTTCGCGCTGTCGATGGCGCTGGTGGGCCTCGCCGGCGTGCTGTTCGCGCCCATCGGCGGCGCCTCGCCGGGCATGGGGGTGGATTCGACGGTGGAGGCATTTGCCGTCGTGGTGGTCGGCGGCCTCGGCAGCGTTTGGGGGTCCGCGGCGGCGGCGCTCGGGTTCGGGATGCTCAAATCGTTCGGCATCCTGGTGGCACCACGCTTCGCGGTCGCCTTCGTGTTCGTCGCGATGGCGGCGGTGCTGGTGTTCCGCCCGGCCGGCCTGTTCCGGGCGCCGGAATGAGTCTGACGTCGGCGGCCCTGCCGCTCCGCACCTATCGCGCGGCCGGCCCCGCCCTCGCGGTCGCGCTGTCGCTCGCTGCCGTCGGCGGGCTCGCGCTGGCCGGGGAGCAGGGACTGGCGCTGGCGGTGCCGACGCTGATCTTCGTATTGTTCGCCGCCAGCCTGAACCTGCTGGTCGGCACTGGCGGCATGGTCTCGATGGGGCACGCGGCCCTGTTCGCCACCGGCGGTTACGTGGCCGCGCTGCTGGCCAAGCATGGCTTCGACATGGCCTCGGCGGCGCTGGCCGGTATCGCGGCTGCCGCGCTGATGGCCACCGCGATGGCCGCGATCTGCGTCGGGCGGGAGCCGACGGCCTTCATCATGCTGACGCTGGCGCTGGCGCAACTGGTTTACATCGTGATCTGGAAATGGCGTGAGGTGACGGGCGGTGACGACGGGCTGATCGGCTTCGCGCCACCCGAATGGTTGCGCGGGACCGGAGCTTATTGCGCACTGACCGTCCTCGCGGTCGCGGGGGCACTGGCGGCGCTGTTGCGGCTGACCCGCTCGCCGTTCGGCGCGGCGTTGCGAGCGGTGCGGGACAATGCGGGGCGCGCGGCCTTCGCCGGCCTGAACGTCAAGGCCATCCAGATCGCGGCCTTCGCGATCTCCGGCGCGATGGCGGGGCTGGCAGGCGTGCTGCTAGCGTTCTTTCAGCGCGGCATGTTCGTCGAATCGGCGGGCTTTGCGACCTCGACCAACGCCCTGCTGGTCTGCGTGCTGGGGGGCACCCGCTCCTTCGCCGGCCCGATCATCGGCGCGCTCGTATTCCGGGCGGTGGCGACACTGGCGCCGTCCGTGACCTCGTACTGGCTGAGCATGCTCGGCGTGATCGTCGTGCTGGTCGGCCTGTATCGGCCGGAGGGCCTCGCGGGCCTGCTGCTGCGACCGGCGGCGCGGAGATGACGACGGACGACGCGGATGTGCCGGTGCTGGCAGTGAGTGGCTTGGTCAAGCGGTTCGGCGGCGTGGTGGCCATCGACGACGTCGATTTCGCGGTCGCGGCCGGGGCGTTCCACGCGCTGGTCGGCTCCAACGGCGCTGGCAAAACCACGGTGTTCAACCTGCTCACCGGGGCGCTGCGCCCGACCGCCGGCAGCATCCGGCTGCGCGGGCGCGACGTGGCCGGCAGCCCGCCGCACCGGTTGGTGCGCCGCGGCGTGGGGCGGACGTTCCAGATCAACAATCTGTTCCCCGATGCCACCGTGCGCGAAAACATCCGCGTGCCGATCATCGCCCGGCATCGGCAGCAATGGCGCCTGTTCGGCCGCGCGCGGGGGCTGCACGACGGCGAGATCGCAGCGCTGGCCGAGACCGTCGGCCTGGCCGCGCACCTGGAGACGCCGGCGCAGCATCTCGCCTATGGCGATCAGCGGCGGCTCGAACTGGCGGTGGCGCTGGCGGCCGAACCGACGGTGCTGCTGCTGGACGAGCCGACCTGCGGCATGGCCGCGGCCGACCGGCTGCCGCTGGTCCGCTTCATCCGCGATCTGGTGCGCGCACGCGGCATGACCGCCGTCATCATCGAACACGACATGGACGTGGTGTTCTCGCTGGCCGACCGCATCACGGTGATGCATCGCGGCCGCGTGCTGGCCGAGGGCCAGCCTGCCGATATCCGGGCCGATCCCGCCGTGCGCGCGGCCTATCTCGGGACCGGGTTCCATGCTTGAGCTGGAAGGCGTGCATGCCGCGTACGGCGCCACCCCCGCGCTGTTCGGCCTATCGCTGACGGTAGCGCCGGGGCAGGTGGCCGCCCTGCTCGGCCGCAACGGGGCCGGCAAGACGACGACACTGAAATCGGTGGTTCGCCTCGTGACCGTCACGGCGGGCCGGGTGCGCTTCCGGGGCGAGGACCTCGCCCGGCTGCCGCCGCACCGCATCGCGCTGACCGGCATCGCCTATGTGCCGGAGGAACGCCGTATCATCGCCGGGCTGACGGTCGAGGAGAATTTGCGGGTCACACGGCGCTCGCCGGCCGCGCGGGCGGCGTGGCCCATCGAGCGGGCGTACGACCTGTTCCCGCCGCTGGCCGGCTTGCGCCACCGGCCCGGCACGCGGCTCAGCGGCGGCGAACAGCAGATGCTGTGCATCGCCCGCGCGCTGATGCTGGACCCCGCGATCCTGCTGCTCGACGAACCCACCGAGGGCTTGGCGCCGGCCGTGATCGAGGTGCTGGGCGAGCGGCTGGCGACGCTGAAAGCCGCCGGCCTTGCCATCCTGCTCGCCGAGCAAAGCAGCGTCCTGGTCGCGCGGCTGGCCGACACGGCGCATGTGATCGACCGGGGCGCCATCCGCTATTCCGGCACACTGGCCGACTTCCGCGCCGACCGGCAGGCGACGGAGCATTTGCTGTTCGTCGGTTGAATCGGAGTGTCCGGTTCAGGCACGCGGCTATTCGGCTGCGGCTGCGACCGGGGCCAACTCCAGCGGGCGCCACTCGGTCGTAACTGCGACGCCGCTGCGGCGGAACAACTGCGTCACCGGGCACCGCCGCTCCACTTCGGCTCCGAAATGCGCGAACTGCGCCGGCGCCGCGTCGGTCTCGATGGCGGCCACCAGCGTCAAGCGGGTGAAGTTGCTCACCCCCTCGGCACCGGTCGCCAGCACCGTCGGGTCCAACTTGGCATCGACCGAGACCGTGAATGCCCCCAGCCTCAGCCCGAGATCACGGGCGACGATCTGCGACGTGACCTGGGTGCAGGAGGTCAACGCCGCGAGCGCATAGGCCAGCGGGCTCGGCGCAGAATCGCCGCCGCCGAACGCCGGATGCGCGTCGGTCTGGATGACGTGCGCAGACCCTTCCTCGCGCACGGTCTGGGCAAGGCCCCGGCCCTGGCCGTTCAGACGAAAGGTCACGAGCGGAGTTTGCGTGGACATCGGATGCTCCTGACGAGACGAATGAGAGTTAACACTATCTATCAACGTTGGCCGCTCAAATGGCGCCGTGCCGAGGCGGCAGGATGCCGTTCAGGTAGTAGTTGCCGACATTGACGTATTTGTAGCGCACCGGATCGTGCAGCGTATGGGTGCGCGCGTTACGCCAGTGGCGGTCGAAATCGAACTGCTCCAGCGTGGAACGCGACCCCGCCAACTCGAACAATTTGCTGGAGACGTGCAGCGAAACTTCGGACGCGAGCGCCTTGGCCTCGGCTACCGCGATGGAGGCGGCGGCAACGGTCTGTGCTGTCGGGTCGGCCTGCGCGATGTCCGTGATCCGCCCCGCACGCGCGAGCAGCGCGTTGGCGGCATTGACGCGGATCACCAGGTCGCCGGCGGCGGCGATCAGATGCGGGTCATCGTATCCGTGTTCGTATTTGGTCTCGAAAAACGGCCGCGCGTATTCCCGCGTGAAGCGCAACGTGTCCGCCAGCGCCGCGCGCGCGATGCCGACATCGACGGCCGCATGGATCAACTGCGCCACCGGCCCCATCGTCGTCGGCCGGTCGAACACGTCCTGATGCGGCACAATCTGCGCGGCCGTCACGGCGACCTCGTCGAACAGCGTCGTCCCACTGCCGGTGGTGCGCTGGCCGAAGCCGGCCCAGTCGTCGATCAGTTGCAGGCCGGGCGTGGCACGATCCACAAACACCAGCGTTGTGCGGTCCCGCTCATCGAGCGCGACAGCGACGATGATGTGGGCAAAGATCGCCCCGGTCGAATAGAATTTCTGTCCGTTGAGCACATATGCGTCGCCGTGCCGCACCACCCGCGTCTTGAAATCGACCGGAGACTTGCCGCCGATCTCGGTAAACGCATTGCCGAGCCGGTCGCCATCCAGCACACGGGCAAACAAGTGCTTCTGTTGCTCGGCCGTGGCGCCAAGCCGGATCGCCTCGACCATATACAGATGGTTCTGCGGAATCTGCCCCAGGCTCGCATCCGCCGCCGCGACGATGGCAGTGACTTCGGCGAGCGTGACGTTGGAAACACCCGCGCCGCCATGGTCCTTCGGCACCGTGATCGCGAGCAACCCGCTCTTCGAATAAGCGTCCAACTCGGCAATCGGCAAGCGCCGCTCGCGGTCGCGCACGACGGCGCCGGCGGAGAACTGCGCCGCCAGGTCGCGCGCGACCGCGATGGCCTCGCGATCGTCGGCGATACGCCGCGCTTGCGTGCTTCGCGGAGGGATGTGCGGGGCGGGCCGCCCCGTGGCGGGCGCGTGCGATTGGTGCAGGTGCCGGTCGAAATTGGTCATGCGACGCGGCCAGCCGACCCGGCGCGACGCGCGAGAATCGGGAATGCCGATGCAACAGTGATCGCGGCGCCTGCCCAGAACAATGCCGTGTCGTAGTGGCGGATGCCGAGCCAATGGTCGGACGAGCACAAAGCCTGCGCCAGCACGCAGAGGTCGGAATTCTGCGCCAAGCACGGCAGCGCGGCCGGCACCGTCAGCAACGCGCTGCCGATCAGCGTGCGAAAGACCACCCACCACCAACCGACAGCAACCAATAGCGACCCGGCGCCGAGGAACGCGAGCGCGTAGGCAAGGCGATGTCTAGTCATGGACCGGCCCCAGTGTCGCCAGAATCGTCTGCCGCAGATGCACCAAATCGGCGTCGTCGCGGCGGCGCGGACGCGGCTTGTCGATCAGGAATTCGGTCACGATCCGCGCCGGCCGGTCGCTGAGCACGATCACCCGGTCGGCGAGGAGCAAAGCCTCCTCCACATCGTGCGTTACCAGCAACGCGGTGAAGCCGACCTTCTGCCACAGCGACACGAGCTCGTTCTGCATCGCCAGTCGCGTCAGGCTATCCAGTTTGCCGAGCGGTTCGTCCAGCAACAGAAGATGCGGGTCGTTGACCAGCGCCCGCGCGAGCGCGGCCCGCTGCGCCATGCCGCCGGAGAGTTGGTGCGGATAGGCCTGCGCGAACGCCTCCAGCCGCACCAGCGAAAGCGCGTCGGCCACGCGCTGCTTGTGCGCCGGCAGCAGCCCGCGCGCCTCCAGGCCCACCGCGACGTTCTTCCACACGGTCCGCCACGGAAACAGCGTCGGGTCCTGGAACACCAGGATGCGTGACGGATCGGGTGCGGTGATCGGCGCGCCGTCTTCCAGCAGCGCGCCGACATCCGGCTGTTCCAAGCCAGCCACCAGCCGCAGCAACGTCGATTTGCCGCAGCCGGACGGGCCGAGCAGCGCCACGAACTCGCCCGGCGCCACGCTCAGGTCGATGTTGTCGAGCACCGGCAGATGCTTGCCGCCGAGGTCGAAGGCGTGCGACACGCCGCGCACCTCCAGCGCCACGCTGCGGCGTGGGGCATCGACCAACTTCAGAGCAGCAGACATCAGATAATCCCCTTCTGCCACGACAGCACGCGATCACGCGTGACGAACAGCAGCTTGACCAGTCCCGATGTCAGCAGAGCCATGATCACGAGCGTCGCATACACGTTGGCATATGCCGAATAGCCCGTCTGGAATTGCAAATACCACCCGAGGCCGTATTTCGCGCCCAGCATTTCGGCCACCACAAGTACCGCGAACGAATAGTACAGCCCCATGAACAGGCCGACGAACACATGCGGCAGCGATGCCGGGACAGCAACTCTCCAGACGAGAAACCGTTCCGAGGCGCCCAGCGTGCGCGCCACGTCGTAGAACGCGCGGTTGACGGAACCGACGCCGGAGGCCGTCAGGATCGCCACCGGAATGCCGGATGCCAACGCCACCAGAAACACGCTGGCGGAAAACGTCGTCGGCAGGATGAAGAACGTGCAGGGAATCCACGCCGTCGCCGGCACCGGCCCGATCAGTTTCAGGATCGGCATGCCCCAGTAGGCAAACCGCTTCGACCAGCCGAGCGCCACGCCCACCAGAAAGCCCGCGATCACGCCGGAGCCGAAGCCGTAGGCCCACAGCCGCAGCGAGAACAGCACGCACAATCCCAGTCGTGTGGTATCGACCAGATAGACGTGCAGCAGACCCTGCGGCGGCGAGAAGAACGGCTTCGGCAGCCAGCCGGTTTTCGCCGTCACCACTTCCCACACCGCGAACCAGACGCCGAGCGCCACCAGCCACGGCCCGTAATGCACGACGACGCGCCCGACACGGCCCAGCCATTGCACCGTGCCCGAAAGCACCAGCAACAGCACCGCTCCGCCGGTCAGAATCTCCGCCCATAATGGCGTGCTGCCCCACGGCACCACGTCGGGCGTGGCCACTGTCACGATGGCGGCGACAAACCATGCCGCCGCCGCCGCGACGCCATCGCGCCAGATCGGTACGGACGCGACGGTACGAACCGCGCCTCCCTGGGCGATGTCGCTCATGGATGCTGTCCTATGCGAGAACGTTGGTCGTGATGCGGTGCGCGAGTTCGTTCGCGTCGGTATCCGCGTCGATCACCTTGATCAGCTTCATGTCCTCGATCTGCCGGCGCACCTCCACCGTCAAAGCTTCGCCGACCGGATGGTTGTGATAGACCAGCGAAGCCAGATCGTCGCGCAGCCGCTCGTAGGTCATGCCAGGTTTCAGATTGTCGAAATACCATTGCGCGACTTCGTCGGGATGCTCGGCAGCGTATTCGTGAACATCAAGGTTGCCGGCGGCGACGCGGCGCACAGCGTCCAGGTTCGCCTTCAGGAACGGGCCGTTGACGCCAAGCACGCAGCACGCGGCGTTCGTCCAATCCTTGGTTTGCGTGTCGGCGAGTTCGGTGAGGTTGAAGTCCTTCCAGTAGCTGTAGGCCCACGGGTCGAACTGCGCCAACGCCTGCGCGTCGCCGCGATGCACCGCCTCGCCCACCAGATCCCACGGGAACACCTGCCAGTTCACGTCGGTGTCCGGGTCGATGCCGTTCTTGGCCAGGGTCACGCTGAACGACAGCTTGGCGGGTCCGGCGAGATCGGCCACCGCGATGGTCTTGCCCTTCAATCCCTCCAACGTCGTGATGCCGGACGCGGGGGAGGCCAGCAGCCGCTGGCAGCCACCGTGCGAGCCCACGAACAGTTTGACGTCGAAACCCTGCTCCAACGGCTTCAGCCAGTCCAACACAAGGCCCGCGCCGATATCGGCCTTGTTGGTCGCCAGCGCCTGGATCAGCGTCTGCCCGCTGGCGCCCTGGTAGAACAGTTCCACGTCCACATTGTGCTTGGCGTACAGTCCCTTCGCCACGCCGAAGGCAAGCGGCGAATGGCACGCTGCCACTTCGGTCCAGGCCAGCCGCACTTTCGGCGTGGGGGCGGCGACCGCGAACGGCGCGCGGCCGAACACGTAGGCGCCGGCAGCGGCGGCGGCCACGCCCACGCCGGCCGTGCGCAACACCGTGCGGCGGGAAAGATTTGTCGGAGTCGTCTCGTTGGTCATTGGTCGATGGTCCCCGTTGATTGGTTCAGGCAGCTTTCCGAACGGGCGTGGCGCCCGCGCCGGCGGCATCGAGCGCCTGCGCAAGATCGGCCACGATATCGTCCGGGTGTTCGATGCCGACGGACAGACGTACATAGCCCGGCGTCACGCCGGTGGCGGCCTGTTCCTCGACACTGAGTTGCGAATGCGTGGTCGTCGCCGGATGGATCGCGAGCGAGCGCGCATCGCCGATATTGGCGACGTGATAGAACAATTTTAGCGCATTGATGAAGGCGCGGCCGGCATCCTTGCCGCCTTCGAGTTCGAAGCCGATCAGCGCACCATACCCGCCTTTCAGATATTTCGCAGCGCGGCGGCCCGCTTCGCCGGTCTGGAAGCCGGGATAGATCACCCGCGTCACCTCGGGACGCGCGCGGAGAAACTCCGCCACGCGCGCTGCGTTCTCGTTGTGCTGACGGATGCGCAGCGGCAGCGTCTCAAGCCCTTGAAGGAACTGGAACGCGGCAAACGGGCCGCTTGCGGCGCCGATGTCGCGCAGCAGCACGGTGCGCGCCCGCGTCACATACGCCACCGGCCCCAGCGCGCGGGATTTCTCCACCCACGTCGCGCCGTGATAGCTCGGATCGGGCGCCGTCAGTGTCGGGAACCGCTCTGCGTGCTCCTCCCAAGGGAACGTGCCGCTGTCGATGATCAGGCCGCCGATGGTGGTGCCATGGCCGCCGATATATTTGGTCGCCGAATACACCACCACCGCCGCGCCATGCTCGAAGGGGCGGATGATCAGGGGCGCCGCAGTGTTGTCGATAATCAACGGCACGCCGATTTCGCGGCCGATGGCGGCGACCTCGCCGATCGGGAACACCTGCAATTTCGGGTTCGGCAGCGATTCGGCGTACCACGCCCGCGTGCGCGCATCGGTGGCGCGGCGGAAATTCTCGGGGTCGGCAGGATCCACGAACCGCGCCTCGACGCCGAAATGTTTTAGCGTCGCTGCGAACAGCGCCCACGTACCGCCGTACAAATCGGTCGATGTGACAATGTTGTCGCCGGCGCCGGCAAGATTCAGCACCGAGTAGGCCGACGCCGCCTGCCCGGACGCCACCAGCAACGCGCCCGCGCCACCTTCCAGCGCGGCGATGCGGGTCTCCAGCGCGTCCTGTGTCGGATTGGCGACGCGCGAGTAGATGAAGCCCAGTTCGTCCAGCGCGAACAGGCGGTCGGCGTGCTCGGTGTCCTTGAACTGGAACGACGTGCTTTGATAGATCGGCACCGCCACCGCGCCCGTCGCCGGGTCGCTGCGCCAGGTTCCGCCGTGCAACGCCAGCGTTTCAAATCGGTATGGCTCGGTCATGGTTGTTTCCTGAGTGCGCGCGTCATGCCGGCACTGTCTCGGCGCGCGCCTTGGCGGGCTGCTGGGTCAGTTTTAGGCTCGCCAGGAGGTCGGCATGGTGGCGGCGCGCCACGTCCGGGTGAGAGCGCAGGCGGCTTTTCAGTGCGTTCAGACCGACTTCGCGGATTAGCGGATTTTTCGGATCGCGCGTCACGCCGCGCGCGTGCGCGTCCAGTTCCAGCGGCAGCGTCAACAAAGGCACGGTCGCGTTCAGATTGGCGCCGAGGAAGAACCCGACCGACAGCCGCTCCGTCCCAGCCGGCGGCGTCACCGCGCGATGCAGCGTGCCCTTCAAATAGCCGTCCGACGCGAGTTCCAGCAGTTCGCCGATATTGACGACGAAGCTGCCGGGCAGCGGCGTCGCGTCGATCCACGTCCCGTCCGGCGCTTCCACTTGCAGGCCGCCATGGTCGGCCTGGTAGAGCAGCGTCAGGAACCCGCCATCCTTGTGGGCGCCGACGCCCTGATCGCTTTCGGTCGCTTCGCGGCCTGGATAGCGGATCAATTTCAGCAGGATGTTCGGCGACGGGCTGTAAATCGGCGCGAACACGTCTTCCGACTGGCCCAGCGCCAGCGCGAACGCTTTTAGCAACCGGATGCCAAGCGCCGTGAGGTCGGCGATCCATTTTTCCGCGACGGGCCGCAATTCCGGCAACGCCGCCGGCCACTGGTTCGGCCCCTGCAAGCGCGCCCACGGTGGCGTGCCGGGGCCGATGGGCAGTGCCGGGCGGTCGGTGCCGACGTCGATTTGCTCGCGCCAGTCCGGCTGCCCGCGCGTCAATTCCCAGCCAACGCGGTTGTAGCCGCGAAAATGCGGCGAGTTGACCATCTCAATGGCCAGCTTTTCACGCTCCGGGAGCGCAAAAAACTGACGCGCCACGCCGCTGACCCGATCCGCCTGGGCCTGGTCGATGCCGTGGCCGACGAGATAGAAAAACCCCACGTCCCGCGCCGCCGCGCCGAGGTCGGCCAGAAACCGCGCCCGTTCGTCGGGTCCGGCATCGAAGCGGCTGAAATCGAGCACGGGAAGGCCGGCAGCCTGGGTCATTTCACGTCGTCTCCAAGGACGACTGATATTTCCCGCATATGGGTCGTATGTCAACCCAGTCTGGTTTAACCCAGGTGGATTGCCCAAGCGCATTCCACCCTACGGATTCGCGTTATACCGATACGCTGCGGCCGGATGCGGCGCCTGCAACCGTGGCTGGCCCCCACTCAGTTTTTCCCGGAGCGTTCCCGCCGGATACTCCGTCCGGTAGCGGCCGCGTCGCTGCAACTCCGGCACCAGCAGATCGACGACGTTGCGCATCGTCTCGGGCCGCACAGCGAACGCGAGGTTGAAGCCGTCCACCCCGGTCTCGTCCACCCATGCCTCCAGCGCATCGGCGACCCGCGCCGGCCCGCCAACCAGCACCGGCCCGATGCCGCCGATGCCGACATGCTCGGCGATCTCCGCCACTGTCCAAACGCGCGAGGGATCGGCCCGCGTGATGTTCTCCATCGCCGAGCGGCCCGCCTCGCTCTGCACATGCTGCACGACGGTCGCGGGATCGAGGCCGGCGAAATCCACGCCCGTCCAGCCGGACATCAGGGTCAGCGCGCCCTCGGCACTCGCGTAGCGCCGATACTCCGCCGCCAGTGCGTCGGCCGCTTCGTCTGTCTCCGCAACAATGGCCGTCAGCATCGCGTAGATCAGCAGATCGTCGCCCCGCCGGCCAACCTGCGCCGCCGTCTGCCGAAGAGCTGCCACGCGCGGCGCCAGCACGACCTTGGACGGGCCGGAGATGAACACGCACTCCGCATGCCGCCCGGCAAAGCCGCGCCCGGCGGGCGACGTGCCGGCCTGGTAGATCACCGGCGTCCGCTGCGGCGAGGGCTCACTCAAATGGATGGCATCGAGGCGGTGCCACGGGCTTTCGTGTTTCACCGCCCGCACTCGCTCCGGCCGCGTAAACACGCCGCCGTCCGCGTCGCGCACCACGGCATCGTCCGCCCAACTGCCTTCCCAAAGCTGGTACACCACCGCCATGAAATCCTCGGCGATGGCGTAGCGGTCGTCGTGTGCGGTCTGCTTCGCCCGCCCCATGCCGCGCGCCGCACTGTCGAGGTATCCGGTCACGACGTTCCAGCCGATCCGCCCCTCGGTCAGATGGTCCAAGGTCGAAAATCGCCGTGCGAGCGTCAACGGCGCTTCGTAGGACAGGTTTACGGTCACGCCGAACCCCAGATTCGTCGTCACCGTCGCCATCGCCGGCACCAGCAGCAGCGGGTCGTTCACCGGCACCTGCGCCGCGTTGCGCAGTGCCGCTGCCGGGCCGCCGCCGAACACGTCGTACACGCCCAGCACGTCGGCCAGGAACACGCCGTCGAACAGACCCCGCTCCAGCGTCCGCGCCAGATCCAGCCACGTCCCCAGCTTGCGATAATCCGCCGAGCGGTCGCGCGGATGCCGCCACAGTCCGGGCGACTGATGCACCACGCAGTTCATGTCGAAGGCGTTGAAACGGATCGGCTTGGCCATGACGGCAGGCTACAGGGTGCCACTGCGCGGCGGCAGCGTGCCGGACAGGAAGTAGCGCCCGATGGCGTGCAGCTTCCAGCGCGCGGGGTCGTGGACGGTGTGCGTGCGGGCATTGCGCCAATGCCGGTCCAGCCCGTGCTCGGTGAGCGTGGCGCTGCTGCCGCCCAGTTCGATCAGCTTCGATCCCGCCAACAGCGACGCCTCGGTGGCCGCGACCTTCGCCTCCGCCACCGCGATGGAGGCAGCCGCCACCTGCTCGGCCGAAGGGTCGTCGCGCGCGGCATCGACGATCCGCGCAGCGTGGGCCAGCAGCGCATCGGCACCTGCAACGCGGATGCGCACCTCGCCGACGGCGGCAATGGTGTACGGGTCGTCGGCCGCGCGGGCGACGCCGCTGTCTGCCCATGGCCGCGCGCTGGTGCGGACGAATGCGATGGTGTCGGCCAGGGCCGCGCGGGCCGCGCCCTGGTCGATGGCCGCGTGCATCAATTGCGCGAACGGCCCCATCCGCGTCGGCCGGTCGAACACGTCTTGCAGCGGCACCACGTCCGCCTCGTCCACCGCCACGTTCTCCAGGATCGTGGTGCCGGAACCGGTGGTGCGCTGCCCGAACCCTGTCCAGTCGTCGCGCAGGGTCACGCCGGGCGCATCCGTTGGGACGAAGGCAATCGCGCGCCGGCCCTGATCGTCCAGCGCCACCACGGCCAGAAAATGCGCGAACAAAGCGCCGGTGGAGTAATATTTGGTCCCGTTCAGCCGTAGGCCGCCGGCGTCGCGTCGAAGTGTGGTCTTGATCTCCCGCGCCGTCGCCGTGCCGCGCTCGGCCAGCGCGTTGGCGATCCGCGCCCCGCCCAGTACCAGCCCGAACCACCGCGCCTGCTGCGGCTGCGTGCCAGCCAGCCGCAACGCCTCCAGCATGTAATAATGGCTCTGCGGCACCTGCCCGATGGCGGTGTCGGCGGCAGCCAGAATGGCAAACACTTCGGCCAGCGTTCCGGCCGACACATCGGCGCCGCCGAGCGCACGCGGCACAGTCAGCGCCAGCAGCCCCGCTTGCGACAATGCGTCCAATTCCGCGTGCGGCAACCGTCGCTCCCGGTCCCGCGCCACGGCGCCCTCGGCCAGCCCGGCGGCAACCTCGCGCACGACTCGCAACGCCTCGGCATCGTCCGCGATCCGGCGCGCGCCCTTGGCCAGATCGGCGCCCACGGCGCGATCGCGAATAGGTGGATCGACACGGCTCATGCGCTCGGCGCTCCGTAAAGCCTGCGTCGCCCGGCACGACGCACGGTTGACATGCGGCGTATTTGCTATTTAGTCAATCGACTTTGTGAATCTGAGCATAATCACGTTCTTACGTAGTGTAACAGCGAACCGGAGCAAGACTATGTCGGCAGCCCTCGATCTCGGCCGCGCCCCCCGCGTCAACTCGCCCGAACCGTTCGCCCCGTTGCCGCGCCCCACTCGGCCGGCGCATGTGATCGCGTCGGACGCCGAGGCCATCGAGGTCGCCGAACGCCTCGCCGCCGACTTCACCACCGGGGCCGCGCTGCGGGACCGCGAGGCGCTGGTGCCGGTCGCGGAGGTGGAGGCGTATTCGCAAAGCGGCCTCTGGGGCATTCGCGTCCCGAAACGGTACGGCGGCGCCGAGGCGTCCTACGTCACCGTCACCGAAGTGTTCAAGATCGTCTCGGCCGCCGACCCCTCGCTCGGCCAGATTCCGCAGAACCATTTTTCCGTTGTCGAGCACATCGCGCTCGACGGTGCCGAACCGCTCAAGCGCGAATTGTTCGAGGCGGTGTTGCGCGGCGTCCGCTTCGGCAATGCCACGTCCGAGACCGGCGGCAAGCATGTCGGCGATCTGCGGACCAACTTCGTCGAGGACGGCGATGACCTGATCGTCAACGGGACGAAGTTTTATTCCACCGGCGCGCTGGTGGCGCACATCGTCCCGGTCGCGGCGGTCGACCCGAACGGGCATGTCCACATCGTCTTTGCCGACCGCAACGCGCCGGGGCTGGAGGTGATCAACGACTGGTCCAGCTTCGGCCAGCGCACCACCGCCTCCGGCACCGTCAAGTTCACCGAGGTGCGGGTGCCGAAGCGGCTCGCGGTGCCGGCGCATCTGGCGTTCGAACGGCCGACCGCATCCGGCCCGATCTCTCAGATCCTGCAAGCGGCCATCGACGCCGGGATCGCGAAGGGCACCATCGCCGACACGATCGCCTTCATCCGCACGCAGGCGCGCCCGTGGGTGGACAGCCGGCAGGAGACGGCGGCGGAGGACCATTTCACCATCGCCGCCATCGGCGATCTCGAAATCAAGCTGCACGCCGCCGAGGCGATCCTGGAACGCGCCGCCCTGCTGACCGACGTGGCGATTGCCGATGCCAACGAGGAGACGGTGGCCGAGGCCGCCATCGCGGTCGCCGAGGCCAAGGTGCTGACGACGGAAATCGCCATTCTGGCCGCCAACAAGCTGTTCGAACTGGGCGGCACGCGCTCGACGCTCGCGGCGCACGGGCTGGACCGGCACTGGCGCAATGCCCGCACCCACACGCTGCACGACCCGGTGCGGTGGAAGTTCTTTCACGTCGGCAACTACTATCTGAACGGCGTCAAGCCCGCGCGGCATTTGTGGTTGTAGAGTTTATTTTGATATCGTAACAAAAAAGACGCACCAAGGCGCAGGCTTCGGGCGGGTGGTTTTTGGGTTGGGGCCAGCCCTGGGCCAGTGCCCCGGGGCGACGCGGTGGAGCGGCCACCGCGGCTTCGGCCCAAGTCTTTGAGGAGCGGGTGGGAGTTTGGCTGCCGTGGGCGCGGTGGGCCGGGACGGCTGGGCCATCTCCGGGTCCGCGAGCGGGGCGCGTTGCGTGGTCGCAGCCGGCGCCGGCCGCGCCCGCAGGGGGGGGCGGCGGGGG
>CAJCJG010000040.1 GCA_903970625.1 Solirubrobacterales bacterium 70-9 | reverse complement strand
GCCCGCCGGGCGATCCCGGCGGGCCGATCCTTCCGGCAGGGACATGATGTATGGCTGCCAACATCGAAGAACGGCTCGCCCGGCTTGAGGCGATCGAGGAGATCAAGGCGTTGAAGGCGCGCTATTGCGCCTTGTGCGATGCCAATTACGATCCGGATGGATTGGCTGCGACCTTTGTGCCCGATGGGGTTTGGGACGGTGGGCCGACATTCGGCCGCTACGAGGGACGCGAGGCGATCCGCGACTACTTCAAGGGGATCAGCGGCCAGATCGTTTTTGCGGCCCACCTCGTTCTCAATCCTATCATCGAAGTGCAAAGTGCCGATGCCGCGACCGGTAAATGGCGGCTGATTATGCCATGCACCGTGAAAAGCGATGCGGGCGTGCCGGAAGCGCGCTGGCTGCTGAGCGCCTACGACGAGGTCTATGCAAGGCACGAAGGCGAATGGCTGTTCCGGACTCTGGTCGTGACGGTGAATTTCTATTCGCCGCACCTGCAAGGCTGGGCGTAGGTCAGTCTTCCCATTCCAGATTGCCGCTGACGGCGATCAGTTCGCCGGTGATCAGCCGCCCGGCCTCGGACGCCAGAAACAGCACCATCGCCGCAAGGTCCGCCGGTTGCGTTTTGGCGCGCAGCGAGATGAAACGCAGATAATCCGACTCTATCGACTGCTCGGTCCGCCCCGTCTCGCGCGACTTGGCCGCGATAATGCCCTGCATCCGCGCATTGTCGATCATGCCCGGCAGAATGGCATTGACCCGAATCCCGTGCGGCCCAAGTTCGCGCGCCGCATTCAGCGTCAGCCCCTCGACCCCGAATTTGGACACCACGTAGGCCGTGCGCCCCGGCAGCCGGGTACGCGTGGAGCCGGTGGAGAAATTGACGATCGCCCCGCCGCCTCGCCGCTTCATCCCCGGCACGATCAGCTTCATGGCGCAAAACATCGCCGTGACATTCACCGCCAGCGTGCGATCCCATTCGTGGAGTTCGATGTCCTCTATCCCCGCACGCGGCCCGCCGATGCCGACGTTGTTGACGAGCACGGACACATCGCCGAACCAACCGGTCGCGTCCGCCACCACCCGCGCCATCGCCGCCGGGTCGCCCACGTCCGCGACCGTCCCGCGCATGCCGGGATTGGCGGCGAGCGTTGCCGCGACCGCATCCGGCCGCACGTCGCAGATGTGAACATGATCGCCGCGCGCCGCGAACGCCTCCGCCATCACGCGGCCCACACTGTCCGCGCCGCCGGTCACAAGAACGGTATCGGCCATCTCACAACCCCGCCGAAAAGCCTTCGTCGGCCAGGATGTTGGCGCCGTGTATCGCCCGCGCCGCGTCCGACACCAGGAACGCCACGATGTTCGCCATGTCCTCGGCGCTGGAATAGGTGACACCGCTCGGCGTCCGCGCCGTCATCGCATCGAGGAAGGGTTTTAGGTCCGGCTTGGTGCGAACATCGAGATTCATCGGCGTCGCCGTGTTGCCGGGCGACAGGCAGTTCACGCCGATGCCGTGCGGTGCCAGTTCGATGGCGAGTGCGCGCGTCATCATCACGATGGCAGCCTTGGTCGCGCAATACACCGAGTAGCCGCCCAGCCCCATCGATCCCGCGACGGAGGCGATATTGACGATCCAGCCACGCCGGCGCGCTTTCATCAGCGGCGCCACCGCGTCGATGGCGTACCACGTTCCCTTGATGTTGATGTCGATCATCCGGTCGAACGCTGCGTGTTCGGTATCGCCCGCCGGCGTCGGATAGAAAACGCCGGCGCTGTTGACCAGAATGTCGATCCCGCCAAGCGCCTTGTCCGCCTCCGCCACCATCGCGGCCACTGCGGCAGTGTCGCGGACATCGGCCGTAAATGCGAGCGCATGGCCCCCGGGCAGCCTCGCCGCCACGGATTTCGCCTTGTCCAGACTGGAAGATGCGACGATGCCGACGATCACGCCATCGTCCGCCAGCCGGCGCGCAATGGCCTCGCCGATGCCCTGCGACCCGCCGACAATCAGCGCCGTTTTGCCCGGAATTGCCATCGCGTGTCTGCCTGTCTGCCTCCTGCAACGATAGGCCGCCACGCCGGACGCAGGCAAGCCGGCGCGACAATGTTCGGACATGGCTTGCCAGCGCCCGGGCGTTGCCGTCAAATTCTGCCGCTGCGTTGCAGGAGAGCCGGATGCGATTCGCTGTCGATACGGGAGGCACTTTCACCGATTTGCTGGTGGAAGATTCGGCAGGCGCGCTGCACATGTTCAAGGCAGCCACGACTCCCGCCGATCCGATCCGTGGCGTCATCGACGCCTTGCAGGTCGCAGCCGACGGTCTCGGCCGCAAGCTGCCCGAACTGCTCGCCGCCGGCGAGACGTTCATCTACGGCACGACTCACGCGATCAACGCCATCATCACCGGCAACACCGCCCGCACCGCGTTCCTGACCACCGAAGGCCACCCGGACGTGCTGGTGCTGCGCGAAGGAGGCCGGTCCGAGCCGTTCAATTTTACCGTGCCGTATCCGGAGCCGTACATCCCCCGTTCGCTGACCTGGGAAGTGCCCGGCCGCCTGCGCCCGGACGGCTCGGAAATGATACCGTTCGATGACGCCGCCTGCCGCCGCGTGATCGCGGACCTGCGGGCGCGCGACGTAAAAGCCGTCGCCGTCTGCCTGCTGTGGTCCATCGTCAATCCCGCGCACGAATTGCGCGTGGCGGCGCTGCTGGACGCGGAATTGCCCGGCGTGCCCTACACGCTCTCGCACCAACTGAACCCGACGCTGCGCGAATATCGGCGTGCGTCGTCCGCCTGCATAGACGCCTCGCTGAAGCCGATGATGGCGGCCTACATGGCCGGTCTCACCGAACGGCTGCGCGGTGCGGGTTTTGCCGGCCGTGTGCTGGTGGTCACGTCGCAAGGCGGCGTGATGGACGGGGCGGACGTGGCCCGCGCGCCGATCCATCTGATCAACTCCGGCCCGTCGATGGCTCCCGTCTCCGGCCGACGCTTTTCGATCGAGGACGAGGGCAACGACACGGCCGTCATCGCCGACACCGGCGGCACCACCTACGACGTGTCGCTGGTGCGGCGCGGACGCATCCCGTGGAGCCGCGAGACCTGGATCGGCCAGCCCTATCGCGGCCACATGACCGGCTTTCCCTCCGTCGATGTGCGCAGCATCGGCGCCGGCGGCGGCTCCATCGCCTGGATCGACGACGGCGGCATGCTGCATGTCGGCCCGAAAAGTGCGGGCGCGGTGCCTGGGCCGGTCTGCTACGGCCATGGCGGCACCAAGCCGACAGTGACGGACGCCGCCCTCGTGCTGGGCTACATCGACCCGGATTTCTTCCTCGGCGGCTCAATGAAACTCGATCTGGCAGCCGCCGAAGCCGCCATCGCGCAGGATGTCGCGGGGCCGCTCGGCCTAACGACGGACGAAGCCGCATCTGCCATGATCTCGGTGGCGACCGAGAACATGGTGCAGGCGATCCTGGACATCACCGTCAACCAGGGCATCGACCCGCGCGAGGCGGTGCTGGTCGGCGGCGGGGGCGCCGCCGGCCTGAACTCCGTCCTGATCGCCCGCCGGCTGGAAACCCCGCGCCTGCTGATCCCGGAAGTGGGCGCCGCACTGTCGGCGGCTGGCGCGCTGATGTCGGACCTGACGGCGCAGTTCCACGCCACGCTGTTCACCCGCAGCGCCGACTTCGACTATGCCCGCGTCAACGCCGTACTGGACGATCTGGAAAAACGCGCCCGCGCGTTCATCGCGGGACCGGGCCAAGGCGCGCGCGCGCAGACGATCACGTTCTTTGCCGAGGCACGCTACCCGGAACAGGTCTGGGAACTCGAAGTCAAATTGCCGAGTTCGCGCTTCGCCGGCCCTGCCGATGTCGCGGCGCTGACGGAGGCGTTCCACCAGACGCATGAGGAAGTGTTCGCGATCCGCGACGCCAATTCCCCCATCGAGATCGTCGGCTGGAGCGTCGCCGTCGCCTGCCGCATCCGCGACGACAGCGGCGGCACGCTGGCGGCCACGACCGCCAGCGGCGCCGAAGATGGCGTGAGGATGGCCTACTTCCCAAGCCACGGCCGCGTGCCAACCGCGCTGCGGCGGTTCGAGGCGATTCTGCCCGGCGAAAAAATCGCGGGTCCCGCCATCATCGAATCCTCGTTCACCACCATCGTCGTCAATCCCGGGGCGGTGGCCGAGCGGCGCCCCTCCGGCAGCCTCTCCCTCGATCCAGGCCGTGGCTGACGCAGGAGCATTCGCACATGACCAAGACCCAACCACGGCGCAGCGGCGATGGCGTGCGGCTCGCGCTGATCAACAACCGGCTGGAGAGCGTGGCGCGCAAGATGGCGAACACGCTGTTGCGCACCGGGCGTTCCGGCGTGCTGAACATCGCGCGCGATTTCTCGTGCTGCATCGTGACGCGGGACGATCGTTTGCTGGCCGCCGCCGAAAGTCTGCCAATTCACGTCTTGTCCGGCCCGGATCTGATGGCGGCGTCAGTCAAGAAATTCCACAAGATTCAGCGGCGCGGCGATGCCTTCCTGCATAACTCGCCGTATCACGGCTGCTCGCATCCCGCCGACCACACGCTGATCGTACCGGTGATCGACGATGCCGGCGTCCACCATTTCACCGTTTTGGCGAAGGCGCATCAGGCGGATTGCGGCAACAGCACACCCACCACCTACATGGGCAACGCGCGCGACGTGTATCACGAGGGCGCGCTGATCTTCCCCGCCGTCCAGGTGCAGCGCGACTACGAGAATATCGACGACATCATCCGCATGTGCCGCGCCCGCATCCGCGTGCCGGACCAGTGGTGGGGCGATTATCTGGCCATGATCGGGGCCGCGCGCATCGGTGAGCGCGAATTGTTGGCCCTCGGCGCCGAAGTCGGCTGGGACACGCTGCACGCGCACGAGGAAGATTTCTTCGACTACACCGAACAGCGCATGGTCGCCGCGATCAAACGGCTGAAGCCTGGCAAGGGCACCCACCTCAGCACACACGACCATTTTCCCGGCACGCCCGAAACCGGCATCCCGATCAAGGTCGAGGTGTCGGTGGACACCGACGCGGCGATGATCGACATCGACCTGCGCGACAACCCTGATTGCATGCCGTGCGGCCTGAACCTGTCGGAGGCTTGCGCGCGGACCTCCGCGATGGTGGGGTTGTTCAACAGCATCGACCACGGCGTGCCGAAGAATGCCGGCGCCTTCCGCCGCCTGCGCATCCATCTGCGTGAGGGGTGCATCGTCGGCATCCCGAGGCACCCGACATCGTGCTCCGTCGCGACGACGAACCTCGCCGACCGCGTGTCGAACTCCGTGCAGGCGGCGTTCGCGAGCATGGCGGAAGGGCAAGGGATGGCGGAAGCCGGCGCGATCATCCCGCCCTCCTCCGGCGTGATCTCCGGCGAACTGCCCAATGGCGCGCGCTTCATCAACCAGGTGTTCCTCGGCATCTCCGGCGGGGCGGGCGCGCCGGGCACCGATGCGTGGCAGACGCTGTGCCATGTCGGCAATGCCGGCCTGTGCTTTCAGGACAGCATCGAACTCGACGAACTGCGCCAGCCCATCCACATCCACAGCCGCCGCTTCCTGCCGGACAGCGAAGGCGCCGGCCGCAACACCGGCGCCAGCAGCATCCTGGTGGAATTCGGCCCAGTCGGCTGCGACATCGACATCGGCTATGTCAGCGACGGGACGGACAACGCGCCGAAAGGCGTGCGCGGCGGCCTGAGCGGCGGGCCCGCCAAGCAATACCGCCTCACCCGCAACGGCGATGCGGAACAACTGCCCGGCTGCGCGCAGGTGCAGATTCTGCAAGGCGAGCGGTTGCGCTCCTTTTCCTGCGGCGGCGGCGGCTACGGCCCGCCGGCGGAACGCGATCCGGCCGCAGTGGCCAAGGATGTGCGCGAGGGCTGGGTTTCCGCCGCGCGGGCGCTCGCGGTTTACAAAGTGGCCCTTGATGCGGCGGGCAACGCGGACGCAGCGGCGACTGCGCGGCTGCGCGGCTAAACCGCCGGCACCTTCGCGCGCCGTGCGGCCGGGGTGAACGGCCACGGCACTTCGCGCCCGCGCGCAAGGCCGGACGGGCGGAAGATCATCACAAGCGCCATGATGATGCCCAAGCCGATCTCCTGGCTGCCCTGCGGCAAATGCAGGTTCGTGGCGCCGACGGCGACACCGGCTTCCATGTGGCGCAGCACTTCCACCACCACCGTCACCACGATCACACCCGTCACCGCACCGGTCAGGCTGCCGACGCCGCCGACGACCAGCATCGCCAGCGTCACGAACGTCAAGCTCAGATAGAACGTGTCGGCCGTCAGGATGCCGAGGAAATGCGCGTACAGCGCACCGGCCACGCCAACGATGAAGGCGCTGACCACGAAGGCAATCAGCCGCACTTTCACGATGCCGACGGCCGACGATTTCGCCGCCACCTCGTCGTCGCGCGAGGCGCGCAACATCAGGCCGAAGCGGGAGATCTGGAACACGTAGGCCAGCACCAGCGCCCCGATGGCGAACAACCATGCCACCCACGGCCCCACCACGGTCGGCACGCCGATGATCGAACTGGTTGCCGCCGTCACCGATTCCCAGTTGGAATACACGCTCTGCACGATGGCGAGGAACGCGAACGTCGCGATGGAGCCGGCTATGCCGGACAGGCGCATGATGGCCGAGCCGAGCAGCAACGCGACGAAGGCCGCCAACAATCCGCCGCCAGCCACCGCTGGCAGGAAACCATATTGGTTGTTCTGCAAAAAGTCGGGCAACCCGGTCAGCATCATCTGCTTCCAGGTCGGGTCCACCGTTGCCCACGCCGCCGCGTAGGCGCCAATGCACATGAAGCCGATATGCCCGAACGACAGAATGCCGGAATTGCCGATGAACAGATAAATGCCGACCACGACGACCAGCCGGATCATCATCTCGGTGATCGTGACCTGCAACTCGTCGTTGCCCAGCGAGCCGAGTGCCACGATGGCGGTGACGACAAGGCAGAGTGCGACCAGCGGCCAGAAGCGGCGGACGAGCGAGGGGCGGGTGCCTGATTTCATGTTTACACGCGTTCGATAAAGGCGCGCGTCGGCACGATGCCGGAGGGCCGCACCAGCAAAATCAGGATCACGAACGTGAACGCGAACGCATCGCGGAACGGCCGCAAATCCTCCGGCAAATAGGCTTGCAACATGATGACGATGAAGCCGACGAGGAAGCCGCCGACGACGGCCCCCAAAAGACTTCCCATGCCGCCGATCACGGTCGCCACGAACGCGAACAGCGCCAGCGGCACGCCCATCGTCGGCGCCAGGGTGCCGGTCTGCGAGAGGTACAGCAGCGACACGGCGGTCGCCAGAATGCCGCTGATCGCGAAGGCGAGGCCGATCACAAAATTGCCGTTGACGCCGAGATATTGCGCCATCCGGAAATCCTCGGCTGCCGCCCGCATCATCACGCCGTAGCGCGTCTGCTTCAGGAACAGCGTGAGCGCGACCATCAGCGCCAGCGTCACGCCGATGGTGATGATTTGCAGCAGCGGCACCCGCAACTCGCCGAGCAGGATCGGCGTGTCGAGGCCCGACCACAGATTGGCCGCCTTGGGCCGCGCGCCGTAGATCATCAGGATGCCGTTCTGGATCACGTAACTCACCGCGAACGACGCGATCATCAGCGTCGGCGCGGAGGCGCGGCGCAGCGGCTGGAACACCAGCGCGTCCGAGATCAGCGCTACGATCACCACGATCAGCGTGACCGTCGGGATCATCAGCGCCCAGTTCCATTCGCCGATGAACAACTGCGCCGTCACCTCGAACGACGGCACGATCAGCGCGTAGGCGCCGATCGAGATGAAGTCGCCGTGGGCGAAATTCACCAGCCGCAGGATGCCGAACAGCAGCCCGACGCCGAGGGCCGCGAGCGCATACAGGCTGCCGAGATTGGCCGCATCGACAAGATTTTGCAGCAGACCGATCACGCCGCGTCCTCCTCGTCGATGGCGGCTTCCTCGCCGAAGCCGAAATAGGCGCGCTTGATCGCCTCGCCGTCCTGCAAATTGGCGGCGGTGTCGTGCAACTGGATGTGCCCGCCGCGAATCACATAAATACGGTCGGCATGCTTGAGGATGCGGTGGGAACTCTGCTCGTTGATCAACAGCGTCAGCCCCTCCATCTTCCGCGCAGCCAGCAGGATGTCGTACACCTGATCGACGATCTTCGGCGCCAGCCCCAGCGAGGGTTCGTCCACCAACAACAAACGCGGCTTGGTCAGCAGCGCGCGCGCAATCACCAGCATCTGCTGCTCGCCGCCGGACAGGCGGCCGCCGGGGCTGCCGATGCGTTCTTGCAGGCGCGGGAACAGCGCCAGTACGCGGTCGTAGTCGGCGGCGATGGCGCTGCGATCCTTGCGCATATAGGTCGCCACGCGCAGATTTTCCGCCACCGTCAGCGCGCCGAACACATGCCGCCCCTCCGGCACCAGCGACACGCCGAGGCGCGCAATGCCCTCCGGCCCGACGCCGGCCAGCGGCTTTCCCTCCAGCGAGATCGTCCCGCGATGTGGCGTGACACCGCCGGCGATGGACGCGAGCGTCGTCGATTTGCCCGCCCCGTTCGGCCCGATCAGGCAGACGATCTCGCCCTCCTTGACAGACAGCGACACGCCTTTCAGCGCGCGCAGCCGGCCGTAGGTGACGTGGATGTCGTTGACGTCCAGCATGGCGCGTCAGCCCTCCATGCCGAGATAGGCGGAAATGACGTTGGCATCGCTGCGGATTTCCGCAGGCAATCCCTGCGCGATCGTGCGCCCGCCGTCCAGCACATGGATGCGGTCGCACACGCCCATGATCACGCCCATGTTGTGCTCGATCAGCAGCACGCCGCAGGTGAATTCCTTCGGGATCGCCACGATCGTGTGCATGAGATCGTCGCACTCCGCGTCCGACATGCCGGCGGCCGGCTCGTCCAGCAACACGAACGCGGGCGACATCACCATCGCCCGCGCGATGCCGACGCGCCGCTCGTCCGTGTACGGCAGCGTGCCGGCCACCGCGTCCGCCTTGTCGGCAAGGCCCACCCACGCCAGCATCGCCATCGCGTGCTCATGCGCGGCCCGGCGGGACATGCCGAGGCCCAGCGCCGTCACCTCCACATTCTCCGCCACCGTCATGTCGCGGAACAGCCGCCCGGCCTGGAAGGTGCGGGCGATCCCCTGTTTGCGGAACTTGTCGGGCCTCCACCCGGTCGTGTCCTCGCCGGCCAGCAACACGCGTCCGGTGCTGGGCCGCTGGAACCCGGTCAGGCAGTTCACCAGCGTCGTCTTGCCGGCGCCGTTCGGGCCGATCAGCCCAAAAATCTCGTGGCGCTCCACCTTCAGGCTGACATCGGAAATCGCCATGAGTCCCTGGAATTGCACGACGATGCTCTCCGCCACCAGTTCGGCGGCCTGCGCCTGCGCGATCCCGGGCGGCAAATCATGCAGCGCGTCGTTCATGCGGCGATGACCTTCACGCGAACGATCTGCCCCAAGCTGCCGACATCCCACACTCCGACCATGCGCACCCTGACGGCTGAGCAAGAAGCGTGCAACACCCGCCGTGCGGTCGTTCGCCGCAGGCTACCCCGATGCGCGGCGCCGTGGCAGGCTTGCGGCTGGCTTGTCGGAAAAAAGGGGGCGTTGTCGTGGCGTTGCGGAACAAGACCATCATCACTTGCGCCATCACCGGGTCGGTCCACACGCCCTCGATGTCGCCCTATCTGCCGGTCACGCCCGCTGAGATCACCGAAGCCGCCCTCGGCGCCGCCGAAGCCGGGGCGGCGATCATCCACCTGCACGCCCGCAATCCGGAGGACGGACGTCCTGATCAGACGCCGGAAGCCTTCGGCAAATTCCTGCCGCAGATCAAGCAGGCCAGCAACGCGGTGGTGAACCTGACCACCGGCGGCGCCGCCTGGATGACGGTGCAGGAACGGGTCAAACCGGCTCAGCAGTTCAAGCCGGAGGTTGCCTCGCTGAACATGGGCTCGATGAATTTCGGCCTGTTCCCGATGCTAAGGCGCTTCACGGAGTTCAAGCACGACTGGGAGGCCAAGGCGCTGGAAGGCTCCCGCGACCTCGTGTTCCGCAACAGTTTTCAGGACATCGAGTTCGTCCTGACCACGCTGGGCGACGCCGGCACGCGGTTCGAGTTCGAGTGCTACGATACCTCGCACCTCTATAATTTGGCGCATTTCCTCGAACGCGGGTTGGTCAAGCCGCCTTTGTTCGTCCAGACCGTGTTCGGCATTTTGGGTGGCATCGGGCCGCACCCCGACGATGTGATGCACATGAAGCGCACCGCCGACCGCCTGTTCGGCAAGCACTATCGCTGGTCCGTGCTCGGCGCCGGGCGCAACCAGTTGCCGGTGGCGGCGATGGCGGCGGCCATGGGCGGCAACGTGCGCGTGGGCCTGGAAGACAGCCTGTGGATCGGCGCGGGCAAGCTGGCCGAGAGCAACGCCGCCCAGGTGCGCAAAGTGCGGCAGATCATCGAGGGGTTGGGTCTGGAGGTCGCGACCCCCGACGAGGCGCGCGAGATTTTGGAACTGAAGGGCGGCGACCGGGTGGAATTCTAGGCCGCGAGGCGCAGCGGCGCCGGGATCAACGGGCTGTCGAGCGCGCACCTTTGCCCGGCCCGCACCGCGAAGCACGGCACGATCATCCGGTCCGCCTCCACCCGCTCGCCGCTGTTGTCGCGCAGCTCGAACCGGCCGGGCAGGATGTCGAGGACGGAGATGTCCGCCTCCCGCCCCGTTTGCAGCGAGCCGATGCTGTCGGCCATCCCGAGCATCTTTGCCGGATTGCTGGTCACGGTGGCCACGATGTCGGGCAGCTTCATGCCGAGAGTCAGCAGCTCCGTCATTGCGTGTGTGAGGCTGAACGGGGCGACGCCGAAGAACGGATTGGCCGACCGCTCCCCACCATCGGCCCCTGGCGCGCGCACGTTGTAGCCGTGCATGTCGGCGCCCAGCGTCGTGGGCAGGATGCCGGCGGCCAGCACCTTGCGGGCCATGGCGAAGCTGAAGTGGGAGCCGTGGCCCACGTCGATCGTCACCCCCCGCTCCATCGCGGCCCACACCAACGGATGCACCTCGCCGGTCTCGCCGGAGATGAAGCCGCCCGGGTGCCGCGTGAACGGGTGCGCCAGCACGTCGCCGGGTTCCATGATCGGCAGCAGGGCGCGCACCACTTCGTCGGCATCGACGGTCGTTTTGTCCGCCATCGGCCATAGCTGGCCCAAGTGAATATACAGCGGCAGCCCCGCGCCGCGCGCGATCTCCCGCCCCAGCTTGATGACCTCCAGCCCCCAGCGGGAAGCGCCGCCGATTTCGGCATGTGCCTTGATGCCGCGCACGATGTCCGCATTCGCCCGCGCGGCCTTCACGGTCGCGGCGACATCGACCTGCTTCGGGCCATACAGTTCCGGATACAGATGCCCCTCCAGCCCGCCGACCAGATAGGCGGAGATGAAGCACAGCACGCGGGTGCGCGCCGGATTGGCGATGAAGTGGCGAAACCCCGGAATGGTCATGCAGGACGGCCCGCCCTGATCCACCACGGTCGTGACCGCCGACCCCACCCCCACCATGTCCGCCGCCAGCCCGAACCGGCCGGTGACGTGCTGATAGACGTGGGCGTGCGTGTCGATGAGGCCGGCGGTGATTATTTTGCCGGTGACGTCGATGGTTTCGCTCGCCGTGGCCGTGATGTTCGGTTCGATGGCGGCGATCCGGCCGGCGGTGATGGCCACGTCCGCGACGCCGTCCCGCCCGGTCGCCGGGTCGATGACGCGGCCGTTGCGGAGGAGGAGGTCGAAGGGGTGGTCCATGATTGCCTCCATGAGACGATCTTCGCGCACGATAGCGTTTGTGATACCAGTCTTTGGCGAAAGGTGCAGGCCATGAATGTCATTGCGCGGCCCCGAATGTCGCTGGCCGAGTTCCTCGCTTGGGAGCAGGAGCAGCCGGAGCGTTACGAGTTCGACGGTTCGCGGCCGGTCGCGATGAACGGCGGCACGCTGGACCATGCGCGCGTCATCGACCGCATCACCGACGCTCTGAAAAGCCGCGTGTCGGCCGAGTACGAAGTCCTCGGCGTGCCCCTGAAAGTCGCAACGCAGCCGGCGCGTATCCGCTATCCTGATGTCGTTGTACTGCCGCACGGCCAGACTGGCAGCTTGCGCATTGTCGAACCGATTGTGGTGATCGAGGTGCTGTCCCCCTCCACCCGCAAGGCGGACCTGGAGGAGAAGCCGACCGAATACGCCACCGTGCCCTCGATCCTGGCCTACGCGATCCTGCCGGTCTCGGGCGACACGACGACCAAGCCCGTCGCGCTACGGCGGAGCTCCAACTGGGTGGTGGAGCCGATTGGGGAAAGCCTCGACTTGCCCGAGATCGGGGTCGTCGTGCCGATGGATGCGGTTTACGGGTAGATCCGGCGCATCGCATACCCGAGCGGATGACCAAAACCACCCACGGTATAGGCCACAGTGTCCCCCGCAAGGAGGACGACCGGTATTTGCGCGGCCGGGGCGAGTTCATTGCCGACATCGCGCTCCCCGGTGCGCAAAACCTTGCCTTCGTGCGCAGCCCCGTGGCCCATGCCCGACTGCGCGGCATTCGCCTGCCGCCCGGCGCCGCCGGGAGAATTTTTACTGCGGCCGATCTGATCGGCGTCCAGCCGATCACTGCCATCTCCGCCCTGCCCGGCTTCAAACGCTCGGACCAGCCGGTGCTGGCGTCCGGCAAAGTCCGCTATGTCGGCGAAGCCATCGCCGTCTGCGTCGCACCCACCCGAGCCGAGGCCGAGGACCTTGCCGAGCAGGCCGAACCGGAGTTCGACGAACTGCCGCCGGTGGTGGACATGCTGGAAGCGCGAAAGCCCGGCGCCGCGCTGGTCCATGAGCACTGGGGCGACAACGTGTTCCTCGAAACGGTGGTGGAAGCGGACCTCGACGCGATCCGGGCGGCCGCCGCCATCGTCGTGCGCCGGCGGCTGCGGACCGCGCGGCAGTGCATGTCGCCGTTGGAGGGGCGGGGCGTTGTGGCCGTGTGGGACCGGCGGCTGGAGCAACTTGTGCTGCATACTTCCACGCAAATGCCGCACATCGTCCGCTCCGGCCTTGCCGAGTGTCTGGGGCTGGACGAGGGGCGGGTGCGCGTCGTCGCCCCCGATGTCGGCGGCGGGTTCGGCTACAAGGGGATTTTGCTGCCGGAGGAGGTCGTCGCGGGGTGGCTCGCGAAGAAGCTCGGGCATCCGGTGCGCTGGATCGAGGACCGGCGGGAGCAATTGACGGGCAATGCCGATTGCCGCGAGCATTTTTACGATATCGCCGCTTATGCCGACGCGGACGGGAAATTGCTGGCGCTGGAAGCGGAGGCGACCGTCGATGCGGGGGCCTACTCGATCTACCCGTTCTCCGCCTGCCTGGAAGCGGCGCAAATCGCCAGCATCCTGCCCGGCCCTTACACGATGCAGGCCTATCGCTGCCGGACATGGTCGGCGGCCACCAACAAGCCGCCGATCCTGCCCTATCGCGGCGTGGCGCGCGCGGGAGTCTGCTACGCGATGGAGACCATCATGGACGCCATCGCCCACGAAGCCGGCATCGAGCCGCACGAAGCCCGGCTGCGCAATCTGGTGCCGGCGGAGGCGATGCCGTTCGACAACATCACGCAAAAACATTTCGATAGCGGCGACTATCCGGAGTGCCTGCGGCGCGCGGTGGCGGCCATCGACATTCCCACGGTGCGGCGGCGGCAGGCGGCGCAAATCGACACCAAGACGCTGGTCGGCGTCGGGCTGTCGATCTTTTGCGAGCAGGCGGCGCACGGCACGTCCGTCTATGCCGGCTGGGGCATTCCGATGGTGCCGGGGTTCGAGCAGGCGGTGGCGCGGCTGACGCCGGATGGCGGGCTGGAACTGCGGGTGGGCATCCAGTCCCACGGGCAGGGGTTGGAGACGACGCTGGCGCAGGTGGGGCACGAAATTCTGGGCATCCCCATCGACCGCATCATGGTGGTGCATGGCGACACGGCGCTGACGCCCTATTCCACCGGCACCTGGGGCTCGCGCTGCGCGGTGATGGCGGGGGGTGCGGTCGCCAGCGCCTGCACGGAACTGGCCGGGCGCATCGCCGCCATTGGCGCGCATCTGTTGCAGGCGGCGCCGGAGACGGTGCGGGTCGGGCGCGACGTTGTGGCGTCCGCCACCGCCAGCGTCGCCATCGCGGACGTGGCGCGCACCTGGTATCGCCGGCCGCAGGACCTTCCGGCGGGCGTGGCCGGCAGCGGGCTGGAAGTGACCTCCGGCTACAAGCCGGTGCGGGACAGCGGCACGTTCAGCTATGCGGCCCACGCCTGCATTGTGGAAATCGACACCGACCTCGGGGGGGTCAAAATTCTGGACTACGTGATCGTCGAGGATGGCGGCGTGCTGCTGAACCCGATGATCGTCGATGGGCAGGTGGCCGGTGGCACCGCGCAGGGGATCGGGACGGCGCTGCTGGAGGAAATGCCGTTCGACGAGCAGGGGCAGCCGCTGGCTTCTACCCTGGCTGAATACAGCCTGCCCGGCGCGACAGAGATGCCGAAGCTGCGCATCTTTCACATGGAGACGCCGTCGCCCTACAGCACGTTCGGGCAAAAAGGAATCGGTGAGGGCGGGGCCATCGGGCCACCGGCGGCGATTGCCAACGCGGTCAACGACGCACTGCGGCCGCTGGGGGTGGCGATTCACGAACTGCCGATCACGCCGGCCCGACTGCTGGCCGCGCTGGCGCGATGAAGGCGGCTTCGTTCGACCTCGCCTATCCCGTCGATCTGGCCGAGGCGACCGCGCTGCTGGCGCGGGCGGACTCGCGGGCGCTGGCTGGGGGGCAGTCGCTCGGGCCGATGCTGAATTTTCGGCTGGTCCGGCCGTCGCTGCTGGTGCCGATTGCGGGGCTGGCGGCGCTGCGCGGGGTGGAGGAAACAGCGCAGTCCGTGACCATCGGCGCCTGCGTCACCCACGCCGCCATCGCGGACGGGCTGGTACCGGATATCGGACTCAATGTGCTGGCGCGGGTGGCGGAGGGGATCGCCTACCGCGCCGTCCGCAATCGCGGCACCATCGGCGGCAGCCTGTGCCATGCCGACCCGGCGGCCGACTGGCCGACGACGCTGACGGCGCTCGGCGCCGACGCGCTGACCAGCCGCGGGCGGCGTATCCCGATGCAAAACTTCATCCGGGGCGCGTTCCAGACGGCCTTGCAGCCGGGGGAATTGCTGGTGGCGGTCGCCGTGCCCAAGCTCGGGGCGGGGGCGCGGTGGGGCTATGTGAAGGCGTGTCGCAAGCCGGGGGAGTTCGCGCATGCGATGGCGGCCGTGCTGATCGACGGAGCCGTGCGTCGCGCGGTGATCGGCGCCACCGGTGGGGCGCCGCAAATGGTGGGCGACGCCATGCCGGGCGGGCTGCCTGGGGTGGTGCTTGCCCGGGCGCTGGCCGAAGCCGGATGATCCGCATGACGGTCAACGGCGCCGGTGTGACCGCCAGCGTCGAACCGCGCACGCACCTCGCCGATTTTCTGCGGGAGAGCATGCTGCTGACCGGCACGCATCTGGGGTGCGAGCATGGGGTGTGCGGCGCCTGCACGGTGCTGATCGACGGCGCGCCGGCCCGCGCGTGCATCGCCTTTGCCGCCGCCTGCGACGGAGTTTTCGTGACCACCATCGAGGGGCTGGAGGACGACCCCGTCATGGCCCGCCTGCGCGCGGCGTTCACGGCGGAGCATGCGCTGCAATGCGGTTACTGTACGCCGGGGATGCTGGTGACGGCGCGGGATATCGTGCTGCGGCTGCCGGACGCGGACGAAGCGCGGGTGCGGCTGGAGCTGGCCGGCAATCTGTGCCGCTGCACCGGGTATGTCGGGATCGTGCGGGCAATATTGAGGGTGCTGGCGGAGGCGCCGGCGCCGGATGTTGTGGCACCGCAGCCGTTGCCGCGCGCGACGTTTGCCTTGCCTGTTGCCGAGCCGGTTGTGCCGGTTTTGCCGGGTGGCGAGGTTTTGGCGCAGCGGCTGCGGATCGCGGCACCTTTGGCGGCGGTGTGGGCGGCGGTGCAGAACCCGGCGCTGATCGCCGAATGCGTGCCGGGCGCGCGGCTGACCTTGCAGGACGGGCCAAACATTGCCGGCGACCTGGCGCTGGCACTGGGGCCGATGAAGGCGCGCTTTGCCGGCCGCGCCGAGGTGACGTTCGGGCCGGGCCATCTGGCGCAAGTGCGCGGCGAGGGGCGCGATGCGCTCAGCGGCACGCGGCTGACGGCCGACGCCACGGTGGCGTTGCAGGCCGACCGGGACGCGACCGTGATGGAATTGCAGGTGCGCTACAGCCTGCGCGGCCCGCTGGCGCAATTCGCGCGCAGCGCGGTGGTGGCGGCGTTTGCCGCCGAGATCGCCGAGACGGTGGGGAAAAATCTCGCCGCCCGGCTGACCGGCACGGCGCCGCCGGTGGCGCGGCGCATGGGGCTGGGGCGATTGGTGCTTTCCGTGGTGCGGCGGTGGCTATTCAGTTTGCTATCGTAACGAAATGGACGTGCCTCGGCGGCGGGGCCACCCAGGTCGTTTTCGGCGGGCCGCAGGCGCGGGGGGATGGGGAAGCGGGTGGCCGCTCTGTCCCCGAGACCGGAGTGGGCCGGACATTCCACCTTGGGCCGGGGGCCGCGGCCGGGACTTCCGACATTTCGGGCTTTGCGCGGGGGATCCGCACTCGGGCGACCGGCCCCTGCCGGTTGGTCCGCTGGCCGGCCGGGCGGCTGTTGCCTTGGCGGGGGGCCGGGGCCTGCTGCAGAATTTTGCCCTCCCGGTAGAGGGCGGCGAGGCGGGCGAAAGTTTCGATCATCTCCTGGATGAAGCCGACGATCATCGCCACCAGACACGCCGGAAGCCGCCAATTGGCGCTATCCGCCTCGACGGCTTGGTTGAGCCGGAGGCTGATCTCCTTCAGTTTCTGGGAGGTGGGGCGCGCGGGGGGCATGGCGATGTGTTAGCATGAGTGGTAAAATTTGGCAAGTGGGGATTTCGTGGGGCGTTCGGTGGAGCAGTGGTCTTGCGACGGGATTGGAGGGGAGCTTGCGGCCAGGTTCGGTGGTGCGGCCTGCGCTAGCGAAAGCCTCAGTCTCCTGTCTGCGTTTCAGACAAAGGAGAATCCCAAAACGCGCTGGTACCTAAAGCAGGTCTCGGCGGTGTTTGGCGGATCAGCGGATTGCCGATATCCATCACAGGGGTACCGAACACACGTCCCCGAGTGGTAAGACCGATGTCGAAAAAATCTCTGGTCTCTTTGGAAATTACGAGTCGGAAGAGCCGCTTGCTTTCAACCCGCTCAAGCGGGAACACATACCTGAATGAAGTGCCGATGACAGTGCGTGCCGAAATCTCCTTGCACGGGAAGGCCGCGCTCAGTGTCACAGGCGACTCGGTGGCGACGGCCGTGAATGGACCCTGGTTGAAGACATCAGTGACTTCCCCATCGCTAAGTTCGCCTTTCAGATGACCTGCTGAGACAAACACGGTGTGGATTGGCAATACAAGGCGACCTTCTGGTAACTCCTTTATGTCATGTGAAAGGCAAATTCGGAAATTCGCATCGTCTTTATTGGTGGGAAGTAGTCGAGCGGATCTCATATCGAATTCGATTTTACCCAGTGGGTTGTTCGGCTGCCATTTGGCGACCTCCCAGTCTGTCGTTTCCATTGGCGTCGCAAGATCGGTGATCGGGCTTGCCAGAACGACCCCTGGAGCAACAGCCGCAAGGTTGTCTGGCTGATCAACAAGGGCCGTCGGATAGCCAACGACACGCGTGAAACGCCATTTCGATTGCGGCAGTGCAGGCCATTTGCGGACAGTTTTGCCATCAATTCCGACCACCATCCTCGCCGATGTTTCGGTGCACAGCTTCGCGTCGGTTAGGTCAACCGCTTCGGTCAGCACAAACGCTGCGTAATCATCAACGCCCTGATCAGAATCTAACGGGGGCCACTCGTCTGTCAGTTTCCCCGTCAGCAGTCCCCGGTTCTCGAATTCTGACAGAACAGGAAGATGGATGAGATGATCGACAGAGTTGCTCGCCATACACACCCGCACCCGCCCGCCACCGAGTTCATACGCAGGCGGGCTAGTTCCGCCCGCGGTAGGCCAATCGAGCAAGTATGTCGCCAAAATGACGGAGAGTGCCAATAAGGTTACGACAAGCGTGAAGTGGCGCCTCATTGGTTCCGGTCCATCTGATCTCAACCCTTGCCACACCGAGAGTAGCGCAGACTGCCAATCTCGCCCAGCGCGAGCGCAGCCCGCCGACGCAAGCTTGCGGTACGGTCCATACCACCTTCGCGGTTCGTGCCTGCCACCACCTTGGCCCGTCACGCTACCCTTCGCCGACAGGACGTTGCGGCGGCGGGTTGCACCCGACCTACGAGGTTTGGGTGTGCGGGCTATGTTTGTTCAGCTTCAAGCTCGGTCAGGAACCGGGCCGGCCGCACAATGCGCACGCCGCGCCACGGATGGAGCACCAACAGATCGTCGTCGCCGGACACGATGGCGGTGGCACGCGCGGCAAGTGCCAATTCCAGGTAGCGATTGTCCTTGGGATCGCGACAATCCGTGGTTGTCTCGGTCGGTTCGGCCCAAAATGCCGCCGCCGCCAGCAGTTCGAGGATTTCGCGGCGTCGGTCGTCCGTCAGACGGCGTGCAAACTTTGGCCTCGCCAAAACGTCGGCTATCTCGTGAAAAACCGCATCCGAGAGCGCGATCGTGCCCGTGGTTCGGGCGGCTTCGATAGCGCGTCGTGCCGTTCCGTTGGGACTTAGCGCGGCCGACACGACCGCATTGGCATCGACGACATATATGCTCAGGCGCGGCGTTCCGCATTGTAGACGGCCAACTCCGCATCGATTTCGGCTTCGGTCATGCCAGCCTCCACCGACGTCTGCTCGAACAGGGCGATCAGAGGATCGTCGCCGCGCGGCCGGACCAGCCGGTCGACGAGACGGCCGACGGCTTCGCGGCGCCGCGCGTCGGACAGGGCGGCGGCAGTGGCGGCCTCGACTTGGATTTCGATTTTCGACAGTTGGGTCATAGTGGTGCTCCGGTCGTCGAGCGGATCGTATCGGAGGTCGGTGGTAGTGTCATCCAAAGCGGAAGTGGTGGGGGTATGACTTTAAGTTGCTGAAATTATTTGCACAATAGAGCGGGCGCGACCCCTCACCCCGGCCTTGATCCGCTTCGCGGCTCAAGCCCACAAGGGGAGAGGGAGAAGATAAGGTTTACAGTCCCACCCCCACCAACACCCGCCCCGCTACCACCCGCACCGGATATGTCGGCAGCGGCGGGCAGGCCGGGCCGCCGAGTTGGCGGCCTGTGGCAATGTGGAAGCGGCCCTGGTGGCGCGGGCAGGCGATGGTGGCGCCGTCCAGATGGCCCATCGAGAGCCACGCCTGATGGTGCGGGCACACTGCGTCCACGGCGAAAATCTCGCCGGACACCGACAGCAGCAGGAATGCGTGGCCGGGCGCTTCCGCTTCCAGCATTTCGCGAGAAAGCACGGCGGCGGCGTCGGCCACGTCGTGCCAGAGGGTCACGCGAGCGGGCGGACCGGGGTGCGGTGCCAGCCGGCCTCGTGCCGCTTCCAGTATTCCTCGCGCAGCTTGCGGCTGATCGGGCCGGGGCGGTCGTTGCCCAGAATGCGGCGGCCGACGCGGGCGGCGGGCATCACGCCGCCGGCGGTGGTGGCGGCGAACACTTCGTCGCACTCCTCCTCCAGCACCGCGCGCGGCAGGGGGGCGACCATCGCGGGGATGCCGAGCTCCGCGCACAATTCCAGCACGCTGGCCCGCGTGATGCCGTGCAGGCTGCCGCGATCCGGGGTGATGACCGTGCCGTCCTTGACGACGAAGATGTTGAAGCCGGGGCCTTCGGTGACGAAGCCCTCCGCGTCGCACAGGATCGCCGTGTCGAAGCCGTTGTCGTGCGCTTCGAACAGGCCGGTGGTCAGGTCGCTCCACTGGTAGTTTTTGACCGTCGGATCTACCGAGGCGTCCGGCACGCGGGGGACGCTGGCGATCCACAGGTGGGCGCCGCGCTCCTGCACGTCCAAGGGGATCACGTCGATCCACGGGAGCGCGTAGGCGATAAAATGGTTCTGGCAATCGGCGGGGCGGCGGGAGCCGCGCACGGTGGGCCGGCCGCGCAGGGCGACCATGGCGACGTAGGAGTCGGACAGGCCGGTGAGGGCCACGCAGCGATGCAGGATGGTTTCCATCGCTGCGCGGTCTTCGGGCGGGCGCAACCTGCGGGCCTGCATCGAGCGGGCGAAGCGGTTCATGTGGTCTTCGAGCCGGAAGAACCCGTTGTGGAAGACATGGACGACGTCGTACACGGCGTCCGAGCGGGTAAAACCCCAGTCGGTGACGGGGATGGTGGCGTCGGCGATGGGGACGAAGGCGCCTTTGACGTAGGCGGCTCCGTCGGCAAATGCGTTCTCGGTCATGGCGGCAGGCTAGCCGGACGCGCCCGGTTCGCGCCAGCCCGCTTTGCCCGGCGCGGCGGCCACGCCTACCGTGCGCGCCCCATCGTCCGGAGGAGGCTTCGTGCAAACCATCGGCACCAGTTTGCTGGTCTTTGCGTGCGTGTTCGCGGGCGGCATGGCGGGGCTGTTCCTGCACACGAAGCTGCCGCGCGAGCATCTGACGCCGCAGACGCAAGATGTGGTGAAGCTGGGCACCGGCATGCTGTCGGTGCTGGCGTCGCTGGTGCTCGGCCTGCTGATCGCGACGGCGAAGAGTTCGTATGATTCCACGGTGCATTCGGTGCGCGACTACGCGGCCGAACTGGGCCTTTTGAACGAAAATTTGCGCGATTACGGGGCGGACGCGGCGGTGCCGCGCGACGCGCTGCGCCGCTACACGGAACAATTGCTGGCCGCCGGCTGGCCGCCGGACGGCGCGCGCCCAGCCGCGTTGCAGGACGACGACGGGGAAAAACTGTTGCAGCACGTCCGCGAATCGATCCGCGCGCTGGCACCGCGCGACGACGGCGCCAAATGGCTGCAAGGCAAGGCGCTGGACGTGAATACCGACCTGTTGCGCGAACGCTGGCTGCTGATCGACCAGGAACGGCCCAGCGTGCAAAACGTCGTGTTGGCGATCCTCGTCTCGTGGGTGACGGTGATTTTCGCCGGCTTCGGGCTGAACGCGCCGCGCAACGCCACCGTGATCGCGGCGTTCCTGGTCTGCTCGCTGTCCATCGGCGGGGCGATCTTTCTGATCCTGGAAATGGACCGGCCGCTGGACGGGGTGATGCGGATTTCGAGCGCGCCGATCGAGACGGTATTGGCAACGATGAACTGGTAACGGGTTCGCGGGGCCAACACGCGATTGTGCGACCTGGCGCCGTGATGTGGCCACGTCGCCCATGCGATCTTGCCGCGCGGTACCCCTTCCGGACCAATAACGTGGCCAAACAGATCCTCTTTCCCGGCCGCGCGGCCACCTCGCTCGTTCTGATCGCGGTGCTGCTGCTGGTCGGCGGCGCGACGTGGGAGGCCAATCGCGACGCGGGCACGGCCCGCCAGTTGGCGCGGCACAGTCTTTTCGTTCTCGGCGCGATCAAGGACCTGAACCTGGCCGTGACCGAGGCGGAGACGGGCCAGCGCGGCTACCTGCTGACTGGCGAGGACACCTACCTCGCGCCGTACGACAACGCCGTCGGGCGTGTCACCCCGCTGCTGGACAATTTGCGGACAATGACGGCCGACAATCCGGCGGCACAGGACCGACTCGCGACACTGACACCGCTGCTGCAACGCAAATTGGGCGAACTGGCGGCGACCGTACGGATGAACAGGGACCTGGGTGCCGCTCCCGCCCTCCATCTCGTGAAGACCGGCCTGGGCAAGAACCTGATGACCCAGATCGGGGCCACGCTCGCGGCCATGGCCGACGACGAGCAGACGCTGTTCGCCAGCCGCGTCGCACAGATCGACGGCCGCAACGCGCTGGTGACGGGGTTGACGCTGAGCGGGGCGTTGATCGCGGTACTCACGCTGTTCTGGTCGGTCTGGGTGCTGCACGCGGCCGCCACGACCGACACACTGACCGGTCTGCTGTGCCGCAACCGGATGTCGCAGTTGCTGGACGCACGGGGCCGGGCCGCCAAGCCGCGGATGGCGGCGCTGCTCAGTCTGGATCTTGACCGGTTCCGTTCCGTCAACCAGGTCTTCGGCCCGACGATCGGCGACCAGCTTCTGGTCGAGGTCGGAAGGCGGCTGTCGCAGGTCGCGCGTAAATTCTACGTGGGTTGCGTCGGCAGCGACGATTTCTCGATCTATTGCGTCGGGTCGTCGCGCGCGGAGGCGGAAAAGCTGGGCACCGCCGCGACCCAAACGCTGGCGCGGCCGTTCGAGGTGGAGGGGCACAGCTTCCATCTCACCGCGAGCGTGGGGGTCGCGCACAGCGAGACCGCGCTGGATCTGGACCTGCGCCAAGGCGCGGACGACGCGATGCACGTCGCCAAGCGGCAGGGCGGCAATCAGGTCGTCGCGTTCGAGCGGTCGATGCACGACGAACGGAAAGAATTGTCCGAGCTTGAGCAGGATTTGCATGGCGCGCTGGAGGGGGGCGACGAACTGTTCATGGCCTACCAGCCCGTCGTGCGGATCGCCGACGGCGCGCTGGTCGCGATCGAGGCGCTCGCGCGCTGGAACCATCCGCGCCTCGGGGCGATTCCGCCCGGCCGTTTCATCGAGCTTGCCGAGACGCGGGGCCTGATGCCGCCGCTCGGCCTCAAGCTCGCGGACATGGCCATACGGCAGGTGGCGGCATGGCATGCTCAATATCCGGGCAGCTGCCCCGTCATCAACATCAACGTCTCGCCCATCCAGTTCTCGGCCGGCGACGTGGTGGCCGATCTGGTCAAGCTGCTGCGGCAGCACGGCATGGATGCCAGCACCGTCTGCATCGAGGTCACGGAGGGCGCGTTCGCCAACGGCGAGGCCATCCAGGCGTTGCAGGTCGCCCGCCGGCTCGGCTTCAAGGTGTCGATGGATGATTTCGGGGTGGGATACTCGTCGCTGGCGCAGTTGCCGCGCCTGCCGCTGACCTCGGTCAAGCTCGACCGCAGCTTCATCGTCAACGCCGAACGCGCGGGCGACAAGGCGATGCTGGCGGCCATCGTCGAACTCGCCCACGCGCTGATGCTGGACGTCGTCGCCGAGGGCGTGGAGAGCCAGGCCCAGCTCGACCTCGTGTCCGAATGCGGCTGCGACGCGGTGCAGGGCTATTTCTACTCCAGCCCGCGCAAGCCTGAGGCGCTCGACAAGTGGCTGTCGGGAGTCACGTCTCCCGCAGCCCGCAGCGGTGGAAGAGCGATGCGCGCGTAACGCTTGCCTGGTGGAGGGGGTTGGATTCGAACCAACGTAGCCATTACAGCAGCGGATTTACAGTCCGCCCCCTTTAGCCACTCGGGCACCCCTCCGGAGCCGGACGTCTCTCGCCGGAGCGCGCGACCTATCGCCAAGCAACGGCCTTGTCAACGCACCCGTGCGGTCTCTGCCAACCGGATTCGAATGCGAGATGGTTTCCCGTGTGGCAGGGTGGTATCGCTTGTGCGCTGCGGAGTCGCGCGTCTAGAACCGATGCATGATCACGCCCGCGAACCGGCCGATCGTCGTCGCACCAAGCATTCTGGCTGCGGATTTTTCGCGGCTGCGGGAGGAAATCCAGGCCGTGGAAGCGGCTGGTGCGGACTGGATCCACCTCGATGTCATGGACGGCCATTTCGTGCCGAACATCAGTTTTGGGTCGGGCATGATCAAAAGCCTGCGGCCCCACACGAGGCTGCCGTTCGACGTGCATCTGATGATTGCCCCCGCCGACCCCTACCTCGCCGCGTTCGCGGATGCCGGGGCTGATCGGATCAGCGTCCACGCGGAGGCCGGGCCGCATCTGCATCGCTCGTTGCAGACCATCCGCGCGCTCGGCAAGCGGCCGGGCGTGGTGGTCAATCCCGGTACCCCGGTGGAACCGCTCGCCTGGGTGCTGGATTTGGTCGATCTCGTGCTGGTGATGACGGTGAACCCCGGTTTCGGTGCGCAATCGTTTTTGGACAGCCAACTGCCCAAAATCGCGGCGGTGCGGAGAATGATCGACGCGACGGGGCGAGACATCGCGTTGGAAGTCGATGGCGGCATTGGGCCGGAGACGGGGGCGCGCGCCCGCGCTGCGGGGGCGGACACGCTGGTGGCGGGCACCGCGATTTTCGGTGCCCCCGACTATACCGCCGTTGTGGCGGCACTTCGCGCGTAGTGGTGATGGACCCGAACCGCTGGATGCGCGACGCGCGCCGCAAACTGGCGCGGCTGCCCAGCCTGCGCATGGCCCGCATTCCGGACGCGCCCGCCCTGCCCGTCCGAGACCCGTGGCCGGGCGACCCAAACCGGGGTGCCAATCTGCTGAAGGGCGACCTCGACCTCGCCGGCTCACTGGCAACACTGAAGCCGGGCGCGTTTGCCGAGATCGCCGGGTCCGACCTGTTGCGCGCCTGCGCCCATGGCTTCACCTGGCTGCGCGATTTGCGGGCACTCGGCACGGACGGCGCGCGGATGCGGGCGCGGGCGCTGGTGCAGGAATGGATCGCCGCCCCGAACCTGGAGCCGCTGGCACAGCGCCCGGACGTGGCGGGCGCGCGGATCGCCGCGTGGCTCGGCCACTACGATTTCTTTGCCGCGAGCGCCGACGACGGGTTCCGCCAGCGCCTGATGGCCCGCCTCGTCGCCGACGCGCGCGGTCTCGCCGCCGCCCTGCCGACCGAGGAACTGGACGCCCGCGCGTTGACAGCTGTCAAAGGACTGATCGCGGCGGCGGTGGCGCTGCCCGAACACGCGGCGTTCCTGACCCGCGCGCTGCGGATACTGCCGCAGGAGATCAACCGGCAGGTGTTGCCGGATGGCTGCCATTGCGAGCGCAGCCCGGCGCAACTGCTCGGGGCGCTCCAGGATTTGACGGAAATCCGCGCGCTGCTCCAGGCCGCGCAGGCACAGGCGCCGACCGCGCTCGGCGCCGCGATCGAACGGATGGCGCCGGCCCTGCGGTCGTTGCGCCATGGCGACCTCGGGTTGGCGCTGTTCAACGGCACCAAGGAAGACACGGCCGCCCTGATCGACCTCGTGCTGGTGCAAGCGGGCCGCGCCGGCCGCGCGCCGACGGCGCTGACCGAGGGTGGCTTCCACCGCCTGCAAGCCGGCCGCAGCGTTTTGATCGTCGATTGCGGCACCCCGGCACCGGCGAAGCTCGACCGGTTCGCGCATGCCGGCACGCTGGCGTTCGAACTGTCGGTGGGCCGCGATCGGATGATCGTCAATGTCGGTGCCGCCCCAGCCGCCGGCCCCGAATGGCGGGACGCCACGCGCGCCACCGCCGCGCACTCGACGCTGACCATCGCCGACGTGTCTTCCGCCGAGCTGAAGCCGGACGGGTTGGGGCGGCGGCCGGAGGTGGTGGAGGTGCAGCGACAGGAGGCCAATGGCGCGCATTGGCTGGAGGCCAGCCACGACGGCTACAAGAAGCCGTTCGGCGCCATTCACCGCCGCCGCCTGTATATGAGCGAAAGCGGCGAGGACATTCGCGGCGAGGACGTGGTGGAGCCGGTCGCCGAGGATGTCGGCCCGCAACCTTACACAGTGCGCTTTCACCTGCACCCGGACGTGGACGCGAATTTGCAGCAGGACGGCGAGGCGGTGCTGCTGCGGCTGCCCGCCGGCAGCGGCTGGCGGCTGCGGGCGGAGGGGGCGAAATTGACGCTGGAAGAAAGCATCTATCTCGGCGGCCCGCATTTGCGCCGCGCGGAACAAGTGGTCCTGAACGGCTTCCAGGACGGGCCGCAGCAGGTGAAGTGGGCGATTACCAAGGTTGGCTGAGCGCGGGTGCCGGCACGTCAGACGAAGAACCGCACATACAGGTAGCCAAGCACGCCCAGCGCCAGCAGGACCGGCGGAGCGAGCGAAAGGTAGATTTGAAGATCGGTCATGCCCTCAACCTCCCGAGCGTCAGCACATGGAGGCTGAGCCCTACCGTCTCAGGTTAGTCCGGCCAAGCCGCCCATGAAAATCATCGAAGTCACCAACGTCGATTTTTCCCTCCGCCACTTCGTGCTGCCAATTATGAGGGGGCTGCGGGCGCGGGGGCATGAGGTGATCGGGGTTTCGGCGGACGGTGAACTCCTCGACGTAGCCCGCGCGGAGGGGTTTCGCATCGAGACCGTGCCGATGGCGCGCAGCCTGTCGCCGCGCGCCCAATGGCGGGCGCTGCGTGCGCTGATCAAACTGTTCCGGGCGGAGCGGCCGGACATGGTGCATGCGCACCAGCCGATCAGCGGTTTTTTGGCCCGCATTGCCGCCCGCGTGGCTGGCGTGCCTCGCGTCGCGTTCACCTCGCACGGCGATCTTTATCGTCAACCGGGGCCCTGGTGGCGCCGCGCTCTGGGCTTCGCCGTGGAATGGGTCGGCGGCCGCCTGACCGACATTTATTTGACCGTCTCCGTGGAGCAGGCGGCGGACACGCAGCGGCTGTGGCTGCACCGGCGCGCCACCTACGCCGGCAATGGCCGCGACGCCACCCTGTTGCGGCCGGACTCCGAGGCCCGGGGGCGCATCCGGGCCGACCTCGGCGTGGCTCCGGACCGCGTCGTTGTCATCATCATCTCCCGCCTCGTCCGCGCCAAAGGCTACGTGGAACTGCTCGCCGCGATGCGCGACGTGGCGGCGGATTTATGGGTCGTCGGTGGCCGCCTCCCCTCCGACCACGACGAGGACATTTCTGGCCATTTCCCGGCGTCCGGCCTCGGCGACCGGCTGCGGCTGCTCGGCTACCGCGAGGACATTTCCTCCCTTCTCGCCGCCGCCGACATTTTCGTGCTGCCGTCCCACACCGAGGGGCTGCCCATGTCGGTCATCGAGGCCATGCTGTGCGGGCTGCCGGTGGTCGCCACCGACATCAGGGGACCGCGCGAGCAGGTGGTGCAGGGGCAGACCGGCCTGCTGGTGCCGCCGCGCACCGTCGCGCCGCTGGCGGAGGCGCTGCGGCGGCTGGCCGAGGATCCTGAACTTCGCGCCCGCATGGGTGCGGCCGGCCGGGCGCGGGCTTTGCAGCATTACGAGGAGGGCAGGGTCGTCGCCCGCACGCTGGACCTGTTGGGGGCGTAGGGCTAATGCCCCGGCATCCGCCGCCGGAGATTTGTCCATGACCGACATCGTGCCGATCCGCCGCGCCCTGATTTCCGTCAGCGACAAAACCGGCCTGCTGGAGTTCGCCCGCGCGCTCGCGACGCGCGGGGTGGAGATTCTCTCTACCGGCGGAACCGCCAAGGCGCTGCGCGAGGCCGGCATCGCGGTGAAGGACGTCTCCGACCACACCGGCTTCCCAGAAATCCTCGACGGCCGGGTCAAAACCCTGGTGCCGCAAATCCACGGCGGGATTCTGGGCCGCCGCGATCTGCCCGAGCATGTGGCGCAAATGGCGGCGCACCAAATCGACCCGATCGACCTCGTTGCGGTCAATCTGTATCCGTTCGAGGCGACGGTGGCGCGCGGGGCCGCGTTCGAGGACTGCGTGGAGAACATCGACATCGGCGGCCCGGCGCTGATCCGCGCCGCCGCGAAGAACCATGAATTTGTCGGTGTGCTGACCGATCCCGCTCGCTACGCCGACGTACTCGCCGAACTGGAGACGCATGGCGGCACGACGCTTGCGCTGCGGCGGCGACTCGCGGGCGAAGCCTATGCCCGCACCGCCGCCTATGACGCCGCGATTGCCGCGTGGTTTGTTGATCAACGGGGAGAGACGTTCCCGACCCGCTTGACCATCGGCGGCACGCGGCGCCAATCGCTCCGCTACGGGGAGAACCCGCACCAGCAGGCGGCGTTCTACGCCACCGGCGCCCGCCCCGGCGTCGCCACCGCGCGGCAGGTGCAGGGCAAGGAATTGTCCTACAACAATCTGAACGACACCGATGCGGCGTTCGAGGCGGTGGCGGAGTTCGCCGACCCGACGATCTTGATCGTCAAGCACGCCAATCCGTGCGGCGTCGCCTCCGCCGCCATCCTATCCGATGCGTGGGAGGCGGCGCTGCGTTGCGACCCCGTTTCCGCCTTCGGCGGCATCGTGGCGGTCAACCGCCCGCTGGACGAGGCCACCGCCGAGCGGATTTCGGCCATTTTCACCGAGGTGATCGTCGCGCCGGACGCGACCGAAGGCGCGCTGGCGCTGCTCGCCCGCAAAAAGAACCTGCGCGTGTTGCTGACGGGCGGGATGCCAGATCCGGCGGCGCCGGGCCTAACTATGAAAACCCTGGCCGGCGGTTTTTTGGCGCAAACCCGCGACGCCGGCCGCATCGACCGATCGGCGCTGCGGGTGACGACGAAGCGCGCGCCCACCGAGGCCGAACTCTCCGACCTGATCTTTGCCTTCCGCGTCTGCAAGCACGTCAAATCCAACGCCATCGTCTATGCCAAGGGCGGTGCGACCGTCGGCATCGGCGCCGGGCAAATGAGCCGCGTCGATTCCGCCCGCATCGCCGCCTGGAAGGGCGTGGAGGCGGCGAAGGCGGCCGGCCTGGACACGCCGCTGACGCACGGTAGCGTCGTGGCTTCGGACGCCTTCTTTCCGTTCGCGGACGGGCTGGAGGCGACAATCGCGGCCGGGGCCACCGCCGTCATACAGCCCGGCGGGTCGATGCGCGACGACGAGGTGATCGCCGCTGCCGATGCCGCCGGTATTGCGATGGTTTTCACGGGCGTGCGGCATTTTCGGCATTGAACGAAAGGCCGCAAACGCGGCAGCATCGCGCAAGGCACGATGGAGAGATCCCATGGACGCTGGCCTGCAAATCGTTCTCAGCGGCACGTTGACCTTCGGCGTGCCGATCCTGATCGGGTTGCGCGAGCTTTACATGCTGAAGCCCGGCAACGGCGGCGGAAGGGGCGAATATGTGCCGGACATCGTGCCGCCGCCCCCGACGCCTAGCGCCGACCAACCGTCGCGGCCGCTGCCGGCCTGCCTGATCCCGTCGCTACCACCCCGAATGCCGGAGAGTAGGCCGGTACGCGAACTGGAGCCGGTCTAGCGGTCGGAGCTAAATCGAAACGGGTTAGTCCGTTGTCACGGTTGCCGTGTGTGGGCCAGCCTTACGCTCGAAGAATAAGGCTTGGCTGACGATTGCTTTGACGGTTTCCGCCTGAAACGGCTTGGTGATCAGGAACGCGGGCTCGGGCCGCTCCCCTGTGAGCAAACGTTCCGGATAAGCTGTGATGAACACGATCGGCACGCTGTGCGACTGGACGATTTCGTTGACGGCGTCCACGCCGGAACTGCCGTCCGCAAGATTGATGTCTGCCAAGACAAGGCCAGGCCGGTCCGCCGCGAACGCCGCCACTGCCTCCGCCCGGGTTCGCGCTATTTGAGTCACGCGATGCCCAAGATCCAGAACCAGTGCTTCCAAATCCATCGCGATAATCGGCTCGTCTTCGATAATCAAAACGGAGGTACTGATGCGACCGGCAATTTCACGCCCGGCCTGCGCCAGTAGCGCCGTGACTTCGTCTTGTTCACAGGCGAGCATGCCGGCGATTTCGCTGACGCTGAACCCTTCCAGCCCCCGCAACAGGAACGCGAGCCGAGACAAGGGACTCATCTCGTCCAGCATCCGGTCGGCCGCAGCAACGGGGCCGGAACTGTTGTCAATCTGCGGCTGGACTCCATTCAGCGGGATGGAACGCCAGACCGATACGAACACGCTGAAAAGCTCTCGCCGCGCATCCTTGGCTTGCCCGATCGACAAATCGCCCGCCACGATGGCTTCAATGGTGGCTATCGCATAACTATCGCCGCTGGCTTGGTCCCCGGTAAGCGCCCGAGCGAAGCGACGCAGCATAGGTATATGGCGCGCGATGGTGACGGAAACAGTCATGGAACCTCCCGGTTGGCACGAGTCGCCGTCGCGCGGAGCAGCGAACTCCCCCTAGCTCGGACGATAGAACGCTATCACGCCAAAAAGGTTCCAGCCCCATGGAACGATTCTGCGTGTCGCGGAGTTCATCGCAGTGGCGCGCGCCTGTAAGGCTGGCACGCGCCTGCCCGAATCGCTACACAGAGAACTAGACTGCCATGGCTGGAACCTGATCGTCCCGAGCGAGTTGGAATCATGATGGGCGAGCGCCACAAAGATAAGCCGCCTTTGAAAGACACGATGAAAACGCATGCGACTTCCGATGAGCACGGCCACCTGCATTTGCCAGAGGGCGCGGCGGGGTTGGGTCCGGAACTCCAGGCTCATATCGGGCGGCAACTTCGGGCGGTTTACGACGAGGTTGCCCAACAACCCGTTCCGGATCGCTTTCTGAAACTGTTGGATGAGCTGGAGCGTAAGCAGGCGCCAAAATCGTGACCGAGATAGCGCCGCAGCGCCGGGCCGTTGCTGCCGTTCCCGGCAGTATATCAAGCCCGAAATCCGACATGTTGGCGGCCCTGCCGCGCCTGCGCGCGTTCGCGGTGGCGCTGTGCGGTCGCTCCGACATGGCGGACGATCTGGTGCAGGAAACGCTCGTCAAGGCCTGGGCCAATCTCTCGTCCTTCGAACCCGGCTCAAACATGGTCGGATGGCTCTACACCATTCTGCGCAACGAGTTCTACGGACAGTTGCGTAAGCGGCGTCGCGAGGTGGACGATCCTGATGGGCAGTATGCGGCGCGACTGGCGACCCACGCGACGCAAGATAGCCACATGCAGTTCCAGGATTTCCGCGTCGCGCTGGGACGCCTGGCGCCCGATCACCGGGAGGCGCTTTTGTTGGTCGGCGCTTCCGGGCTGTCCTACGAGGAAGCGGCCGCAGTGTGTGGATGCGCAGTCGGGACAATGAAAAGCCGTGTCAACCGTGCGCGCGCAAAACTGTGCGAGTCGCTTGCGGTCGGCCGTGGCGAGGCGTTCGGGCCCGATGTCATGTGGGAGGCTGCCCTGGATTCGGCGTCGAGCGGTGCCGCGAACTCGCAGCCCGTAAGCTGATCGCCAATGAATCTGTAGCGATGACGGCGGATGCTGACGCGCTTGCGCTGGTCCGGGAGCTAAACCACCGCGTCAAAAACAACTTCCAGATCATCGCCAGTCTCATCAACCTGACCAAGCGGGTTGCCGATCCGGCAACGCGCAGTGAGATCAGGTTCATCGAGGAGCATGTGACCTCGATGGCGGTCGCCTACCGCTTGGTCTATGCGACCGGGCCAATGGTCGAGGTCGCAGCGTCGGAGTTGCTGCCCGAACTGGTGTCCGCCTTGCGCGTCATCGCCGGGGTTGCGCCCGATCAAGTCGTTGTCGATGGACTGGGGCCGCAAGGCACGATTGGACTGGACCAGGCGATTGCCCTGGGCCTGTATCTGTCGGTGAGTCTGCCGCCATTTCTGGATCGTGCGCTGGCGGGCGATGGGCGGGTGATCCTGTCAACGCATACGACCGAAGACAGCCGCTGGGTCTCCATCAATGGCGAATGGGCCGGTGGCGTCGCGTTCGATTTTCTGCGGCGCAAATTGATGGCTGCCTATGTTCGCCAGCTCGGGGCGCGCCTGGATCAGGATGATACAAACGGAAAATTGTCGCTTTGCATGCCGCTGGGTTCCGCCGCCGATGCCAGCGCGCGCTGAACCGCGCCCGGAGTAGGGCGACACGCGCTCCGGCGGGACATGGCAAAATTATCTGCCGCCGTTGGAACCAGAACCAAGGGTGCGGCTTTACGGGTTGTGCTCAGCCAAAGCCAAACACGCGACGGAATATCGCAGCGAGAGCCGGTGTTCTCGTCAATAACGTTCGCACCTAGCGAGGTCACAATGCACAAGGTGAATGATATCCCCATGCCGAACATCGCCAGCCCTAGCAGCACGCCGGCAATGTCGGCCGGTTGCTCCCCAGGCGTCAGCCGACGGGCTTTTGCGATCGGCGCGGCGGGCGGGGCAATTGCGGCGTTGCTGCCATTTGGCGCGTACGCGGCCTCGAACGAGCCGCAGGTGTTGCTCGATCAAGCCCGCGCGGTGGTCGTCGATGCCAAGCACGACCCACAGTTTGGCAACTCCGGCGATCTGTTTCGGCAAGCCCGGGCGGTTATGGTTGTTCCACAACTGGTCAAAGGCGGCTTCTTCGTCGGCGGAGAGGGCGGCGACGGCGTGCTCATCTCGCGCACAGCCGGGCGCGGATGGGGCCAGCCGGCTTTCTATGTGATTGGGTCGGCATCTTTTGGCCTTCAAATCGGCATTGAAGTAGCCGAACTCGTCCTGTTCATCATGACCGAACGCGGGCTTCAGGCGTTCATGCGGGACGAGTTCAAGATCGGTGCGGAAGCGGGGTTGACGGTTCTCGTCGTCGGTTCGAATGCCCAAGCCGCAACGACGGCGAACGGGCACGCGGATATCGTAGCCTGGGCCAAATCGAAGGGGGCCTACGCCGGCATCACCCTCGAAGGGTCGGTCATCAAGCCACGGACCGACTGGAACGCATCGTATTACGGGCGGTCGGCAACTGCCGCCCAAATCGTCAACGGCGGGGTGTCGTCGGCCAGCGCAGGCGCCGACGCGCTTCGGCAATCGCTGCGCGCCGGCTGAGTGCTGGTTGCGGGCGCCATCGCCTGCAACGAAACCATAGGGAGTGTTCACACATGGACGACATGAGAGACCCGACACTGTCCCACGGACCTCTGATTGCCGCGAGCCGCGTGAGCGGAACGACAGTGTATGATCCGAACGGTTCGAAAATCGGCAGTATCGACGACATAATGATCGACAAGCTGTCCGGCAATGCGAAGTATGCGGTTCTCAGCTTCGGCGGATTTCTCGGCATCGGAGACAAGCATCATCCCTTGCCGTGGAACACGCTGAAATACGATCCGGGATTGGGCGGCTACGTCGTCAATATCAGCCGCATCCAGCTCGAAAACGGGCCGGCTTACGATAGCCGGGAGCAGCCCTCGTGGGACGACCACGCGTGGGGCGAAAGAATCGACGACTACTACGTGCCAGTCATCTGAATATCTGTGGCTTTATGCGAGAAGGCGGCCCCGCCATTTGGCGGGGCCGCCTTTCCTGTTGAATGATGCGCGTGAATGCCTGGACAGTCACGCTGGCTCCGTCTGCACACCCAACTGGCGCAAAGCAACCCGCAAATCGTCTCCGAGGTAGGGCTTGGCGACGACGACAATACGGGCGTCGTCGGCAAACAATTGCTGGAGCGGCGCCCTGTCGTACCCGCTGGCAATCACGATCGGCAGATCCGCGCGCATGGCCCGCAACTCGCGAGCAAGGTTGTCGCCGGTGCCGTCCGGGAGCCGCATGTCCAAAATTACGGCGTCGAACACTTCGCTCTCGCGACGCAATTTCGCCAGAGCCTCCGCCGCGCTCGCCGCCTCCTCGACGGCAAAGCCGGCCTCGTCGAGCGCTTCAGCCGCCATCATGCTGACCAAAGGTTCGTCTTCGACCACCAGGATACGGGGCGGCACCATACGAGAATCCAACACATCGCGCACCTTTGCAGCGAGTTCGTCGTAGCTGAACGGTTTCGTAATCAAGTGTACACCAGGGTCCAGCCGTCCGCCATGGACAATGGCGTTGCGGGCGTAGCCGGTTGTGAACAACACGAGCAATCTGGGAGACAGCGCCCGCGCAGCATCGGCGAGTTGGCGGCCGTTCATGCCGCCGGGCAAACCGACATCGGTAAACAACAGCCGGATCCTCGGCTCATTCTTCAACACGCGCAGCGCGGTCGCGCCGTTGGGCGCCTCGCAGACTCGGTAGCCAAGGTCACGGAGCGCCTCGACGGAGTAGGCCCGAACATCGTCGTCGTCTTCCACAACAAGAACCATTTCGCCCAGGTCGCCCGGCGGTGCCTCCTGCCGTTGTTCGTCCGGCTCCTGCGGCACTTCGGCACCGACCAGGCGGGGAAGGTAAATCTTGACGGTCGTTCCTTCGCCGAGTTCGGAATATATCTTCACATGGCCGCCGGATTGCTTGACGAAGCCATAGACTTGCGACAGACCCAGGCCCGTGCCGTGGCCGACATCCTTGGTGGTGAAGAACGGCTCGAAAGCTTGCGCGGACAGCTCCTTGCTCATGCCGGTGCCGGTGTCGCTGACGGCGATCTGCACGTACTGCCCCGGGGACAGTTCGCTGACGGAACTGGTATAGCGCTCGTCGAGATAGACGTTGCAGGTCTCGATAGTCAGTTTGCCGCCCTTTGGCATCGCATCGCGGGCATTGACGGCAAGGTTGAGCAACGCGTTCTCGAGCTGGTTCGGATCCGCGTGGGCAAGCCAGAGCCGAACGCCGACGACCGTCTCAACCGCGACGTGCTCGCCCAACGTGCGGTTGAACAGGTCCGACATCCCGAGAATCAGGCGGTTGGCATCGATCGGCTTGGGATCGAGGGGTTGCCGCCGCGAGAATGCCAGCAGCCGCTGCGTGAGTGTGGCGGCCCGGTCCGCGCCGCGCATCGCCTGGTCGCTGGCCCGACGCAGCCGCGACGCGAGGGCGTCATCCATGTGCTCGATGTGACGACGTATCGTCTCGATGTTGCCGATAATGACGGTCAGCAGGTTGTTGAAATCATGCGCCACACCGCCTGTCAGTTGGCCAATCGTCTCCATTTTCTGAGATTGACGCAGGCGCTCCGCTGCCGCTTTGGCGTCCGTGACGTCCCGCCCGACGGCGTATATGATCCCCTCCTCGGCGACCGCATTCCATTCAACATACCGGTACAGCCCGTCCCGGCCTCGCGTTCGACAGTCCACTTGGAAGGTGCGGCAGCCATTCGCAATTGACTCGAGTGCTTCCGTCGCGGTGGCCTTGTCGTCCGGATGCACGAGATCGAGCAACGACCGGCCACCAAGGGCCGCTTCATCCCACCCCAGTGTCTCGGCCCACGCCGGATTGGTCGCCAACGCCGTCCCATCCGGCGTTGCCGCCAACATCAACGCGCGCGATAGCCGCCAAACGCGGTCGCGCTCGCGCGTGCGCTCGGCAACCCGCACTTCGAGAGTCTCATTCAACGACTGCAAGGTTTGAATCGCCTCGCGCCGTGCCCGTGCCAGCGCCACGTTGGCATCGACACGGGCCATCAGTTCACTCGCCGAGAATGGCTTTGTCAGATAATCGTCCGCCCCGGCGTTCACGCCCCCGACGCGCGCCTCCTCGCCGGCGCGTGCCGACAGCAGCAGGACCGGGATATTGCGCAAGTCCGCATCGCCGCGAATGGCCGACAGCAGCCCGAACCCGTCGAGCTGCGGCATCATCACGTCCGACAGCACCAGGTCCGGCCGATTCGCGCGGATCGCGTCCAATGCGGCTTGCCCGTCCGCGACAGCCTCGACGTCGTAGCCCCGGTTTACCAACAGGCGGCGGACAAAATCGCGCATGTCGGCGTTGTCGTCGGCCAGGACCACGCGCCCACCCGGGATGTCGGGCTCCGCTTGCTCGCCACGTCCGGCGCTGACCAATTCGTCGAAAGCGCCGCTCAGGTCGGTCCCAGCAGACTGCGGGAGCCACCGGCGCGCCTCCTCCGCATACGCCACCGCGCGGCGACCGTCCGTCTCGGCAGCGCCGGACTCTCCCAGGCGCTCCGGCGGAAGATGGGCGGTGCCCAACGGCAGCGCGACAGTGAAGGTCGTGCCGCTCCCCAATTCACTGTCAACGCCGATCGTCCCGCCGTGCAATTTAACCAGATCCTGAACCAGCGCGAGGCCGATGCCGCTGCCCTCGAACGTCCGGCCGGCCGCGCCCTGGACACGATGGAACCGTTCGAACACGCGCGGAATCTCCGCCTGGGGAATTCCGGCCCCGGTATCGGACACCGTCAGCACAGCCTGCCTCGCATCGGCCGACGGTCGCAACCTCACATGAACACGACCCTGCATCGTGAACTTGAACGCGTTGGACAGCAGGTTGAGGACGATTTTTTCCCACATGTCGCGGTCGACATGGACCGGCTGCGGCAAGGAAGGGGCATCGACCAAGAACTCGAGTCCCGCAGCCTCCATAGCCGAGCGGAAGCTCGATGCCAGATCGGCCGTGACGAGCGACAGATCCGTCGGCCGAAAGGTCGCGTCGATTCGCCCCGCCTCGATCCGGGAAAAGTCCAGCAGCGAATTGACAAGTTTGAGCAGGCGCATGCTGTTGCGATGCACGGTCTCGATTTGGGCACGCTGGCTGGCGTCGAGAGGCGGAGTTTGCTGCGCCAGCAGCGCCTCCAGCGGGCCGAGTATCAGTGTCAGCGGCGTCCGGAATTCGTGGCTGATGTTGGAAAAGAACGCGGTCTTGGCACGATCGAGTTCCGCCAGGGCCTCGGCACGCCGTCGCGCGTCCGAATGCGCCCGCGCGCTGGCGAGACTGCCGGCGATCTGGCCCGCGAGGAGCGCGATGAATCCTTCGTACGACGCATCTATTGGGCGAAACGGATTGATGGCCGTGACCAGGAAACCGGCGGCGGCGTCCTCGCCCTGTTGCGCGATGGGCCGCACGAGGGCTTGACGCGGCGGCTCGTTCCAACCGCCGGACGGCAGCGAACCGAGGACGGCAAGGTCACTGACCCGGACCGGCGATGCACTGCTCCGCAACGCCGCCACGGGCCAAGGCCAAGTCGCCCCCGCGTCGATGGTCGGCGGAGCGGCGGGATGGCCCGCAGGCAATCCGGTCGCGCAGACGAGTCGGGCGGCGGCGCTGTCGGCCTCGAACAGGTAGGTTAGGGTGAACGGCAGATCTCGGCTTTCCTCGCCCAGGATTCGCCGCACCGAGTCCGCCACGTCGGCCTCACTCTTCGCGGTTGACAGACCCGCCGCGAGATCGCGCAGCATCGCCAGCCGCCGGCTGCCTATGACCCGCTCGGTTTCCTCGGTCACGACACAGAGCATGCCGCCGATTTCGCCGGTGTCCGTGCGTAGCGGGCTGTAGGAAAAAGTATGATAGGTCTCTTCCGGGAAGCCTCGGCGCTCCAGGAGCAGCAACAGGCTTTCGTCCCACGTCGCACCGCCGTTTGCCAGGACGTGCTGGATGCGCGGACCGACATCGCCCCAGATTTCCGCCCACACTTGGTCCGACGCCGCACCCAACGCCCAGGCGCTTTTCACGCCCAGCGTTGGCTCGTAGGCGTCGTTGCAAAAAAATGTCAGGTCTGGCCCCCACGCCATCCACATGGCGTAACGGGAATTGAGCATGATGCTGATGGTAGTTTTCAAACTCTGCGGCCAGCCATCCGGTGGGCCGAGGTTGGTTGCGGCCCAATCATAGCTGCGCATCCGATTGCCCATGACCCCACCGCCAGCAAACAGGTCCGGCTGCGTCGGTCGAGAAAGTGCGGCTGCGGCCTCACGCATGACGGTTTCCTCGCCGCTCGATGACGCCTCGCTTCGATGAAAATTCTATGGGCAAGCAACAAGACGTTGCAAGGCAAGCGCCGTGCTTCCAACCGGGTTTCACTTTGAACTTTGTTTGATCGGAAGAGTTGAGAGTGTGCTGCTTCGGCATGGTCGTCACCGCACGCGTGATGGAACCCGAAGTGGGGACACCGCGTTCTAGCTGCGGACCCGACGGACTCTGGAGCGTAAGCAAAGCGGTTTCAGGCATCGCTTCGTCACGACCGAGGGGATGCCGCATGGGGCCTGCGTAGGGGCATAAATTCTTCCTATGAAGGAGTTGCAGATGGATTCGACCCTCGGCGTTCCTGGTCTCCACTCAGCATCTATAGGAATGAATGCTCCCTCAACAAAACGCGAGATCGATGCGGGCGGAACTGATTTCGGCCCATTCCTACGCCAGGAGGGCCGTTCGCCCTCCGCTTCGCAGACTCGGGGGAATACGTCTCTCCGAAGACACCCGGCTTTGCGGGCAGGACGTTCCGGCGTGCAGTCGACGCTGTACGACGCGCCCGGCCCCGTCTATGCGCCGCTCGATGGAACCCGACAGGTCGCGCTCTGGGTATCGTCGCTCGTGAGACAAATTCGGCGGTTGGATTGAGGCCGACCGGGCCGGCGTTTTCGTCACCGGACGCGCGCTCCACAGAAACGGTGCGTTTTGACCCAGCGTAGTCGGCGCCGTCATCAGCAGCCTTGGACCCGGTCCACCGCGAACGAACAGCTCGTCCGGGCCGAGCTGTTCAGTCCGGAAAGGCTTGAGCAGCACGCGATAAGTCTTGCTGCGGCACAGCCCGTCAATGACTCGGATCGAGGCAGCGGCGGGCGTTCTTTGTCGCGGCGGCTGCGGGAAAATGCGCGCCTCCTCCTTGCCGCGTATGCGACGCTCACCCGCGCGTCGGTGGCAGGCCAGCAATTGACGCCGGCAGCGGAGTGGCTGGTCGATAATTATCACGTCATCCAAGATCAGGTCCGCGAAATCGGCGACGATCTTCCGCCGGGCTACTATCGCCAGCTTCCGAAACTTTTGGCAGGCCCGTTCACCGGCTATCCGCGCGTCCTTGGCATTGCATGGGCATTCATTGCCCACACCGATAGTCGCTTCGACCCTCATTTGCTGTATCGCTTCGTCAAGGCCTATCAGCAGGTACAACCGCTCACCATTGGCGAGCTCTGGGCGATTGCCATCACTCTGCGTATCGTGCTGGTCGAAAATCTTCGTCGCGCGGCGACACATTTGATCAACGATCGTCTGGCACGGGAGCGCGCCGACGCCATCGCGGACGAAATTCTGGGTCCGGACGAACCGCGATCCGTTGCATTGCCGGCGGTCCTGAACAGCCTTCCGACGACCCCGTTGCATCCCGCTTTCGCTGTGCAACTCGTCCAGCGGCTGCGTGGCCAGGATCCCAACGCGACGCCCGCGCTTCTCTGGCTCGAAAATAGGCTCGCGGCGCAGGGAACCACGTCCGACGACATCGTGGCGACGCAGCACCAGGACCATGCTGCGATGACCGTCACCATCCGCAACGTCATCACCAGCATGCGCATGGTGTCGGCAGTCGATTGGCCCGAGTTGGTCGAGAGCGTCAGCCTCGTGGACGAATTGCTGCGCGATGCCAGCGATTTCGGTAGCATGGACTTCGCCACCCGCAACCGCTACCGCACGACGATCGAAGAGTTCGCGCGCGGCTCCGGATTGTCGGAGCTTCACATTACGCGCACGCTACTGCAAAGGCGCCGCGAACACGGCGCGCATGCAACGGACGTCGTTGATCCGGGCTACTTCCTGATCGGCGCCGGGCGCACTGAGTTCGAGGCCATGATCGGCTACCGCGTCCCGCTTGCCGAACAGCTTCGCCGGCTCGGCACGGAACTCGGCGTCTCGGGATACGTGGGCGCGATCGCCTTCTTCACACTTGCGATCATGGTCTTGCCGTTGCTGGCCCTGGCCGGATGTGGCCTCGGACCCCTCGGACTTGTCGTGGCGGGACTGCTTGCTCTGCTGCCGTCGGCCGATAGTGCGGTGGCGCTGCTCAACAGGCTTCTCGCGGCGTGTTACCCTCCGAGATCCTTGCCGTCGCTGTCGTTACGCGAGGGTATCCCGGAGTCGCTACGCACCCTCGTCGTGGTGCCGACACTTTTGACGACGGTGTCCGCTATCGTCGATCAGATCGACCAACTGGAGATTCATCATCTCGCGAGCCCTGATGGCGATATCGTATTCGCGCTCGCGACCGATTGGACGGACTCGCCCACGGAGGTCGCGCCGGACGATCAAACGCTGCTTGACGCGGCCGTCGGCGGTATCGCTAGGCTCAACCGCCTCTATCCGATGCCCGGCGGCCATCACCGCTTCCTGTTGCTACATCGCAAGCGGGTTTGGAACGACGGTCAGTCGCAGTGGATCGGTTGGGAACGCAAGCGCGGCAAACTGCATGAGATGAACCGCCTGTTGCGCGGCGCGACCGACACCAGCTTCATGCCACTGGGCGGCGAAGTGCCGACCGGCATTCGCTACGTGATCACGCTCGACTCCGACACGCGCCTGCCGCGCGAAACCGTGCGCCGACTGGTCGGCAAGATGGCGCACCCCCTGAATCGCCCGATCTTCGATCCAACATTGCGGCGCGTCATCGGCGGCCACGGCGTCCTTCAACCGCGCGTCACCCCGTCGTTGCCGGTCGGCATGGAAGCGTCGATCTTTCAATATGCCTTCTCCACGGCCGGCGGGATCGATCCGTACGCCGCCGCGATATCGGATGTCTATCAGGACCTGTTCGACGAAGGCTCATACGCTGGAAAGGGCATTTACGATCTCGACGTTTTCGAACAGGCGCTAGCAGACCGCGTGCCGGACAACGCGCTCCTGAGTCACGATCTGTTCGAAGGCGTCTTCGCGCGCGCCGGCCTTGCCTCGGACGTCGAGGTCATCGACGAATTTCCTGCGCGCTACGATGTCGCCGCCTCCCGGGAACATCGTTGGACGCGCGGTGACTGGCAATTGCTGCCCTGGATTTTCGGTCGTAGCGGCCGGGCAATGCCGCGGCTTGGCGCCTGGAAGATGCTCGACAACCTTCGGCGCAGCCTGACTCCGCCGGTCCTCATATTGGCCCTGTTCGCAGGCTGGCTGCTGCCGGTCGGTCAGGCGCTTTGCGCGACCGGTTTCGTGTTGCTGTCGCTCGCGTTTCCATCGCTTGTCGCCCTCTGCGACAGCCTACTGCCAAAGCGTTTGCAAACCTCCTTGCGCGGACACCTGCGGGGCGTCTGGGCTGACACGCGTCTTGCCGGCACGCAGATCGCACTACGAATCGCGCTGGTCGCGGAACACGCCGCACTCATGGCCGATGCCATCGTGCGCACGCTGATTCGGCTGTTCATCACTCATCGCCTGCTGCTCCAATGGACAACGGCCGAACAAGCGAAAGCGCGCGGTACCGAAACCATCAAGAGCCACTATCGCGGTATGCTCGGCACGCTCGTCGTGGCGATCCTATCCCTCGGATTGCTGCCGCTGTCCCGGCCCTATGCATGGGCGATCGTTGTCCCGTTCGCGGTATTATGGCTGCTTGCGCCCGTGGTCGCCTGGCGCATCAGCCGCAGCGATGTCAGCGGCGACAGTGCGCCGGTTTCCTTGCCGGATGCGATGGCGATGCGTGCCATTGCGTTGCGCACATGGCGCTTTTTCGAAGCGGTCGTCACGCCGGACGACAACATGCTGCCTCCCGACAATTTCCAGGAAGATCCGCGCCCCGTTCTCGCCCGCCGCACATCTCCCACCAACATCGGCCTCTATCTTCTGTCCGTTGTTGCGGCGCGCGAGTTTGGCTGGATCGGCCTTGCCGATGCGACTGGGCGGCTGGAAGCCACGCTCGCCACGATGGACCGCCTGGAGCGGCTGCACGGGCACTTCTACAACTGGTATGGAACGGCCGACCTTCGCCCGCTCGACCCGAAATACATCTCGTCGGTCGATAGCGGCAATCTCGCGGGACATCTGATCGCGCTCGCAAACTGTTGCGAGGCGTGGAACGCGGCGCCGCCGCTGGGGCGGTGGAGCACGGGCGTCGCCGACATGGTGGCCGTCTGCCGCCAGACGACGAAACTTCTGCAATCGAGCACGCATGCGGACCAGGTCCGCTGCGAAGCATTGAACGTCGCACTGGACGCGCTTTCGCGAAAGCTCGATCTGTCGCAGGATGCTGCTCCGGCAGATATCGCGGACGAAACGCAGCGTTGCATCGACCTTGCCGAGTCGCTTCACGCGGCCAGTGGGTCAACCTCGGCCTCACTTGCGGCTGACGTGTTATACTGGGCGCAAGCAGTCAGCCGTGCCATTGCCAGTCACGCACGCGAGGCCGACCTGCGGGGCCAAATCCCCCCAGGCGCGGCTCTACCGAGCGTCGCAGACCTCGCCGCTTCGGCGACCGATGGCGGTCCCTGCACGTCGCCGGGCAGTCGGGGCCGAACCCTGGAGCGGCGATTGCTAGCCATCGCGGAACGTGCCCGTGCGCTCGCCGGCCAGATGCGATTCGACTTCCTCCTCGATCCCGAACGAAAGCTGCTCTCCATCGGCTTCCTGGCCGGCGACGGCAGCCTCGATCGAAGCTGCTACGATCTTCTCGCGTCGGAAGCCCGGCTCGCCAGCTTCCTCGCCGTCGCCAACGGCGACGCG
>CAJCJG010000039.1 GCA_903970625.1 Solirubrobacterales bacterium 70-9 | reverse complement strand
GCCGATGGTGCTGCCCGACCGCTTCATCGACCACGAGTCCCAACCCCGCCAACTGACCGCCGCCGGCCTCGACGCCCCCCACATCGCCGCCGCCGCAACACAGGCTTTGGGGGGCGCCGCGTGAACCGGCTTTTGCCCCGCAGGCTGCTGCTGGCCGGGGCCGCGTTCGCCGCCGGGCGCCGCGCGTTCGCGCAGGCCACCGATCCGTCGGCCCCGATCCATGCGCTGGACGACGCGCTGCTGCAAATCATGCATGCGGGGGCGAAAACCCCGTTCGGCGAGCGGGCGCGGCTCGCCGCCCCGGCCATCGAGGCGGCGTTCGACCTGCCGCAAATCCTGAAAATCTCGGTCGGCTCGCGCTGGTCGGCGATCCCGCTACCCCAGCAGCTTGAGCTGACCGAAATTTTTCGCCGCTACACGATTGCCAGCTATGTGGCGAACTTCGACGGGTTTTCCGGCGAAAAATTCGAGATTTTGCCGCAGACCCGGGCCGTCGGCGACGATCAGGTGGTCGCCACCCGGATCGTGCCGAAGAGCGGCGACGGCACGCGGATCGACTACGTGATGCGGCGCAACGGCGATGTCTGGAAAGCAGTCGATGTCCTGCTGGACGGCTCGATCAGCCGCGTGGCCGTGCAACGCTCGGATTTCCGCGCCCTGGTCGGCAGCGGCGACGCGGGCAAGCTGATCGCGAGCCTGCGGACCAAGACCGAGGCGCTGGAGGCCGGGCGCAAATCATAGCGCAGGCGGCTTCAGCGACCGCAGCAGCGTGGGCACGAACAGCAGCGTCGAGACCAGGGTGCAACCGAGGCTGACCAGCAGCAGAACGCCCATGCTCGACGTGCCAGGATGCCGCGACAGCGCCAGGGAGCCGAACGCCGTCGATGTCGTCAGCGCCGAGAACAGGATGGCGCGTGCCGTCGAGGTGCTCAGGAACCGATTGGCGCCGGCGCGCCAGTTCATGACGAAATAGACGTTGAACGACACGCCGACGCCGAACAGCAGCGGTAGCGCAATGATGTTGGCGAAATTCAGCGTCATGCCGCTGACGATGACGACCAGGACGGTCAGCAGCGCCGACAGCAGCAGCGGCGCCAATACCAGCACCACATCCAGCACGCGCCGCAGCGTCACCGCAAGAATTGCGGTGATGGCGAGCAGCGCGAAAATAGCCGCCTCGCGGAAGGCGCCGATGATCGTGGCAGCCGACTCGACGATGCCGACGGCGGCGCCGGTGGCGTCCGGCGCCAATGTGCGCACTTGTGCCACCAGCGCATGCAGCCCGGCGCTGTCGCGCGTGCTCGGCGCGCCGAGAACCTGGAGCCGCGATTGCCCGTTCGGCAGCCGCCAGCCCAGCGCAATATCCGGCGGAACGTCGGCCACGGTCACGGGCCGAGCATCCAGCGCCGCGCGCAGCCGGTCCAGTTGTGCCGGCAGGAAGCGGACCAGAGAGGCGTTGGCGGCGAGCAGGATGTCGTCCGGCGCCGCCGCCAGCGCGCGCAGGTCGGCGGTGATCGGCCGCAGCGGATCATCCGGCGGCAGCTTCGTCAGCACCGCTTCCAGATGGGCCAGCGTCGTGCCGGCGGCCAGCCGCAGCCCGGCGGTGGTCACGGGGGCGGCGGGCGTCGGCGATGTCAGGGTCGCCGCCAGCACGTCGGCCGCGTCCGCCAGCAGCGCCAGTTTCGGCGGCTGGTCGGTGGGGACGAAGCTGGACAGGGTCAGCACCTGGGCCACGGCCGGCAGGGCCCGGATCTTTGCCGCCAGCGTGTCGGCATCCGCAAGCGTGGGCGCGATGGCCTCCACGCTGTACGGGTCGGTCAGCGGCGAGGCGACCAGATCGGCCAGCGTCCGCATCGCCTCCGTCGTCGGGTCTTTGGTGTGCAGCGGGTCGCTGTCGAACCGCAGGCTGGGGATCAGCGCCAGCCCCGCCAGCGCCACCAGCGCGAATGCCGCCAGCACCGGCCAGCGGCGCCGCACGAGTGCGGATTCCAGCGCGTCGCCCTGGGGCACGCCGACCTGCGCCGCCTCCGGCTTCGGGTGGAACAGGGTTATGGCAGCGGGCAGGAACAGGATGGTGCAGGCCAGCGCGATCACCATGCCGGCGCCGGCAATCAGGCCGAGTTCAGCCACGCCCGCGAAAGCCGTCGGCACGAAGGCCAAGAACCCGCACGCGGCGGCGATGGCGGCGGCAAACACTTCCGGGCCGACTTCGTAGCCGGTCGTCACCAGGGCGAGCGCGGTTTCCTTCACCTGAAACAGCGCCTGCCGGAACCGGACCGCGATCTGGATGGCGAAATCGACGGCGATGCCGACGAACAGGATCGCGAACGCGACCGACACGAGATTGAGGGTGCCCACTGCCAGCGCCGCGAACCCGACCGTCAGCGACAGGCCGAGCGCCAGCGTCAGCAACACCGGCACGATCAGCCGCCAGGACCGCAACGCCAGCGTCAGCCACAGCGCGATCAGGACAATGCTGCCGACCGTGCCGAGCGCCATGCCCTGCGCGATGGTGCCGAACTCCTCATCCGCCAGCGCCACGTCGCCGGTGACGCGAACATGGGCCAGGCCGTCGCGGACGAATTCCAGCCGGGCCGCCGCCGCCCGCAGGGCCATGGTCGCTGCACCGCCGGGTTGCAAGGCCCCATAGTCCGGCCGGACCTGGGCCAGCACGAACCGATACGGCCCGGCCTTCTCCGCCACCGCGCCGCCGAGCAGCGATTGCCAGGACAGCGGCTCGGCGTGCCCGTCTGACGCCGCCGCCAGGGCGATATGGAACGCCCGCAAGGCTGGCGCGAACGGTGCGAGGTTGCCCTGGCCGTGCTGCACTCCGACGGCCAGCAGGCTGAGCGCCGCGAACAGGCCCCTGGCACTCGGATCCGCGACCAGTTGGCCGAGGAAAGGCTGCGCGTCGATCGTGCGGTCCAGCAGATCGCCGAGCGTTTTCGTGTCGAGGAACAGAAGGCCGTTACGGTTGAAATACGGCGACGAATCCGGGCGGTGCGCCGAAAGAAAATGCGCGCTGTCGGCCGCCAGGGCGGCGGCGAGGTCGGCCGCCGTCTGGTCGGCTTCTTCGGGGATTTTCGCGTCGATCACCGCAACCAAAACGTTCTCCGACTGCGGGAACGCACGGTTCAGCGCGATTTGACGCTGGCGCCAGGGCAGACTGGCCGAGAACAGGGCGGACGTGTCGGTGGAAATGCCGAGCCGCTCTGCACCGAGCCAGCCGGACAGAGTGCCGAGCACGACGCCGGCGAGCATGAAGATGCGAGCGTGGCGCCGGCTGACGCCAACCAGGAATGCGAGCAGGCGGGGAAGCGACATGGCGCGAACGGCAGTCGCCCGTCGACGGCGCGGCGCGCCAGCCGACCGGCGATGTGCGCCGGATCAGGCCTGCTTGTTGTGGGCGTGCCGCACCGACGCCGTGCGGTGCGGCTTGGCGTGCGGCAAATGCGCGAGGTGCCCTCGTTTCTTGCCGTGGTGCGACAACGCGGTGGTGGTCGCAGACGCCTGGGTCGCGACCGCCGCGACCGGCAACGCGAGACCCAGCGAAGCCAGCAGGGACCGACGGGTGGTGATCACGATAACGGAACTCCGGTGCTTCTGACCACGCTCAGGAATCGGACGAGCTTGTGGGTATAGTGGTTTGAAACATCTGTATGCCCTGCTTTCCGCACGCGCGCAACCGGACGTTGCGAGGCGGGGGAGGCCGGATCAACCGTGTGCAGCGGCCCCAGCCGGTTCGGTCCACACTCAATGGGTATGTTTGGTGGAGCCGAGGGGAATCGAACCCCTGACCTCCTGAATGCCATTCAGGCGCTCTCCCAACTGAGCTACGGCCCCACAGTTCGCCACGGGAGGCGCGCATATAGCCTTCGCATCGACACAGGATCAAGGGCCGGAATCATCCCATCCATGTGCGAGGCGACATGGCGCCCCGCGTGCGGGGCCGCTCAGTCAGAGCGTCAGGCTGCGATCTTCAGGTCCGGATGCACGATGAAAGCCGCCTCCGTCTGCGCGCGCAACGCGTCCAGGCTAACGCCGGGTGCGATTGCCGTCAGTTCCAGCCCGTCCTTGCCCACCTCGAACACCGCCAGATCCGTGATCACGGTATCGACCACCCGCGTCCCGGTCAGCGGCAACGTGCATGTCTTCAGCAGCTTCGGTTTGCCGCCGGCCGTGTGCTCCATCAGCACCACCACTCGCCGCACGCCCGCCACCAGATCCATCGCGCCGCCCATCCCCTTGACCATCTTGCCGGGGATCATCCAGTTCGCCAGATCGCCGTGTTCCGAGACCTGCAACGCGCCGAGGATCGACAGGTCGATATGCCCGCCCCGCACCATCGCGAAGCTCGCGGCACTGTCAAAATAGCTGGTGGTCGGCAGCTCGGTGACGGTCTGCTTGCCGGCGTTGATCAGGTCTGGATCTTCCTCCCCCTCCCACGGGAATGGCCCCATGCCGAGCATGCCGTTCTCGCTCTGTAACTGGATCGAGACGCCGGGGGGGATATGATTGGCAACCAGCGTCGGGATGCCGATACCGAGATTGACATAAAATCCGTCTTGCAACTCGCGGGCGGCGCGGGCCGCCATTTCGTCGCGTGTCCAGGCCATCGCCGATCCTCCTGCTACGCGTGCTTGCGCACGGTCCGCTGCTCGATCCGCTTGTCCACATCCGGCACATGCACGATGCGGTTGACGAAGATGCCGGGCGTCATGATCGAGTCGGCCTCGATCTCGCCCGGCTCGACGAGGAATTCCACCTGCGCCACCGTCACTTCGCCGGCCGTCGCCATGATCGGGTTGAAGTTGCGCGCCGTCTTGCGGAACACGAGGTTGCCTTCCGTGTCCGCCTTCCAGGCGTGGATAATGGACAGGTCGGCGCGTAGGCCACGTTCCATGACATAGTCCGCACCGTCGAAATTGCGCACTTCCTTGCCCTCGGCGATCAGCGTGCCGACGCCGGTGCGGGTGAAGAAGGCAGGGATGCCGGCGCCGCCGGCACGGATGCGCTCGGCCAGCGTGCCCTGAGGATTGAACTCGATCTCCAGCTCGCCGGCCAGGTACTGGGCCGCGAACGTTTTGTTCTCGCCGACATAGGAACTGATCATCCGCCGAATCTGCCGCGTGACCAGCAACAGCCCCAGTCCCGCATCGTCGATGCCGGCGTTGTTGGAGATGACGGTGAGGCCCTTGACGCCGGAATCCCGAATGGCCTCGATCAGTACGGACGGGATACCGCAGAGGCCGAACCCGCCGGACATGATCGTCATGTCGTCCCGCAGCACCCCGGCCAGCGCGGTGGCCGCATCGGGGAAAACTTTTTGCACCGCCATCCTGCCGCCCTCAGCCCTATCCTCTGGCGCAGGCTGCCACCGCGTCCCGTGGGACGCAATCTTCGGCGGCGGTCAGCCGATCCGCGACCGGCGCGCGGCGGCGAGTTCCGCCCGGACGGCCGCCACCAGATCGGGGTTGGCCCGTCGAATTTGCGAGACCCGCAGCGCGGCGGCGGCACCGGGGATCGGCGCGATCTCCCATCGCTCCAGAAACATCAGGTCGGCCAGCATGGTGGGACCCGGCACTTCGGCCAGCGCCCGCTTGACCGCCGATGTCAGTGGCCCGATCGGAGCCGGCTGCGGCATTGCTTCAGACATGTCATCCTCGTGGGCGCGGATTCTTTTCACGCTACGCCTGCCGCCCGCCTCGGCATGTCGCTTCGGTGGACAATTCTATACGCCGAACCGTGTCACGGGTTCCCGGGCATTTCGATGAAGGTCCGAGGACGTGATGACATCATACCGAAACCGATACACTTGCGTTTTCGTTATTGCACCCATGCGCAGGACGAGGGGCGGGGCGGCAGAATCGCACCCGCCGCGCCGTCCTCAGTAGCGATACAACTCGTGCTTGAACGGCCCGCTGACCGGCGAGCCGATATACTCCGCCTGTTTGGGCGACAATTTGGTCAGCTTCGCGCCCACCTTGGCCAGATGCAGCGCCGCAACTTTCTCATCCAGATGTTTGGGCAGCGTGTAAACCTTCCGCTCGTACTTGCCGGCGGGCGCGGTCCACAATTCCAACTGCGCCAGCACCTGGTTGGTGAAGCTCGCGCTCATCACGAAGCTCGGATGGCCGGTGGCGTTGCCGAGGTTCACGAGGCGGCCCTCGGACAGCACGATCAGTCGCTTGCCGTCCGGGAACACCACCTCGTCCACCTGCGGCTTGACGTTGTCCCAGGTGTAGTTGCGCAGCGCGTCGATCTGAATTTCGCTGTCGAAGTGTCCGATATTGCAGACGATGGCGCGGTGCTTCATTTTCCGCATGTGCTCGATGGTAATGACATCGACGTTGCCGGTGGCGGTGACGAAAATGTCGCCCTTGTCGGCCGCGTCGTCCATCGTGACGACCTCATAACCCTCCATCGCCGCCTGCAAGGCGCAGATCGGATCGACTTCCGTGACCATCACGCGGCACCCGGCGTTGCGCAGGCTGGCCGAGGACCCTTTGCCCACGTCGCCGAAACCGTTCACGACCGCGACCTTGCCGGCCATCATCACGTCCGTCCCGCGCCGGATCGCATCGACGAGGCTTTCGCGACAGCCATATAGATTATCGAACTTGCTCTTGGTCACGCTGTCGTTGACGTTGATCGCGGGCACTTTCAGCGTGCCGGCCTTGGCCATCTCCCACAGCCGATGCACACCGGTCGTGGTTTCCTCCGACAAGCCCTTCACGTCGTCCAGCATCGCCGGGTATTTGCCGTGCAACAGCACCGTCAGGTCGCCGCCGTCGTCCAGAATCATGTTCGGCGTCCAACCGTCAGGCCCGCGCACCGTCTGCTCGATGCACCACCAGAACTCTTGCTCGTTCATGCCCTTCCAGGCGAAGACCGGGGTGCCCGCCGCTGCCACCGCTGCCGCCGCGTGATCCTGCGTGGAAAAAATATTGCAGGAAGACCAGCGCACGGTCGCCCCCAGATGCTGCAGCGTCTGAATCAACACCGCCGTCTGGATTGTCATGTGCAGGCACCCGGCGATGCGCGCACCCTTAAGCGGCTTGGTATCGCCGTATTCCGCGCGGATCGCCATCAGGCCGGGCATCTCGTCCTCGGCCATCGAGACTTCCTTCGCGCCCCAGGCGGCGAGGGAAAAGTCTTTCACCTTGTAGTCGGCGAAAAGGGCGGCGTCGGCCATCGAACAGGCTCCTGTGAGTGGGCGGGCGCGGTATATAAGGATATTCTTATGAGTGCAATAAAAGCTCGCACGACCGCCGCCACGGCGCGACACGCCCGAACGGCGGACTGACGCCGATGGGCACACCGGAGGGCTACCGATGAGCGACGCACAGCAGCTTCACGCCGACCAGATCGCCTACTGGAACGGCCCCGGAGGCGCCCACTGGGTCGCGCAGCAGGCGCACACCGACGCGCAATTGTCACCGATCACAACCGCCGTGCTCACCGCCGCTGCGGCAGAGCCGGGCGAGCGCATCCTTGATATCGGCTGCGGCTGTGGGACGACGACAATGATTCTTGCCGAGGCGGTCGGCGCCACGGGGCACGTCACCGGCCTGGACGTTTCGGCACCGATGCTCGGCTGGGCGCGCAAGCGCGGCGCGGGCCGACAGAACCTGTCCTGGGTGCTGGACGATGCCACCACGCACGCTTTCGCGCCGGGCGCCTACGATCTGCTGTTCTCCCGCTTCGGGGTGATGTTTTTCGGCAACCCCGTCGCCGCGTTCGCCAACCTGCGCACGGCGCTGAGGCCGGGGGGCCGCATGGTGTTCGTCTGCTGGCGCCCGTTCGACGACAATCCCTGGATGCGGGTGCCGCTGCACGCCGCCTACGCGCACATCCCCCGGCTGCCCAAACCCGGCCCCGAAGACCCCGGCCCGTTCGCCTTCGCCGATCCCGAGCGCGTTGCCCGTATCCTGACCGAAGCCGGCTGGTCGGCACCGACGCTAACGCCGGTCGATGTGTCGCTGGATCTCGGCGCGGGCGGCGGCCTGGACCGTGCGGTGGAGCAAGCAACCAACATCGGCGCCGCCAGCCGCGCCCTGCGCGAAGCCCCGGAGGAATTGCGCCCTGCTGCCATCGCCGCGATCCGGGCTGCGCTGATGCCTTACGTCAGAAGTGAAACCGTGGCCTTGGGTGGCGCAGTTTGGGTGGTCGAGGCGAAGCCCAGCTAAGGCCCAGTTCGCTCAGGCATCCGCCCGCGCCAGACCTCACGTATTCATCGCGTCGAAGAAATCCTGGTTCGTCTTGGAATATTTCAGCTTGTCCAGCAAGAAGTCCATGCTGTCCATCGGCCCCATCGGGTTCAGGATGCGCCGCAGCACCCACATTTTCGACAGCGTGGCCCGGTCCACCAACAACTCCTCCTTGCGCGTCCCGGATTTCGTGATGTCGATCGCCGGGAAGGTGCGCTTGTCGGACAGTTTGCGATCCAGGATGATTTCGGAGTTACCGGTGCCTTTGAACTCCTCGAAAATCACCTCGTCCATGCGGCTGCCGGTATCGATCAGCGCGGTGGCAATGATGGTCAGGCTGCCGCCTTCCTCGATGTTACGCGCCGCGCCGAAGAAACGCTTGGGCCGTTGCAACGCGTTTGCGTCCACGCCGCCGGTCAGCACTTTTCCGCTGCTCGGCACCACGGTGTTGTAGGCGCGGGCCAACCGGGTGATCGAGTCAAGCAGGATCACCACGTCCCGCTTGTGCTCGACGAGGCGTTTTGCCTTCTCCAGCACCATTTCCGTCACCTGCACATGCCGCGTCGCCGGCTCGTCGAAAGTGGAGGCGATCACCTCCCCCTTCACCGTCCGCGCCATGTCCGTCACTTCCTCCGGCCGCTCGTCGATCAGCAGGACGATAAGGAAAACGTTCGGGTGGTTCTGGCTGATGGCAGTGGCGATGTTTTGCAGCATCACCGTCTTGCCGGTGCGCGGTGGCGCCACGATCAGCGCGCGCTGTCCCATACCGATCGGTGTGATCAGGTCGATCACGCGCGGAGTCAGGTCTTTCTGCGGCCCCTTGGCGACGGAGACGAAGTTTTCCAGCTCCATCTTCAGCCGCCGGTCCGGGTACAACGGCGTCAGATTGTCGAAGTTGATCCGGTGGCGCACGGCCTCCGGCGGCTCGAAATTGATCGTGTTCAGCTTCAAAAGCGCGAAATACCGCTCCCCGTCCTTCGGCGCGCGAATCTGTCCCTCCACGCTATCGCCGGTACGCAGCCCGAACCGCCGCACTTGCGACGGCGAGACATAGATGTCGTCCGGACCGGGCAGATAGTTACTTTCGGCACTGCGGAGGAACCCGAACCCATCAGGCAAGATTTCCAGCGTGCCTTCGCCGTGAATGGCCTGCTCGTTCTCGGCCAGATTTTTCAGGATCGCGAACATCATGTCCTGCTTGCGCAAGGACGAGGCATTTTCGATCTGGAGGGATTCCGCAAAACTCAGCAGGTCTGCGGGTGATTTTGCCTTGAGTTCGGCAAGGTGCATCGGGACGCCTCGGGAAAGGATCATCAGTCGGGAACGGGAACAGGGCCGGGCGGGATGAACCCCGCAAACGCGCGGGCGTTATCGCCCACGAACGCGGCGAAAGGTCCACCAAACGGTCCACAAACTGTGAAGAAGAGCCGGATGGAAGACCAACTGTCCCGACGAGCGGGGGCAGGGAAAACGAGGGGCGACCAAGCAACCACCACCGTCATCCACGGCAACGTAGGCAGGCAGGCACGCCGCGTCAATCGCCAGATGGATTTCGGCCAGCGTTTCAAGTGCCGATCAGAACGGCTTAACAATCACCATCACGACCACCAGGAGCAGCAGGATGGTCGGCACCTCGTTGGCAATCCGATAGAATTTTGTGGACCGCGTATTGCGGTCCTCCAGGAAATCCCGCCGCCATGCGCCCAGCTTGCCGGTGAACGCGGCCAGGATCAGAACGCACAGCAATTTGAGGTGCCACCACCCCGCCGCCCAGTCGATCACGCCGGGTGTGACGGCCAGCAGGATGCCGAACACGAATGTGGCGATCATCGCGGGCATGGTGATCTGCTTCAACAGCCGACGTTCCATGATCTTGAACCGCTCGCTCTCCTGCGAGCCGCGCGCGACCTCGCAATGGTACACGAACAACCGGGGCAGATAGAATAACCCGGCCATCCAGGCGACCATGCTGACGACATGCGCCGATTTTACCCAAGGATAGAGCGGAATCAGCCAATTCATGCGCGATATCCGTCGCTATCCGTCACGCTACCCGCCGCCAACCGGCCTCGATCCATGTCGGCACGTCCGCCATCGACCGGAACGGCACGGCGCCGAGAGTGCGCAAAATCCTGCCGTCGGAATGCGGCGAATACGCCAGGCAATCCATGCCCGCCGCAACGGCCGCCTGCACACCCGGCAGCGAATCCTCGATCACGATGCACTCGGCCGCCGCGGCACCCTCGGCGGCGGCAGCAGCCAAAAACAGGTCAGGCGCAGGCTTGGCGCGAGCCACTTCGCTATGACTATGTACGCGCCCGGCTACCAGATCGGCGATGCCGAGCCGCTCGAATTTCGCCCGCATCTCGGCGTGCGACGAGTTGGATGCCACGCGCCATGGTACCCCCATCGCCGTCAGCGACCGCAGCGCTTCGACCGCTCCTGGAATCGGCGTCGCCTCCACCGCCAGCGCAGCCACCATTCGCGCCGCAAGCTCGCTCCGCCACGTCGCTGGAAGCGGCCGACCGAGCCTTGCCTCGATGGTCGGCTGCATGTCGCGCAACGTGACGCCCAGGAACAGTCGGGTCGCCTCCTCGGCCGCCATCGGCCAGCCGTGCTCCGTCAGTTCCTCGGCGATGATCCGGTTTGATACGGGTTCGCTGTCCACGATCACGCCGTCACAATCGAAGATCACCAAACGCAGCGCGGCCCGACGGCCAGCGATCAGGTCGAACGGTGTCATGCGGCCAGCGGCACCACCTCGGCCGACGCCGGCTCCACCCCGGCACGAGCATGCGGGCAGTCCGCGTGCGCGTGCGGGCACACCCGCCCGCCGACGAAGCTGCATAGCCCCGGACCTTGCCCCTGTGCATGGCGCACCATATCGGCGAGAGCGGCGATGAAACCGACGTTCGAGTTCTGCGCCGGCACGCGGAAATACCCTGGAACTCCCAGATGATCCGCGATCTCGCGGTATTCGATATCCAGTTCCACCAGCGTTTCCGAATGTTCGGACACGAACGCGATCGGCACCACCAGCAGCGCCACCTTGTCTTTCGCCGCCCGCTCGATCTCGGCCTCGGTGGACGGCCCGATCCATTTCTGCGGCGTCGCGCGCGACTGGTAGCAGGTGGTGAAATCCAATCCCGGAATGGCCAGTTGCCGCGCCACGCCGGCGACCGTCCGCTCCACCTGGAACTGGTACGGATCGCCGCCCTGGATGATCACTTCCGGCAGCCCGTGCGCGGAGAACAGCACGCGCAAGGGAATCGCTGGGTCCAACGCCGCCCGCGCCTCCTGATAGCTTTTGCGGACGATGGCGGCCGTCGAATTGATGAAGCCGCGATCCGAATGATAGCAGCAGACGGAAATCGTCGGCTTTGCCAGCCCCACTTTCGCCGCCGCCTCCCGCCAGGCGCTGAGGCTGCTGCCGGTGGTGGTCGTCGAGTAATGTGGATACAACGGAAGCAGCACGATCTCGTCCGGGTCCCATGCCTTCACCGCCCGCGCCGCCGCGTCGCTGAACGGGTGCCAATAGCGCATCGCCACGAAACATTTGGCGTCCAGGTCCGGCAGTGCCGCCTCCAGCGATCGGGCCTGTTCCTCGGTCAGTTCCAGCAACGGGGATTTGCCGCCGAGATGCGCGTAATTCTCGGTCGCCGGCTTGGTGCGCGCGTAGGCGATGATCCGCGCCAGAATTGGCCGCACAAAGAACGGCACCCGCAGGATCGCCGGGTCCGTGAACAGGTTCAGCAGGAACGGCCGCACCGACTCCGGGCGGTCCGGACCGCCGAGGTTGAACAGCACGATAGCGGTCTTGCGGCGCGACATACTCGCCAACGTGGCGGATTTCGCGGCAATATCAAGCGGCACGAACGAGGCCCACCAACGCGGCCACATTCTCCGGGGGCGTCGAGGGCACGATTCCGTGCCCCAGGTTGAACACAAATGGCCGCCCCCGCATCGCTGCCAGGATTTTGCCCGTCGCCTCCCGCATGGCAGGCCCGCCCGCTTCCACGGCCAGGGGGTCCAGGTTGCCCTGCAACGCGACCGGCCCCGGCACCAGCGCAGACGCCAGTGCCGGATCGACCGTCGTGTCCAACCCCAGCCCCTGCACACCTGTCACGCGCGCGTAGTCAGCGATCGACAGCCCACCCAGCCGGGGAAACCCGATCACCGGCACATGCGGATACCGCTGCCGCAGCGCCGCCACGATCTGCCGCGCCGGCTCGATCACATGGGCTGCAAATAGCAGCGGCGGCAGCACGCCCGCCCAACTGTCGAACAGCATCACCACTTCCGCGCCCGCCTCGATCTGCGCCGACAGGTAAACGATGGTCGCCTTGGTCAATATATCCATCAGCCCGCCGAACAGGGCCGGGTCGCGATATGCCATGCCCCGTACGGCCCCGAATTCCTTGGAACCGTGTCCTTCGACCATGTAGCAAGCCACGGTAAACGGTGCGCCAGCGAACCCGATCAGTGCCGTCTCCCCCGGCCGCGTCGCGTCCAGCTCAACACGCACGCGGCGCACCGTCTCCAAAATCGGCTCGATCGCGCCCGGCACTCGGGCCGAATCCAGCGTGGCCAGCGTCGCTGCGTCCCGCAGCGGCGGCAGCACCGGTCCCTCGCCCTCGGCGAAGCGCAGCCCGTAGCCCAGCGCCCACGGCAACATCAAAATGTCGGAAAACAGGATCGCCGCATCCATCCCGTAGCGGCGGATCGGCTGCAACGTCACTTCGGCGGCCAGCTTCGGGTTGATGCACAGCGAGATGAAATCCCCGGCCTCGGCCCGGATCGCCCGATATTCCGGCAGATAGCGCCCGGCCTGCCGCATCAGCCACAGCGGCGGCGGCCACACCGCCTCGCCTGCAAGCGCCCGCAATATCGGTTTCGTCATTCCCTGCCCTTCATCGCCCATTCCCACTTCCTAACAGGCTTGGCCCCTTCCTAGAAAAGAGGAAGACTCTTTATCGAAGAAGATGATGATGGCCCTGTGGATAAGTGGTACCCCGCTGGTCGCCGCCCCGTCCCCGACTCGTCCACAGCAAGACCATCGCCAAGGTCACTGATTCCGCACCCGTCTCGCCAACCGCCCACCGTTCGCCCCTCGGCCGCCGAAACCGTCCCCAGTCACGCGCCTGTGAACAGTCTGTCTGGGGACAACGCTCGGCGGGGTTTCCGCCCCCGATATCCCCGTTATCCTCACCCATAGGCCCGGGACCAGATGAGCAACCGAATCAACCTCCACCTCGTTTCCGACGCCACCGGCGAGACGCTGAATGCCATCACCCGTGCTACGGTGGCGCAGTTCGAGAGTGCCAAAATCGTCCATCATCGCTGGAGCCTGATCCGTACCCGATTCCAGTTGCATCGTGTGTTGGAAGGTATCGGGTCCGAACCCGGCCCCGTCCTGTCCACCTTGATCGAGAAGGGCCTGCGCGCAGAGCTGGAGACGACGTGCCAGCGCCTTGGCGTCGCCGTCGTGCATGTCCTCGATCCAGTACTGGCGTTGTTGCAGGACCAGTTCGGCGAAACCGCGATGTCCCGCCCGGGCCGCCAATATGTGCTGGATGCCGACTATTTCCGCCGCATCGACGCGATCCACTACGTCCTTGCCCACGACGACGGCCAGTCGCAAGCTGGGTTGGCGGAGGCGGACGTAGTCCTGGTCGGGGTTTCCCGCTCCTCTAAGACACCTACCTCGTTCTATTTGGCCAATCGCGGCGTGAAGGCCGCTAACGTCCCGCTGGTCCCCAGTCTGCCCGACCCGCCCGGCCTGGAAAATCCCACTACGCCGGTTGTCGGTCTGACCCTTGAAGCCGAAGCGTTGATCGAAATCCGCCGCCACCGTTTGCGCATGATCGGCACCGCCAGCGGCCCGCTGCGCAGCGACAGTGGCGATTACGTGGACCTGGAGACCGTCAAGGCCGAGCTGTTGTGGGCGCGCCGCATCTGCGTGCGTCGCGGGTGGCCGGTGATCGACGTGACCCGCCGCTCCATCGAGGAAACGGCCGCGACGGTGATGCAATTGATGGACGCGTGGCACGAACGTCGCCGCAAAGCCGAGGCCGAGGCCACGCCATGATGCAAGCGGACTCCCCTCGCATCGTACTTGCCAGCGCGTCCGCCGCCCGCAAATTGCTACTGGAGCAGGCAGGCATTCGATTTGAGGCGCAGTCGGCGCACATCGACGAAGCCGGCGTCAAACAGTCGGCGGCCGCTTCCGGCATGTCGGCGCCGGATGCGGCCGTGCTGCTCGCCAACCTGAAAGCCAAACGCATCGCACGCCGCGACCCGGACGCGATTGTCGTCGGCTGCGACCAGTTACTGGTGTTCGAGGGCCGATGGTTTGACAAGCCGGCCACCGTTGCGGAAGCCCGCGACCATCTTGGCGCCTTGCGCGGACGCACTCACACGTTGGTGACGGCCGTGCTGTGCCAGCGCGGCGACCAGCGCCTGTGGCACCACGTCGCCCAACCGCGCCTGACCATGCGTGCCTTTTCCGACGCGTTTCTGGACACCTACCTGCAAGCTGAAGGTGGCGCGCTGACCACGACGGTGGGCGCGTACCGCCTGGAGGGCTTGGGGGTAAACCTGTTCGACAAGGTAGAGGGCGATCACGCCGCCGTCCTGGGGCTGCCGCTGCTGCCGTTGCTAGGATATCTGCGGCAGCTTGGGGTGATCGGGACGTAGCTCACCCAGTTCCTGCCACCCGCCGCAATCTCGGCTTGGCCACCGGTGTCGAACTGTCCAGCACGGCGTGCAACGCCGCCACCGTCTCCGGCGGCAGGCGTTTGATCGTTTGTGCGAGGCGGTTTGCCAGCGCCGTCTGCTCCGGCGTCAGCCCGGCCGTGTCCACCGTCACGCGCGGGTGCGACAGCCGCGCGAGGGCCGACAGCTCTTCCGCCTCGTCCCAAATCAGGCCGAACACGTCGCACACCTGATGCACCAGTCCGCTGCTCGGCACGCCGCGCTTGCCGTGTTCGAGAGCGGAGATGTACGCGGCCGACAATTCCAGCTTTCGTGCCAGTTCCTTCAGTGTCATCCCCTGCGCCGACCGTAGCGCCCGCAACCGCGCACCGAACGGCGTCATCTCGGCCGCCGCAGCAGCAGCCGCACGGAACCGGGGTTCTTATCGTGCGGATGGCTCGCCGCCAGCACCAGCGGCCGCAGCGACGGCAAATTAAGCCACAGCGGAAACTCGCGCCGAATGACGCCGCCGGTCTCGCCAGAGCCGCGCCCGGTGATCACTTCCACCACCCGCACCTGATCCGCATGCGCCGCGTGCAAGAAACTTTCCAGCGCGTGAAACGCCCGCTGTGCCGTCCGCCCGTGCAAGTCCAGCGTCCGCATCGGCGCCAGCTTGCCGGAGCGAAACCGGTTCCACGTCCCGTTGTCCAACCCGCCCGGATGTGTGCCGACTGCCAGCGCCGACGGTAACGGCGAAGGCTTCCTGACGAGGATTTCCACCGGCCGTGCCGCCGGTGCCGTGCTCGGCGCCTCGGGCGGTGCCTCGATCGCCGTCCGGCCTGGCAAGGGCGAAATCAGGCTGGCGAACCGCGCCCAGTCCTGCCGGTCCTGCTCCGTCAGCCGAGGGCGGCGCGGCGGGCGCACGGCCCGCTCATCCAACCGCTGCCGCATCGTCGTCCACCAACACCACATGGAGCCGGCGCGGCCCATGCGCGCCCAGTTCCAGTGTGGATTCGATGTCCGCCGAACGGGACGGCCCCGTGACCAGCATGACGTTGCGCGGCATTATGCCGCTCGCCGGGACCAGTTCGGCCCGCAACAGATCGAATGCCTCCTCGTAGGCACCCACCACACGGGACGCGCGTAGGACGACGATCGCCGTGTCGGCCAGCAGGTTCAACGTCGTCGGCCGCTGCGGCCCGCCAGGCAGCATCAACGTCCCGGTCTCGGCGATGCCGGCATAGCCGTGCTGGACCGTCACCAGATCGCTTGCTTCCGCCTTTCCTTCCCGCCGCCGCAACAACGGCCGCGACTCCCACGGTAACGCCTGTAACTCGGGATGGGCCGCCATCGCGAAATCGGAGGGTAGATTCTGCCCCGCCAGATAGTCCGCTACCGCCCCCGGCACCTCGCTGCCCTCCGGCACGCGCGCGACGGTGGAAAACTCCTTCTCCAGATTGCGAATGAACAGTGCGACCTGTTCGGGCCGAGGCACCCGGCTGCGCGCCGGAATCAGATGCCGTGGATGCGCGTTCAAGCGCGCCCGCAATGCCATCGCCTGATCGTCCGGCAACGGCCCGCGCCGCAAGCCGCGCTGGATCGCGCCGAGAATAGCTTCGCGGCTCACGCCCGGCCCGCCCGCTGCTCGCGAGCGTAGCGCGCAAAGAACGTGTCTCCCTCGGGCGCCGGCAGATCGCGACCCTCCGTCCAGCCCCCGGCCAGGGGCAGCGACGTGAATTTTCCACGTTTGCGCCCCAATGCTCCCAGTCCCCACATCGCCATCCGAGTCGCGAACCGGTACACGCCCGGCCGGCGCGCGAACCAGCCCCACACGGACAGCCCGCGCCGCATCCCCTGCGGCGACAAATGCCGCTCGAACTCTTTTTCTCGCCAATGCCGCATCATGTTAGGCAGCGGGATCTTCATGGGACAGACGCTCTCGCATTTGCCGCAGAATGTGCTGGCGTTCGGCAACTGCCCGGCCTGATCGACGCCGATCAGGCTCGGTGTCAGCACCGCTCCCATTGGCCCCGGATACACCCAGCCGTAGGCGTGCCCGCCGACGGTGCCATACACCGGGCAATGATTCATGCACGCGGCACAGCGAATGCACCGCAGCATGTCCTGGAACTCGGTGCCGACCATTGCCGAGCGGCCGTTGTCCAGCAGAATCACATGATATTCCGCCGGCCCGTCCAGATCGGCGGCCCGCTTCGGCCCCGTCGAGAATGTCGTGTACACCGAAAAATCCTGCCCGGTCGCCGAACGCGCCAGCAGCCGCAGCAGGGAGACCGTGTCCTCCAAGGTCGGCACCATCTTCTCGATGCTGGCCAGCACGATGTGGACGTGCGGCAGCGTTTGGGTCAGGTCGCCGTTGCCTTCGTTGGTGACGATGACGCTGGTGCCGGTCTCCGCGATCAGGAAATTCGCGCCGGTGATTCCCACGTCGGCGGCCAAAAACTTCTGGCGCAACCGTGTCCGCGCCTCGGTCAGAATATCCCGGCGCTCGACAAACACCCGGTCGGCCGGCAAATCCGTGTGCGACTGACGGAAGCTTGCTTCCCAGTCCTCGCGGTTCAGGTGGAAGGCCGGCGCGATGATGTGGCTTGGCGGTTCGTCGCGCAGTTGCAGGATGTATTCGCCCAGGTCGGTCTCCACCGGCACGATGTCGTGCGCCTCCAGATGCTTGTTGATGCCCAGCTCCTCGCTGATCATCGACTTGCCCTTCGTCACGGTTTTCGCGCCGACCCGCTGGCAGATGCCCAGCACGGCGGCCCGCGCATCGTCCGCCGTCGAGCACCAGTGTACCTGCCCGCCCGCTCGTTCCACGTTGCCGGCGAAAATCTCGAGATAGAAGTCCAGGTTTTGCAGCGTGTGATTCTTGATCTGCTTGCCAATCTCGCGAAGCTGCTCGAACTCCGGCAGGTTCGCGACGGCGGAGGCCCGCCGCGCCGGAAAGGTCGGCCGCGTCCGTGCCAACGCCTTCTGCAATCCCCCGTCCGCCATGGCGTGCGCAGCGTTCTGCTTGAAAGCGGGGCTGGTGGCGAGCATCGGGCATTCTCCGGGCAGTCCATCATTTTAGTCTCGCCAACAGGCCGCGCCAGGGGGCAACGGTGCGTGGCCGCCCAGCGGACGATTTCATCCACTCATACGCATTTTTGATCTTGTGCAGCGCGGCAACTGCTGTCAGCCATCGGCTTCCGGCAGTTCGGGGTTGCGGGGCACGCATAGCACCGGGCCGAGGGTTGCGGAAACAGAGATCATAAGGGGAGCGCACAAAATGATGCGTCAGACTACTCAGCTTGCGGCCGCCCTGCTCGGTGGCGTCTTGGTGACCGGTTTTGCAGGCACCGCCCACGCCGACGGCAGCGGTTCGGCCACGCTGGACGCCATAAAGGCGCGCGGCATGCTGGTGTGCGGCATCGACGGCAACACGCCCGGCTTCTCGCTGCCGGACAGCCAGGGCGTCATGAAGGGCCTGGACGCCGATGGCTGCCGCGCGCTGGCCGCCGCGATCTTCGCCGACACGTCGAAGGTCAAGTACGTCCCGCTGACCTCGACCAACCGCTTCACCGCCCTGCAATCGGCCGAAGTGGACGTGCTGATCCGAGAGACGACGTGGACGATGGGCCGCGAAGCCAGCTTGGGCGGCATGTTCGCCGGCATCAATTTCTACGACGGCACCGGCTTCATCGTGAAGAAGGCGGCCGGCGTCAAAAGTGCGAAGGAACTGGACGGCGCGACGGTGTGCGTGCAACCGGGAACCAGCACCGAACTCGCGGTGTCTGATTACTTCCGTCTTGCCAATCTGAAATTCACGCCAATCCTGATCGACAACGTCGCCGAGATTCAGAACGCTTTCATTTCCGGCCGCTGCGATGCGCTGGCCAACGACAGTTCGGCGCTGGGCACGTTCCGCGCCACGCAGGCGAACAAGGACGACTACACGTTGCTGCCGGACATCATCAGCAAGGAGCCGCTCGGCCCGATGCTGCGCAAGGGCGACGACAAATGGTTCGACATCGTCCGCTGGACGTACTTCGCCATGCTGATCGGCGAGGAGCACGGCTATACCAGCGCGACCATCGACAGCCAGATGAGCACGACGGACCCGGAAGGCCGCCGCTTCCTCGGGCTTGAGGGCGATCTGGGCAAGGCGCTCGGGCTCGACAACAAGTGGGCCTACAACGTGATCAAGCTGAACGGCAACGCGGCCGAGATTTGGGACCGCAACCTGGGCGTGCTGGGCATCCCGCGCGGCATCAACGGGCCGTGGAACAAGGGCGGCCTGATGTACGCGCCGCCGATGCGCTGACGGGCTAGAGGGCCAGTGGCGTCGCACGTTTGATGCCACTGGCCTTCGCTTCGGGATGATCCGACGAGTGTTTTCGATTTCCGTGCCCCGGAGGGCCTGAATGTCCGCCACTACCAGCGACCCTCGCCTCGCCCCCACCCGGCAGGCACCGAAGCAGCGGATGCAGTTGTCATGGACCGATCCGCGCTTTCGCAACCTCGTCTGGCAAGCGCTGGTGCTGGCGATCATCGTCGCGGTCATCTGGTATCTGGTCGGCAACACGCGACATAATCTGGAAGCTCGGCATATTGCGACCGGCTTCGGCTTCCTCGAAAGCACCTCCGGCATTCCGATCGGGGAGCAAATGATCCCCTACACCTCGGGCGCCAGCACCTATTTGCGGGCGCTGACTGAGGGTGTGCTGAACACGTTGAAAGTCGCCATCGTCGGCGTGATCCTCTCCACCATTCTCGGCACCATCATCGGCGTCGGCCGGCTGTCTCCCAACTGGTTGTTGGCGAAAATCACGGCTGTCTATGTCGAGGTGATCCGCGACATTCCCGTGCTGTTGCAGCTCTTGTTCTGGTACGTGCTGCTACAAGGGCTTCCCGCGCCGAAGGCGTCGATCCGCCTCGGCAGCGCCGTGTTCCTGTCCAATCGCGGGATAAAGGTTCCGCTGCTGGTCTGGGAGGATGCCCACACTTGGGCGCTCGTGGCCTTCGCCGTGGCCATCGTGCTGACCTTCCTGTGGCGCCGGCGCGTGCATCGGCAACGGGACTTGACCGGCACTGCGCCAAAAGTGTGGCCCGTCGCACTGGCGCTGTTGATCGGCCTGCCCGTGATCGTGTGGGCGATCTTTGGTGCGCCATTGACCATCGACATGCCGCAACTGCACGGCTTCAACTTCTCGGGCGGCGGCACGATCACGCCGGAATACGGCGCGTTGACGCTCGGGCTCGTGATCTACACATCCGCCTTCATCGCCGAAATCGTCAGGTCCGGCATTCAGGCGGTGGCGCAGGGCCAGTGGGAAGCGTCGCAGGCGCTCGGCCTGCATCGTGGCCAGACGCTCAATCTCGTGGTGCTGCCGCAGGCCCTGCGCGTGATCATTCCGCCGATGACCAGCGAGTATCTGAGTCTGGCCAAGAACAGCTCGCTGGCCGTGGCGATCGGCTACCAGGACATCGTCTCGATCGCGAGCACCATCCTCAATCAAACCGGGCAGGCTATCGAGGGCATCGCCATCATCATGCTGGTGTATCTGACGATCAGCCTGTCGATCAGTCTGTTCATGAACTGGTACAACGCGCATATCGCGCTGGTGGGACGCTGAGCATGTCCGGTCAAACCGCCACCATCATCGGCACCGCATCGGCCGCACGTGAGCAGCCGCCGGCCTCGCTGGTCGGCCCGTGGGCCTGGGCGCGGCGGAATCTGTTCGGGTCGTGGTGGTCGAGCGCCGTCACGATCCTGCTCGGATACCTGATCGTCCGCTGGGCCTGGGGCTTCATCGACTGGGCGGTCATCAACGCCGTCTGGTCGGTGCCGGTCGCCTCCAACCCGCTGGATACAGCGGCGCCGTGCCGACAGATGGCCGGTGTCGGAGCATGTTGGGCGGTGATCGGCGACAAGTGGCGCTTCATCCTGTTCGGCCGCTATCCATACGATCAGCAATGGCGGCCGGCGCTGTGCATCCTGCTGTTCATCGCGCTGTACGGCGTCTCCGCCAACCGCGCGTTCTGGCGCAAGGAGCTACTTTATATCTGGGTCGCCACACTGGCCGTCATCGCGTTCCTGATGTGGGGCGGCGTGCTCGGCATGGATTATGTGGCACAGGACCAATGGGGCGGCCTGCCGATCACCCTGATTTTGGCAACATTCGGCCTCGCTTTCGCATTCCCGCTTGCCGTCGTCGTCGCCCTCGGCCGCCGTTCGACGCAGTTGCCGGCGGTCAAATTCCTTTGCGTCGGCTACGTCGAACTGATCCGCGGCGTGCCGCTGATCAGCCTGCTGTTCATGGCCAGCGTGATGTTCCCGCTGTTCATGCCGGAAGGGCTGAACCCCGACAAATTGCTGCGCGCGCAGATCGCCATCATCCTGTTCGCCGCCGCCTACCTCGCCGAAGTCGTGCGCGGCGGGCTGCAATCCTTGCCGAAAGGCCAATACGAGGCGGCCGACGCGCTCGGCCTCAGCTACTGGCAGAAGACGCTGAAAATCATCCTGCCGCAGGCCCTGCGCATGGTGATCCCACCGCTGGTGAACAACTTCATCAGCTTCTTCAAGGACACCAGCCTGGTGCTGATCATCGGCATCTTTGACCTGCTGACGGCGGGCAAGGTGGCGATGGCCGATCCGACCTGGACCGGGTTCTCTACCGAAATTTACCTCGTACTCGCCGCCATCTATTTCGTGTTCTGCTACGCGATGTCCCACTACAGCCGCAGCCTGGAACGCAAGTTCAGCCGCGCGCGCAACCGTTGAGGGGTTTGCCATGAGCCAAACGAACGAAGCACCCGAAGCGGCCATCGTGCTCGACCGGGTCAACAAATGGTACGGTGCGATGCATGTGCTGCGCGACGTGTCCATTACTATCGGCAAGGGCGAGCGCGTCGTCGTCTGCGGCCCATCCGGCAGCGGCAAATCCACGACGATCCGCTGTATCAACCGGCTGGAGGAACACCAGCAGGGCCGCATCGTCGTGGACGGGACGGAACTGACCAACGACACAAGGGCGCTGGACACGATCCGCCGCGAAGTCGGGATGGTGTTCCAGTCGTTCAATCTGTTCCCGCACCTGACGATCCTGGAAAATTGCACGCTGGCGCCGATCCAGGTGCGCAAGATGCCGAAGGCGGAGGCGGAGGAACTGGCGATGAGCTACCTGCGCCGGGTCAAGATTCCGGAGCAGGCGAAGAAATACCCGCTGCAATTGTCCGGCGGCCAGCAGCAGCGCGTGGCCATCGCGCGCGCGCTGTGCATGAAGCCGAAGATCATGCTGTTCGACGAACCCACGTCCGCGCTCGACCCGGAAATGATCAAGGAAGTGCTGGATACGATGGTGGGCCTGGCCGAGACCGGCATGACGATGGTGTGCGTCACCCACGAAATGGGCTTCGCCCGTCAGGTCGCCAATCGCGTCGTGTTCATGGATCGCGGCGAAGTGGTGGAAAGCGGCACCCCGCACGAGATGTTCGAGAACCCGCAGACGGAGCGGTTGCAGACGTTCCTGAGCCAGATTCTAAGGGGGCATTGAGGGGAACGCGAAGGCTCAGTTGGCTGACCCGCGTTAGAAATTTGCCTTTGACCCGGTGATGGTCGGTCACCGACCACGGTCATATTGTTTCGTCTGATTCGGGCGCGGATGTGTTACCTGCCTTTGCCCGTCGCGTAGCGACGGCTTTTCGCGCGGCGGCCTTTCGCTTTTTTGCCAGAGCCGCCTTTACTCCCGCGTCCTTCATGCGCGCCTTGTGGTTGGGAACAGCCTGCGTCTCTTGCCAATGCGCCTGCAAGATTCGTATGGCTTCAATGGGATAGAGACCAGCGTCATACATCCAGTGGTGCGTCGGGCACAGGCGAGCGAGATTGTCGGCCGCATTGTTTCCCGCATTGTGGTCCAGATGTGCGAGCTGCAAGCACGTCGCGACCTGAAGGCCGCATACGGCGCAGCACTTGAACGGATAAGCGTCGTTGACGACGCGACGGGCCTCCGCTTGATTCCGCACGATCTTGGGAACGAACATTCGGGTTACGCTGCGGTCTTGACGCCCATGCGGAGGCCGAGCGAGTGCAACACCTTTACGACCGTTGCAAACTCCGGGTTGCCGTCTTGGGACAACGCTTTGTAGAGGCTGGTTCGGCTAAGGCCGGTTGCGTCCGCTATGTCAGCCATGCCTTTGGCGCGGGCGACGTCCCCGAGCGCCGCCTTGAGCAGTTCCGGGTCGCCATCCTCAAGGGCGGCATCGAGGTAGGCCGCGATACTTTCCTTGTCGGTCAGATAGTCCGCAGCGTCCCACGGCCCTGTCTTCAATCCCACATCAGCCTCCTACACGAGCCTTGCCAGCCGCTTGGCGGCGGCGATGTCTCTGTCCTGGCTCCGCTTGTCGCCGCCGCACAGCAACACGACGACGACCGGGCCGCGCGGCACGAACTACACGCGATAGCCGGGTCCGAAATTTATCCGCATTTCCGAGACACCCTCGCCAGCCGGCCTAACATCGCCGGGATTGCCCAACCATAGTCGCCGAACTCGGGCATTGATCCGCGCAACCGCCTGCAAGTCCCCGAGGCCCTTCAACCAAACCGAGAACGTCTCGGTCTGGCGAACTTCAATAATGGTAATATGTATCCGATGGAAGACAGATCAGCAAACACCCAGCGTGTATGGCTAGCCTCACATCGGCCGATAAGTCCCATCGTGCCACACGTACCAGCCATAACTCACGCTGGTCGGATCGCCCTTCTTGTCGAACCCGATGTCGCCCAGCACGGTCGGCCATGGTCCCGCCGCCTTCAGCGTCTCCGCCACCTTCCGGGGCGCAACGGACCCCGCGCGGGCGGCCGCCTCGGCCCAAACCTCGACCGCTGCGTACGTGTAAAGGGTAAACCCCTCGGGATCGACGTGGCGCGCCGCGAACTCCGCCGCCACATCCCTGGCCGACGGGCGCGTGCGCGGGTCCGGATAGAACGCGTGCCGAAACCCCTCGATGGCCGGGCCGCCGATCTTCCACAATTCCTTGGTCTGCATCGTGCTCGGGCCCAGGAACTGCCCCGTAAAACCCTGTTCGCGCGCCTGCCGGATGATCAGCCCAGCGGACTGGTGGAAGCCGCCGATATACACCACGTCGATTTTTTCCGCCTTTAGCCGGCTGATCAGCGCGGAAAAATCGTATTCGTCGGGAACGTAGGCGGAAAAAAGTTTTTCGTGCAGCCCCTCGGCGTTCATCTCCCGCTGCGTGTCTTCTGCCAGTTCGCGCCCAAAGCTGGTGTTGTCGTGCAAGATCGCGACCGATTTGCCCGCGAACTCGGTGGCCAGCGCATGGCCCGCGAATTTTCCCTGCAAATCGTCACGCCCGCAGGTGCGGAAAATGTTCCAGTCGCCCTCGTCGGTAAACCGATTGGAGGCGGAGGCCGGCGAGATCATCAGAATGCCGTTCTCGGTATAAACCTTCCCGGCCGGGATCGAGCTGCCGGAGCAGTAGTGGCCGACGACCAGCACCACCTCGTCGCTCGCCAGCCGGTTGGCGACCGCGACCGCCTGCTTCGGTTCGCAGGCATCGTCGGCCACTTCAAGCGTCACCGTCTGACCCAGCAGCCCGCCATGTGCGTTCAGGTCGGCAACGGCAGCCTCCGCCCCTTCGCGCATCTGGGTGCCGAAAACGGCGCTGGAGCCTGTGATCGGGCCCGCCACAGCGATGCGAATGTCGGCGCGCGCCTGCCACGACAACGATGCAATCGCCAACGCCAGTACGATCAACCGCATGCCAACGCCCCTCGGTGCCCGACGGACGTTGGCAGACAAGCCCCGGTGTTTCCAGCTTCTACAGTACCGTGCGGAAGAACCAGTACAGCAGGCCCGACATCAGCATCGCGGCCGGCAGCGTCAGCACCCAGGCCAGTGCGATGCTGCGAAGCGTGTTCCATTGCAGGCCGGAGCCGTTGGCCATCATTGTCCCGGCAACACCCGACGACAGAACGTGGGTGGTGGAGACCGGTAGCCCGAACACGTCTGCCGCCCCGATTGTCGCCGCCGCGATGATCTCCGCCGACGCGCCCTGGCCGTAGGTCAGGTGCGTCTTGCCGATCTTCTCGCCCACCGTCACGACGATCCGCTTCCAGCCGACCATCGTGCCGAGGCCGAGTGCGATCGCGACCGACACCTTCACCCACGTCGGGATGAATTTGGTGCCGTTGTCCAACGCCTTCTGCACGCCACCCAGCGTCTTGACCTCGTCGGCCGAGAAGCCGGCCTTATCAAGCGCGCCGGATTTCTTGGCCAGCCGGATTGCCTCGCTGGTCAGATACATGTCGTTGCGGACGTTCTGCACCGAGGCGGCCGGGATCTTCGCAATCGTGCCGTCGGTTTTGACCTGATCGGCGATGGCGTCGGTCAGCGTCGCCATGTCCGCGTACACGGCACCGTCGTCGAAATTGCGGCTCTTAATCGCGTCGGTCACGGCCGCCTTGGCCGCATCGTGCGTCTTGGCGACCGCACCCCCAGCGTGCGCGGTCAGCACGTCGTGCGCTTGCTGCATCGTCGCGATGAAGGCGGGTGTGTCGCTCGCCGGCAGTGCCCGGTTCAGGGCGTAGGCGGTCGGCACCGAGCCGATCAGAATGAGCATGATCAGCCCCATGCCCTTCTGGCCGTCGTTGGAGCCGTGGAAGAACGACACCAGGCTGCATGTCAGGATCAGCAGGCCGCGAATCCAAGCCGGCGGCGGCTTGGAGGTATCGGGCGCCGCGTACAGCCGCTTGTCCTTGACGATCTTCTTCATCAGCAGCAGCAACACCGCCGAGAGAACGAAGCCGAAGATCGGGCTAACCAGCAACGTCACGAACACGTTGCGTGCCTGCCCCCAATCGACGCCCGAGGTGCCGGTGCCCGGCAGCGCAAGCAACTGGTTGGCAACGCCGACACCGATGATGGAGCCGACCAGCGTGTGCGAGGAACTGGCGGGTATACCCAGCGCCCAGGTGCCCAAATTCCAGATGATAGCGGCGATCAGGAGGGCAAAAATCATCGCGAAGCCGGCGTTGCTGCCAACTTGCAGAATGAGTTCCACCGGCAGCAAGCTGACGATGCCGAACGCGACCGCGCCGGACGAGGTCAACACGCCCAGCAAATTCAGCGAGCCGGACCAGACCACGGCGACCTGCGCCGGCAGACTGTGGGTGTAGATCACGGTCGCGACGGCGTTTGCCGTGTCGTGGAAACCGTTGACGAACTCGAACCCCAGCGCGATCAGCAGCGCCACGCCGAGTAGCGCGAATTGCGCCACCGCGAGCGGCCCGGCCCCGGACTCGCTCATGTCGCTGGTCAGGCCGTAGATCGTGAACACCAGGCCCACGACCAGCAAGCCGACGAAGATGATCCCGCCGGCGATCGGCGTCTTCGCATCCATATTCGGGCGGCTGTTTGCGCGCGCGCCGGGCGCGCCGGTTGGGAGTGGCTGCGACAAAGCGGCGTCGGACACGGGGCAACCTCCAGAGCGGGGCGAGAGCGCCCGTCTTTAGGCGAGTCCGTGGTGGTCTATTATGAAGGAAAGGTGAAAGTTGGAGACTGCCTTGGTATTATGTTCTGATATAGTAACATAAGACGGCGTGCCAAGGTGCCGGCCTCGCTTGGGCCGGAATGTTTGGCCAAAGATTAGAGTGGAAAGTCCTCTCCCCAGGTGGGTAGGGCAATCCCATACACCGGTCCCGTTCCGACATCGTCATGGCCGGACTTGATCCGGCCTCCACGGGGTGCGGCTGAAGCTGAACTCGCAGGCTGCTTTCCGGGGTTCCAATCCAGCCCGGCCCGACGGTGTGGGTCGCCGGGGGTGTGATTCGGGCATATGCGATTGTCCTACCAGGTGGGACTGGGTTGGGTCAGGTGTGCTTGGGGATCAGGTTTCCATGCTGGGGACGGGTTCGCTCGTCAGACGACCACAAAATCCCGCGAGAACCTTAAAGGACGGACACGTTGCGCACGGATTCTTGTTGCCGGGGCGGGGCTGGTCCATTTGTACGGGTGACGACGATTCGCGACGGAGGCACCGCATGACAGCCGAGACGGCCCGCTTTCTGCCCCGCCGGGGCGCGCTTGCGCTGCTTGCGACGCTTGTTCTGGCCGCGCCCGCCTTTGCCGAGGGGCCGCAAAGCTTTGCCCCGCTGGTCAAACGGGTGCAGCCCGCCGTCGTCAGCATTCGCACCACGGAGACCGTGCAGGGCGACGACCCGCTGGCGAATCTGCCGCCGGAATTCCAGCAACTATTCCGCCAGCGTTTTAAAGCCCACAAGGAGCGGCAGCAGGCAGCCGGCTCCGGCTTCGTCGTCGATCCCACCGGCTACATCGTCACCAACAACCACGTCGTCGGCAACGCCGACGAGATCAAGGTGGCTTTCTCCGACGGCACCGAACTGTCGGCCAAGGTGATCGGCACCGACGAACTGACCGACGTGGCGCTGATCAAGGTGCAGGCGCCCGCCGCGCTGCCGTACGTGACCTGGGGCGACAGCCGCGCCGTCGAGGTCGGCGACTGGGTGGTGTGCGCCGGCAACCCGTTCGGCCTCGGCGGCTCGATCACCGCCGGCATCGTCTCGGCGCGCGGGCGCGACATCGGCTCTGGCCCGTTCGACGATTTCTTGCAGATCGACGCGCCGATCAATCCGGGCAATTCGGGCGGGCCGGTGTTCAATTCGGACGGAAAGGTGGTCGGCGTCGATACCGCCATCGCCTCGCCCACCGGCGCCTCCGTCGGCATCGGCTTCGCCATCCCCTCGGAGATCGTCAGCCGTATCGTGACCGAGTTGCGGGAGAAGGGGCGGGTGGAACGCGGCTGGCTCGGCGCCACTTTGCAGGAGGTGCCGGACAATGACGGGCACGGTAATATCGGCGTCGGCATTACGGCGGTCGAGAAGAACGGGCCTGGGCAGCGGTCCGGCCTGAAACCCGGCGACATCGTGACCGGCATCAATGGCCAGCCTGCCGATTCGGCCCGCACGCTGATCCGCGCGGTGGCGGCGACGCCGCCCGGCGGCACGGTGCGCTTCGGGTTGCGCCGGCAAGGGCGCGACATGGAACTGAACGTGGTCGTCGGGCGCCGCCCGAACGGCCAGGGCTGAATCGAAAGCGGGAAAAATGCGCATCCTGGTGGTGGAAGACGACAAGGACGTCGCCGGCTTCGTGGTCAAGGGACTGCGCGAGGCCGGCCATGTCACGGAGCACGCCGACAACGGGCGCGACGGGCTGTTCATGGCGGCCAGCGAGAATTTCGACGCGATCGTGCTGGACCGGATGCTGCCGGGCGGCATCGACGGGCTGCGGCTGCTGGAGACGCTGCGGGCGCAGGCCAACAACACGCCGGTGCTGTTCCTCTCGGCGATGGCGCAGGTGGACGACCGGGTGCGCGGCCTGAAGGCCGGCGGCGACGATTATTTGACCAAGCCGTTCGCCTTTGCCGAATTGCTGGCGCGCGTGGAGGCGATGGCGCGGCGCGGCAAGAGCGAGGGGCCGCAGACCAAGCTGGTCACGGGCGACCTGGAGATGGACCTTCTGTCGCGCGGCGTGCGCCGGGCGGGCCAAAAGATCGACCTGCAACCGCGCGAATTCCGTCTTTTGGAGTATCTGATGCGGCATGCGGGGCAGGTGGTGACGCGCACGATGCTGCTGGAAGGCGTCTGGGACTACCATTTTGACCCGCAGACCAACGTGATCGACGTGCATGTGTCGCGTCTGCGGCAGAAGGTGGACAAACCGTTCCCCAGCGCATTGATCCACACCGTCCGTAATGCCGGCTACATGTTGCGGGCAGAACCGCAATGATACGCCTAGGCGCCTGACCTGTTGAGGCGAGGCGCCGTGGCACCGTTGGTATCGCCGCCTTTGGCTTCCCCGCGCGGCCGATCATGGTCTGCCCCGTGGCCGCGGCGCTGGCTCCGGCCGCGTTGGCCGCGTGTGCTGGTGCTATCCGCCGGCGTGCGCTTCGGCATCATCTATGCCGCCGTTTTTGCGCTCAGCATCCTGGCGCTGGCGGTGTTTTTGTGGTGGTCCACCGCCGGGCTGCTGGACCGGCAGACCGAGGCCGCCATCAACGCCGACACGCAGGGGCTGCTGGAGCGATATGCCGATAGCGGGCTGCTGGCGCTGGAGGACACGATCGAACAGCGGCTCAGCGGCAACGTGGACGACGACGCGGTGTATATGCTGATCGACCCGGCGATGCACCGGCTGGCCGGCAACCTGGAGCGGCTGCCGGCCGGCGTGCTGGCCGAACAGGGCTACTACGAGCTGAAGCTGGAGCGGGCCGGCCGCCACAGCATCGCGCAGGTACAGCAACTGGAACTGCCCGGCGGCTTCCATTTGCTGGTCGGCCGCGACGTGGAGGTGCATGCGCAGATGACGCGCATGCTGACCGACGCGCTGCTATGGGCGGCGGGCGTGGCGCTGCTGCTGGGCACGCTGGGGGCGCTGGCGGTACGCGGGCTGTTCCGCATCACGCTGGCAGACGTATCGGCCACCGCCGCGGCGATTGGCGCGGGCGACCTGACCCGGCGCGTCCGCGTCTCCGGGCGGGGCGACGAGTTCGACCGGTTGGCCGTGACCATCAACGACATGCTGAGCCGAATCGCGCGGCTGATGGACGGGGTGCGGCAGGTCTCCAACTCCATCGCCCACGATCTGCGCACGCCGATCGCGCGCGCCCGCGCCCGGCTGGAGGACGCGAGCAGCCATGCCGCCGGGGAAGCGGACCTGCGCGCCGCCATCGAGCGGGCGGAGGCGGACCTGGATGGCGTGGTCGCGATATTCAACGCGCTGCTCCGGATCGCCGAGATCGAGGCCGGCGCCCGCCGCTCCGCCTTCGCCGACATCGACCTGGCACCGCTGCTGCTCGACCTCGCCGACCTGTACGGGGCGGTGGCGGAGGAACGCGGGCAGACCCTGGCGGCCGACATTCCGCCCGCCGTGCCCGCGTTCGGCGATCGTGAGATGATCCAGCAGGCCGTCGCCAACCTGTTGGACAATGCGCTGAAATTCTCGCCGGAGGGCGGGACGATTCGGCTGGCGGTGCAGACCGTGCCGGGCCAGGGGCCGCGCATCACGGTCGCGGACGGCGGGCCTGGCATTCCGGAGGCCGACCGGACGCGTGCCACCGAGCGGTTCTTTCGCGGCGAGACGGCGCGCAGCACGCCCGGCAGCGGGCTGGGGCTGGCGATGGTGCAGGCAGTGGCGACGCTGCACGGCGGCAGCTTGTGGCTGGAGGACAATGCGCCAGGGCTGCGGGCGGTGCTGGCGCTGAACACGCGGCCAGGGGCGCCGCGCGTGAACGCATCTTCATCGGCCCCCCAGCACGGGGCCGCGCGCGGCATGGCATGATGCGCTCATGTTAATGACGCGAATCGTTGTCGCGGTTGCCGTGCTCGGGCTGGGCGCGACCGCGTCGCTGTCCCAGACCGCGCCGCCGCCGCCGACCAGCGGCGAGGTGCGGGTGACGACGGACACGCCGGAATATTGCGCCAAGCTGGCCGAGCGGGTGGCGCGTGACCAGAAAGCGCGCCCGAACGCCCCCCGGCAGGCCGAGGAACTGGCCGCAGAAGGGCATCACATGTGCGACTCGGGCCTGATTCGCGGCGGTCTGGTACGGCTGCGGCGCGCATGGCTGATGCTGCGCACCGACAAGTAGGGCGGTTATGCGGCCAATCGGGCCAGGATCTCTGCGTGCAGCCGCGCGTCCCCGGCGGCCAGAATGCTGCGGTCCGAGGCCAGCGTCAGGCGTTCGCCGGCCCAGTCAGTGACCGTGCCGCCGGCATTGCGCACGATGGCGTCCAGCGCCGCGTAGTCGTGCAGATAGAACCCGTCGGACGCGACGGCGTCGATGCGGCCCGCGGCCAGCAGGCCGAACACCATCCAGGTGTCGCCGTTGGAGATCCCGCGCGCGTCGGCGCGCAGGGGGCGAAGCGCGTCGTAGCGGTGGGCGGCAAAGCTGTCGTAGCCGGTGGTGCTGATCACCGCATCGGCCAGGGCCGCGCAGGGGCGAACGGAGACGGGCGTGCCGTTCCAGAGCGTGCCGTGGCCCTCCGCGCCCACCCAGCGGTCGCGAGTCAAAGGCTGCTCGGCCAGCCCGAGCACGATCTCGCCCCGGTGCGCCAGCGCGATCAGCGTGCCGAACAACGGCAGGCCTTGGATGAACTCGCGGGTGCCGTCCAGCGGATCGACGATCCAGACAAATTCCGCGTCCGCCCGGTCGCGCCCGAATTCCTCGCCGATCACGCCGTGGCCAGGATGCACCCGCCGGATCGCGTCCCGCAGCGCGGTTTCGACCGCGCGATCCACGTTCGTCACCGGTGAGCCGTCGCCCTTGGTCTCGACCGTCACCGTCTCGCGCGCGAACCGGCGCAGCAGATCGCAGGCGATGTCGCCGAGCGCGTGGGCGAAGGTGACGAGATCGGGCGGGCAATGGGCCATTGCCGTTCTTATCCCGGCGCGCCGGCATCGGCCAGCAGGGCGACGACCCGGTCGGCAAGGTCGGCCAGCGCCCGGCTCATGGCCGCCACGTAGTCGCGGGTGGAAGGGCCGGCGGGGGGGGCGGTCAGGCGCAGGGTGCGGGCCTCCG
>CAJCJG010000038.1 GCA_903970625.1 Solirubrobacterales bacterium 70-9 | reverse complement strand
GGGGACTGCGCGCGGGGATGCGGCAGCGGCAGGATCGGGGCTGCTCCGTACAGCGCGCCATGCTCCTGCCAATTGTCGAAGCCGGCGCGATGAACGGTGTCGACGAAGCTCTCCGCGGGGGTGCCTTCGGCGAGGAGCAGCGCGTGCTCTGCCAGTTCGACATGATAGTACGTGAAGGTCGTCGGCACGCGGCGTTCGCGCAGGATGGAGAGGCCGTTCACCAGGGCGCCAGCCTGGACCAGAAGGCCGTCCACCAGAATGGCGTGCTCCGGCGACACCAGCAGGTCGCGCGCGGGCTGGTGCTCCGCCAGCGCACCGGCACGGATGCGAATCGGCAGGACACGCACCGGATCGGCGAAGGCCATGGCAACGGTCTTGCGGCCGATCCAGCGCACGGGCTGCGTCCGCCCGTCGGCCGTCACCACCAAGTCGCCGATGCGCAGCGTTTCGACGGCGACATCGCCGCCGGGGGTGCGGATATCGGTGCCGGGGAAATAGCAGGTCACGCTGAACGTTACGTCGGACGTTGAACCAAAGCCGGTCGTAGCAGCGTTATCGACAATTTGGAGGAGGCCACTTAGGCCATATAGATTATATTCGTCTCCCGCGATGTCGAACGAAACGCCACCCTCGTCCAGATAAGGGTAGTCCACAGAAACGATATCGTTATCGGCTCCCAAATAACCACTGAGGCTCGTGATGGCATCTGAGCCAACGGTTCCGCTGATGGCCGTGACCGTTCCGGTGCCGTCCGTTCCCGAGACAGTTAGTACCAGGTCGAATTGCGTACCGTTATTGACGAAGTCAAGATTATCTGTTGCCATTTGATAAACACCTCGATCCTTGACAGTTATTGACACCAAACAGTAGCAAACACGCATACATTCCGGATTATTACGCTTACATACAAAACCGTGCCCGAACCGGATTCGAATTTCAAGCCCGATCAGCGGCGAGCGCAGCCCGTATCGCTATCCCCTTGAGGGCCGGCACGGCCCATCGCGGCCCCTCACGCAACCTTCGCCGGCCGGACGTTGCGTCGGCGGATTGCGGGCGGCCCTCTATGTCAGCTCCTCCGCGCTACGCTCACTACGTCCGATCCAGATGACGCCGGAGCGGCAGACGCGCGGCTTCATCCGTGGCTGGCTCGCGCCACCGCGTGACGTTGCGTTCGCCGGCCGCAAGCGTGATCAGCGGCGAGGCGTCGGTGACGAGCAGACCAAGCCGGCGCGTCATCGCGGGGCGGTTTGGGCCAGCGCCTCGCGCAGAATGGCGCGGGCGCGTTGGCGGACTTCCACATTCGGCCCCTCCATGGGTGCGACCGGGCGTCCCCGGCTGAGCCTGATCCGGCTGTTGTTCACGTTGCGCGGGTCCATTCTGCCGACCATCGCGCCGCGTATGGGAGTGGTGGTGGCGTTTTCCGCGCTAGTGGCCGCCGCGCGGTCGAGGTGGCCGCAGGACGCAATCGGCGAACCGACGCCGGAGCCGCTGCGGGCGGTGGCATCGGTGCTGCGGTGAAGGCGTCGCTAAACGCGCGAACACGAAACAATTCCTGCATTCGCTATCATGGAACGATTGACTTAGCACCCGCAGCATTTCTACCCTGTGCGGAAAGCGGTTGAAGCGAGCGGAAATTGACCATGGGTGACGAAACACTTCGGACGGTCGAGCGCACGCTCGATCTCTTGCAGGCGTTCGGGCGCGGCGCTCCGGCGCTGACCATCGCCGACCTCGTCGAGCGGCTGGGAATGCCGCGCACCGTGGTCACGCGCATGCTGGCGACGCTGGAGAAAGCGCGCTTCGTCGAGCGGGCCTCGACCAACCGGCGCCTGTTCCGGGTGGGCCCGGCGGCGTGGCAGGTGGGCGCGTTGTACCGGCCGGATGTGGAACCGGTGATCTACAGCAGCGGCGGCCAGACCGCCGCCAAGCCGCCGCCGACGCACGCCACGACCTAGCCGCCTAGGCATTCTGCCGACGGCTTGTATCGGCGCGCGCCCGTCGCGATTTGCGGCCGATGATCGACATTCGAGGTTTCGAGCCCGATGGGGCAAGCGCGCCCGAGTGGGCGGCCTATCACCTCTATCGCCGCATCCGCGCCGAGGAGGACGACCCCGGCGAGCCGGTGCCCAGCGACGCCGATGCCGAGGCCGAGGCGCGCACCCCGTGGCGGCTGTTCGAGCATCGGCGGCTGCTCGCGTGGCAGGGCGACACAATTGCCGGCAACATCGGCTTCGGGCTGCGGCGCGCGGGCACGCCGAACAGCGCAGACTACGCGCCGTTCATGCGCGCCTGGGGCGGCGTGCGGCGCTCGTTCCGGCGGCAGGGCGTGGGCACGGCGCTGCTGCGCGCCTTGCTGGCGTTCATGGACGAGCGCGGCAAGAGCATCGTAACCATCGGCACGCATCTGCCGGAAGGCAGCGCCTTCCTGGCGGCGACCGGTGCGGCCGAAAAACATCGCGAAATCACCAACCGGCTGGAGGTTGCCCGCCTCGACTGGTCGGATTTGGCGCGGTGGGAGGCGGTGGCGATGACGGCCGGCAGCGGCCTGACTTGGGAGATCCACGCCGGCCGCGTGCCGATGGCACGGCTGGCGGAGTTGCAACCGCGCTTCGGCGAACTGCTCGGCGAGGTGCCGATGGGCGCGCTGAACCTGCCGCCGATGCGCTTCGATCTGCAAAACTACGTCACCTGGTACGCGGAGATGGATCGACGGGGCGGCGAGCATTTTCTGGTGCTGCTGCGCGACGGCGCCGAGATCGTGGGCATCTGCGAGGCCGGATGGAGCGCGCGGTCGCCGGATCGGGTGTTCCAGGAATTGACCGGCGTGGCGCCCGCATGGCGCGGCAAGGGGCTTGCCAAGGGGCTGAAGGCGGCGATGCTGCGGCTGGTGCAGGAGCGGCATCCGGAGGTGCAGACGATCAGCACCTCCAACGCCGATACCAACGCGCCGATCCTGGCGATCAACCACCGGCTGGGATTCGCAGCGCATCGGACCCATGCCAGCTACCAGTTGGGGCGGGAGGCGCTGCGGGGCTGGCTGGGTACGCGCTAGCCGGCGGCCATCTGGCGCAGGATGCCGGCGGCGCGGGCCACCACCGGCTGCCAGGCGCCGGGGCTTGGTTGGCGTAGAATGGTCAGCGACGGATACCACGGGCTGTCGTCGCGACCGGACAGCCAGCGCCAGCAGGAATCGTAGCGGTCCAGCAGCAGCACAGGCTTGCCAAGGGCGCCGGCGAGATGGACCGTCGAGGTATCGACGCTGACGATCACGTCCAGATTGGCGACGATGGCGGCTGTGTCGGCGAAATCGGTCAGGTCCGGCATCGGGTCCACCGCCCAGCGCGGGGCCGAGGCGCCTTTTTGCAGGCTGACGCAGACCACGCCTGGCACGGCGGCGAGCGGGGCCAGGGTGGCAGAATCGGTGCTGCGGCGGGCGTCCAGCGTGGTGAACCAGGGCAGCCAGGGGCGCGCCTGGCCGGCCCAGACGAGGCCGACGCGTAACCTGCCCGCCGGCAACGCCGCGTCCAGCCGGGCGGCCCAGGCGTCCAGCAGGGATGGATCTGAGTGCAGGTACGGGATGTCGGCCGGGATCGTCTCCAGCGTCGTGTTGAACGCGCGGGGCAGGCTGAAGACCGGGACGTGCCAGTCGTATGCCGGCAGCGGCGCCGCGTTGTCGAGGATTTCGAGGCCCTGCATGGCAGCGAACAGCCGGTGCAACTCCGGCGGCAGGCGGGCCAGGACGCGGGCGCCGCGCGCGGCGAGCATCGGCAGATAGCGGCCGAATTGCAGCGTGTCGCCAAACCCCTCCTCGTGCCACGCCAGGATCGTGCGGCCGGCGAGGTCCAGGCCGTCCACCATCGGCAACAGGCGGTCGAGCGGCAGCGCGAAGCCGCGCGGGGCGGCGAGACGGGATTCGTAGTCGGGCCACGCCTGCGCCATCCGGCCGGCGCGCAACAGGGTGACGGCGCGATTCAGGCGCAGGCGCGGGTCGTCCGGGGCCCAGGCGACGGCAGTGTCGTGGGCGGCGACCGCTTCGTCGAATCGGCCCTCGATCTTCAGCGCCATGCCGAGATTCGCCCACACGGCACCCTCGCCGGGGTCGAGGGCGGCGGCGGTGCGGAATTCGGCGATGGCAGCAGCCATATCCCCGAGTTCCAGAAGCGCCATCCCGAACAGATTGTGGGCAGGGCCGAAGCCAGGCGCGTCGGCGAGAATCGCGCGCAGGACGGCGGCGGCGGGCGCCGGGTTGCCGGTGTTCAGCAGGAAATCGGCGTAGGCGTAGCCCAGTTTCGGGTCGTCGGGGGCCAGCGCCCGGCAGGCGCGGAATTGCGCGGCGGCGAGGTGGGGGGCGTGCGGGTGCATGCGCGCTACATCCATGCACGGATGCGCGAAATCCGGCCGCGCGGCGGCGACGCGGAGCAGAAACGGCGCGGCGCGTGCCGCCTCGCCCTGGGCGGCCACGGCGAGGCCGAGCATCAGCGTGGCCTCGATGTCGCCTTGATCGCGGGCGAGCCAGGACATGGCCTGGAGTTCGGCGACCGCGAAGTGGCCGGCTTGCAGCGCGCCGAACATGGACGCCAGGGCGGCAGCGCGGGTCGCCTGGATAGGCTGGCCGTCGGGCGAGCGGGCGCGGGTGACATGCATGGGCAGGAACCTCCCTGCCCAGCATTAATTGGCGATGAAGGCGGGGTTATGGCATATCAGGCGTATAGCGACGCATCGAACCCGTCGGCCAGCACGCCGCGCGGCTTGATCAGGTCGTAGGGGGCGCGGGCCAAAAATTTGCCGGCGCCTGGTTCGGATTGCACCACCCCGTCGCGCATCGACACGTGGCCGCGCAGCAGGGTAGCGACCGGCCAGCCGGTCACGGTCATGCCCTCGTACGGGGTGTAGTCGATGGCCTGGTGCATCAGATCGTTGGTGATTGTGACCTGCTTGGTGGCATCCCAGAGGACCAGATCGGCGTCGTAGCCGACCGCGATGCTGCCTTTGCCGGCGAGGCCGAACAGTTTGGCCGGATTCGTCGCGGTCAAACGAACAAAATGGTTGATGTCGATGTTGCCCTTGACGACGCCCTCGCTGAACATCAGCGGCAGACGGGCGGAGAGGCCCGGGACGCCGTTCGGGGTGTCGCGGAAATTGGCGTCCGAGCCGTTGATGCGCTTGCCGCGCGTGCCCTCGAAACACCAGCCGGAATGGTCGGAGCTGACCACGTCGATGACGCCCCGGCGCACCATGTCCCACATGCGGGCATGCTCGGCTTCGGTGCGGGGGGACGGGCTGCACATGAACTTGGCACCCTCGAACCCCGGCCGGTCCTGATCCTGCGCGGTCAGGACGAAATATTGCGTGCAGGTCTCCGCCCACACTTTCAGCCCGCGCGCCTGCGCCGTCGCGACTTCCTCGGCCACTTCCTGGCAGGAGACGTGGAACACCTGGATCGGCTGATCGACCAGTTCGGCGAGCGCGATGGCGCGATGGGTGGCTTCGCGCTCGACGATGCTGGGGCGCGACCAGGAATGGTATTTTGCCGAGGTGTGGCCGGCGGCGAGCAGGGCCTCGGTGCGCCAGTTGATCGCCTCGTAATTCTCGCAATGCACGGTGACGAAGGCGCCGGCGCGGCGGGCGGCGGCCAGGACACGCAGATAGCCGCGATCGTCCAGATGCAGCGGGTCGTAGGTCAGGAACACTTTGAGGCTGCGGATGCCCTCTTCGACGATGCGCGGTATCTGCTTGAAGATCACCTCGTCGGAGGCGTCGGTGACGATCTGGTGGAAGGAATAATCCACCATCGACATCTGGGCGCGGCGCCGATAGTCGGCCAGCGGGTCGAGAATGTCGTGGCCCTTGAACTGCGTGGAGAAAGTCACGACGGAGGTCGTGCCGCCGACGAGGCAGGAGGCACTGCCGCTCTCCCACGTCTCCTCGTCGGCGGTGCCGTCGGCGCGCAGCTGCTCGATGTGGCAATGCGTGTCCACGCCGCCAGGCAGGACGAACAGGCCGTCGGCATCGAGGGTTTCGGGGCCGCTCAGGCTGTCGGCGATGGCGGCGATTTTGCCGTCGCGAATACCGATGTCGGCGCGCACCGTGTCGGTGCCGGTGACGACGGTGCCGCCGCGAACGATCAGGTCGAAATCAGCCATGGTGCCCCCGGCGGTTGGTGTGCGGGAGCGCACCATGCCATCGGCGTGCCAGAGTGGGGAGGGGCTACCAGACGGTGCGGACGCCATAGGTGGCAAACAAACGGTCGATGGTGACGATCGTCATGCCGGCATTCAGCGCCTGCGCGATCAGCATTCTGTCCATCGGGTCTTTGTGAATCGGCGGCAATGTATTCGCGCGCTCTGCGTCAGAAGGCGTCATCGAGCCCACAGGCTCAAGCAGGAAATCGACCAGAGCACATGCGTCTGCGAGGTAGAGAGCGGTCACTCCCAGCCTTCGTCCTTCAACTGCTGATCGGTCATCGGCGCGAATATGGCGGGATCGTATGCGAAATCACGCCACTCCAGGAGATTCCGCCATTCGCCGCGCGTCGTTTGGCCGCCTGCTCCCCACGCACCAGCCGCGCCACCTGCGTACCGTTGCGCGCGATCACGATGTCCTCACCCCGCTCCATTTCGGTAAGCAGGGCCGACAGGTGCGTCTTTGCGTGATGGATGTTGACCGTCTTTATGAAAAGCAATTTAGTAAACCAGTCAGACTAAGGCAAGCATTGCAAAGGTTTAGGTCGGCGGCGACAGCAACGCTTCCGAACCGCGCCTCGGCACCACGAAATCGACGGCGCCGACGATGTGAGAGTCGGCGACCGAGACGAGTTTCAGGCTGACGGTGACGCTGTTGTCGCCGGCGGCGTAGGTGCCGGTCAGGATAGCGCTGACGCTCGGCGGCCCGACGACCGTGTTGCGGTCGTTGGACAGCGTGATGGCGCCCTGCCTCGGGTCCAGCAGGACGCTCGACCGCATGCGCATTTCGGAGACGGAGACACCCTTCTGCACGAGGCGGGAGCGGGCCAGATCGGCGACCAAATTGCCGAACGGGGAGCTTTTGTCCACGCGCTGCTCATCCACGATCGAGGCGACCACGACCGACTTGCCCAGGGTCAGGTCCGGCAGGCCGGCCACCAGACGGTCCACGGCGCGATAGGTCAGCGAGCCGAGGTCGCCGCGCCCGTCCGGGTGGTAGCCGTTGGCGACAGTGCTGCCGGCGCCCGAGGTGCCGACATCGCAACCGCCCAGCGGAAGGGCGAGGGCGAACGCCACCGCGACCACGCGGGCAGGAGTCGCCATGAAGCGCGCGGCTGTCATCGTGCGTCCTTTCAACGGGCGTAGCGCAGCGTGACGGCCGGGCCGAGCACGGGGGCACCGGGCGTGGCCATCGCCGGCACGCTGCTGGCACCCATGTAGAGCGGCACGTCGGACCGCGAGATCGCGAGCACATCGCTGCTTTTGACCACGACCCGGCCGCCCACCACGATGCTGCCGCGCCAGACCAGTTCGGTGGCGGCGCCGACATCGCCGCCCCACTTCACCACGTCGATATCGAGATTGATAACGGTGGCGCCGACCGGGGTGCGCGAGATGGTCAGGTCACGGTCCAGCAATTGCCACTCGATCGACTGCTTCAGTTCTTCGAGGAACGTCGAACCAGGGGACATGACGTTGATATAATAGGGCGGTAAGTACGGCGTGCGGCCCGGAACCCGGTTGGCCGAGGGGATGAAGCCCTTCTGCTGCATGCTGTTGACGAAGCGGACGGCCGCGTTCTGCCAATCCTTCACCGCGTCGGCCCTGCGCTCCAACCCTCCGTCGGCGGCGAGGGTGGGCCGGGCGCCGCCAGCTAGGGCACCCACCACGAACGCCGCGAGTGCGATACGTACATACCGAGGGGACATGATCCGGCCCGCGACTTCTTCCTGCCTAATCCTGCTCATACGCCACCCTGCCGATTCGCATGCAACACCCGAGTCCCACTGCTAGCGCGGTGCATCGGGGAATGATAGCGGCCACCGTCGCCGACCCGTCTCAAAACATCGGAAAGGCCGTCATGCGGCGGCGTTCACCTGCAACTCGCCCAAATAGGCCTCGCGGATCGAGGGGTTTTCCTTCAGCTCGGCGGCCGTGCCGCTCAAAACCACCACACCGGTTTGCAGCACATAGGCCCGGTGGGCGATGGACAGCGCCATGGCCGCGTTCTGTTCGACCATGAAAATGGTCGTGCCTTGCCGGTTGATCTCCTGGATGATGTCGAACACCTGTTCCACGAACAGCGGCGACAGGCCCATCGAGGGTTCGTCCATGCAGATCAGGCGCGGGCGGGCCATCAGGGCGCGGCCGATGGCGACCATCTGCTGCTCGCCGCCGGAGAGTGTGCCGCCCAACTGGTTGCGGCGTTCCTTGACGCGCGGAAACAGGCTGTAAACCCGCTCTAGATCCTCGTTGAACTCCGACCCGCGCTTGCGGGTGTAGGCGCCCATTTCCAGGTTCTCGAACACCGTCATGCGCGGGAACAGGCGGCGGGCCTCCAGCACCGGGGCGATGCCGCGCCGGACGCGGGCGCTGGTGGACAGGCGCTCGATGGGCTCGCCGTCGAACAGCACCGTGCCGCGCGTGGGGCGGACGACGCCCATGATGGTCTTCATGGTCGTGGACTTGCCGCAGGCATTGCCGCCGAGGAGCGAGACGATCTCGCCGCGCCGGATGGCGTAGTTCACATCCTTCAGGACGTGCAGATCGCCGTAATAGGTATTGACGCTCTTGAATTCGAGCAGCAGGTCGGCCTCGGTCGAGGGCGTCTCACGCGGCATTGGCGGCATCCGTCGCGGCGCGGCCGAGATAGGCGCGCAGCACGTCCTCGTTGCGCCGCACCGCGTCCGGCGTGCCCTCCGTCAGTTTTTCGCCGTGGTCGAGCACGACGACTTTGTCGGCCAGCCGCGTGACCACGTCCAGCTTGTGCTCGATGATCAGCACGCTGAGGCCCTGTTCGTGCAGCGTCTTGATCTGTTCGGCGAGTTCCAGCGTCTCGGCCGGGTTCATGCCGGCGGTCGGCTCATCCAGCAGCAGCAATTTCGGCCGTGTGGCCAGCGCGCGAGCGATTTCGACCCGGCGGCGGTTCGCGTACGAAAGGTGGGAGACCACCTGCGTCAGACGCGGGGCGAGGCGGTTACCGAACAGGGTGACGATATCGAGCGTGCGGCTCAACGCCGCCCGCTCCTCCCGCCGCGCGCCGGGGCCGCGCAGGACGGCGCCGAGCAGGCCGGTTTTCAGCCGCGCGTGCTGCCCGATCATGATGTTGTCGATCACCTGCAAATTGGCGAACAGACGGATGTTCTGAAACGTGCGGGCGATGCCGCGTTGCAGGATCTCGTGCGATTTCAGGCCGAGGATTTCGGCGCCATCGAACTGGATGCTACCGCTGTCGGCCGGCACGAGGCCGGTGATGACATTGAACAGGGTCGATTTGCCGGAGCCGTTGGGGCCGATGACGGCGACGACGCCGCCGGCCGGCACCACGAGATCGACCTTGTTCAGCGCCGTCAGCCCGCCGAATTTGACCGTGACGCCACGCACGTCCAGCAGCTTGCCGGGGGCGTGGGACATGTCGCCCAGGACTTTTCGCGTGGTCTCCGCATCGAAGCCGCCACGGCGGACGCCGGCCACGTTTTGCGCCTCGAAACTCAGCGCGTCCTGTTTGCGGGTGGCGGGGATCAGGCCCTCGCGGCGGAACAGCATCATCACGACCAGGATGATGCCGAAGATCAGTTCGGTGGAGCGTGCGAGGTCGATATGTTGCAGCCAGTCGTTGTTCACGGCGGCGCCAATCCCGTGCGCCCATTGCGTCAGACTCGGCAGAAACCAGGATTGCAGCAGCGACAGTACGAAGGCACCGAGCGTCACGCCCCAGACGCTGCCCATGCCGCCGAAGACGACCATGACAAGGATCATCACCGAGACCGGGAAGCCGAACATGTCCGGCGTCGCGGTCTGCAATTTGGCGACGAAGAACACGCCCGTCATGCCGGCGAAAGCGGCGCCGATGGCGAATGCCATCAACTTGGTCTTGACGTGATCCACCCCCATGGCGCCGGCCGCCGTCTCGTCCTCGCGAATGGCCATCCAGGCGCGGCCGATGCGGGAGTCGCGCAGGCGGAAGCTGACGAAGATCAGGAACGCCGTCAGCAAAACGCCGACGTAATAGTAGGGCGTGGGATCGACACGGAAATTGAAGCCGAACAGGGTCGGCGCCATCACGCCGTTGAGGCCGGCCGCCCCGTTGGTCACGCTCGGCACGTTGCGGGCGACGATGGGCACGATCTCGCCGAAGCCGAGGGTCACGATGGCCAGATAGTCGCCGCGCAGCCGAAGCGTCGGCGTGCCGAACAGCACACCGCAGAGGGCCGTGATGCCGGCCGCAATCGGCAGCGCCAGCCAGAACGACAGCGTGAAATGCACGAGGTCGCCGGCCGCCTGATGGTATTTCGCGACCAGGCCGAGCGCCGCCAGCGGCTCCCAGAACGGCGACCAGGCCGGCATGATCTGGAACGAGGTGAAGATGCCGTAGGTATAGGCGCCGATGGCAAAGAACGCGGCGTAACCCAGGTCCAGCAGGCCCGCGAAGCCGACCACGATGTTCAGCCCGAGCGCCAGTGTCGCATAGGCCAGCGCGTTGGCCACGCTGTCCACGTCGTCGTCGCCGATGTCCAGGTCGAACCCCAGGCCCTGGAAGGCATGGCCGAGGAACGGGAAGGCGATCAGCACCAGGGTCAGCAACGTGACGGTGGCGCGGCGCGCGCGGTCGCCGCGGGTCAGCGGTGGGTGGAGGACAGTCATAAGGCTTGCGGTTGTCATGCGTGGCGCTCCGTCGGTGCGTCGCCCTCACCTGTCATTCCGGCGCAGGCCGGAATCCAGGCGCGCGCCACAGTGCGGGGTGCGGGTCTGGACCCCGGCCTTCGCCGGAGTGACGTGCTCCAGTGGGGCATCTGGATGGTCAGGACTTGTTGGGGGCGAGGCGGCCGAATAGGCCCGCCGGCTTGAACACCAGTACCAGCACCAGGATCGAGAAGATGATCACGTCGGCCCAGGCGGCGGAGATCCAGTAGCTGCCGAACGCCTCGATGAGCCCGATCAGCACGCCGCCGACCATCGCCCCCGGCACGTTGCCGATGCCGCCGAGCACGGCGGCGGTGAAGGCGCGCAGGCCGGTGGTAAAGCCGATGACGTAGCTGGTCAGGTTGTAATAGAGGCCGAACATCAGCCCGCCCGCGCCGGCCAGCGCCGAGCCGAGGAAGAACGCCATGATGATGACGCGATCCACCTCCACGCCCATCATGCGTGCCGCGTCCGGGTCTTGCGCCGTCGCCCGCATCGCCTTGCCCATCTTGGTGAACTGCACGAAGTAAGTCAGGCCGCCCATGAGCAGCAACGAGGCGATCCAGATCAGGATTTCGCGGAGGCGAAGCACTGCGCCGCCGATGGCGAAGCTGATCGAGGGCAGAGGGCTGGGGAAATTCTTCGCGTCCGCACCGACGCCGAGCAGCACCAGATTGAACAGGATGTAGGACACGCCGATGGTGGTGATCATCGCCGCCGGCCCTTTGACGTTGCGCAGCGGGCGCAGCGCCACACGCTCGATGACGACGCCCAGCAGGCCAGACGCCAGCATCGTCACCGCGAACGTCGCCACCAGGACGCCGATCAGCGCGAATCCGGTCAGGGCCGCCGCATTCGGCTCGACCCCGAACAGTTCCAGCATCCCGAGGCCGACGAAGCTGCCGACCATGAAGACATTGAAGTGGGAGAAGTTAATTAGCTCCAGGATGCCGTAAACCAGCGTGAAACCGAGCGCCAGCAGCGCATACATGGCGCCGAGGCTCGTCCCGTTGATGACCTGCTGAAGATAGACGTCCGCTGTCGTCATATTGTTTGGACCAATGCGCCGGAGAATTTCCCTCTCTCCCCCCAAGCCGGGGAGAGAGGGAAGCAAGAAGCGAACGAGGGGCGCGGTGGTTCAGGACTGCGGTGCAACGCCGATGTACTTGAACTGGCAGCCATCGTCCTCAAGCTTGCAGGACGTGTCGGACTTGTCCTCGTGTGCCTGGAAGATCGAGATGACCTTGTCCTGGATGTCGCCGTTCTCGTCGAATGCGACGGTGCCTTGCAGCGTCTTAACCTTGGCGGCGGCAACGGCGTCGCGCACGGCCTCGCGGGTCAGCGGCTTGCCGCTGTCCTTGACCTGCTTGATGGCGTTGATCAGCACGACCGTACCATCGTAGGCGGTGATCGTGTAGTCGTCTGCCGCCTTGTTGAACTTGGCCTTGTATTTGGCCATGAAGTCCTTCGCCGACGTGTCTTCGGTGATGTGCGGCGAGGCCTGCGTGGCATACCAGCCTTCGGCAGCCGGATAACCCGCGCCGGTGAACATTTCCGCGCCGACCAGACCATCGCCGCCGGCCTTTTTGATCGTGTGCGGGAGGATGTCGTACGCTTCCTTGACCACTTTCACGCCGGCCTGCAACACGCCGCCGTAGAACAGACCTTCCGGATTGGCTTCCTTGATCTTGGTGAACACGGAGGTGTAGTCGGCCGCCTTCGGGTCCAGCTTGTCGCGGCCGAGAATCTTGATGCCCTTCTTGATCGCCTGCGCCTGGAACGCATCGGCGATGCCCTCGCCGTAAGCGCCGCTGTCGTCGAGGATGTACATCGTCTTCACGTGCAGCGTGTCGGCGAAGTAGTTGGCGAGGTTCGGACCCTGGTAGGCATCGGTGGCGACGGTGCGGAAAAACACCGGCTTGCCGTTCGGCCGGTATTGCGCGGCCTGCGCGGGGTCCGTCATCGCCGGATTTGTGGCGCTCTCTGTGATCATCGCGAGGTTGGCCCAGCTTGCGATCGGGATCATCGCCTTGGCGGCGCCCGACATTTCCGGGCCGACTTCGCCGAGCACTGCCTTGTCGGAGACGAACTTGCGGGCGTTCACGGCCGCCTGCGCGGGGTCGTACTGGCCGGCGGTGGCGGTGCCGTCATCCAGCACATAGCCTTCCAACTTGACGCCTTTGATCAGGTGAGCGGCGTTGGCCTCCTCGATGGCCATCAGCGCGCCGTTGGTGACGAGTTGCGCCTCGTTGGCATCGCCGCCCGTCAACGACGAGTCGATGCCGATTTTAACGACGGTGTCGGCGGCCGACGCGGGATGGGCGAAGGCAAGGCCGGCGACCACGGCGAACGCCGAGGCGGCCATCAGTTTGGAACGACGGGTCATCATCAATTCACTCTCCTCCTGTGTATCGTTGTGTCCCATGGGGACACAGGGCCGTGACAATGCCGACGACATGCCCTGGTGGCAAGTCTGCCTCGCCCGCAGCGCATTGGCCGCTGGCACGATGACGCGCATGGCGGGGTGTCGTGGTAGAGGGCACGCATGGCCCCTTCCCCCCCCCTGCTCATCCTTCAGGACATCCATCTCGCCCTCGGCAGCGCGCCGCTGCTGATGGGTGCCGAACTGTCCGTCTCGCCCGGCGAGCGCCTGTGCCTCGTCGGCCGCAACGGGTCCGGCAAATCGACGCTGCTGAAAGTAGCGGCCGGGCTGCTGGCGTCGGACAGCGGCAGCCGGTTCGTGCAGCCGGGGGCAACGGTGCGGTATCTGCCGCAGGAACCGGATTTGACCGGGTTCGCGAACGTGCTGGCGTATGTCGAAGCCGGGCTGGGCGCGGGCGACGACGAATATCGGGCGCGCTATTTGCTGGAGCAACTCGGCATGACCGGCGAGGAGAAGCCGGAGAATTTGTCAGGTGGCGAGGCGCGGCGGGCGGCGCTGGCGCGGGTGCTGGCGCCGAGCCCCGACATTCTGCTGCTCGACGAACCCACGAACCATCTGGATTTGCCGGCGATTGCGTGGCTGGAGGCGGAACTGGCATCGCTCCGGTCGGCCATTGTGCTGATCAGCCACGACCGGCGCCTGCTGGAGCGGCTGTCGCGGTCGATCGTCTGGCTGGACCGGGGCGTCACGCGGCGGATCGACCGGGGGTTTGCCCATTTCGAGGCGTGGCGGGACGAGGTGCTGGAGCAGGAGGAACGGGACAAGCACAAGCTCGGGCGCAAGATCGCGATGGAGGAGGATTGGCTGCGCTACGGCGTGACGGCGCGACGCAAGCGCAACCAGAAGCGGCTGGCAAATTTGCACTCGCTGCGGGCGGAGCGCCGTGCCACGCGCGGGGCGGCCGGGCAGGTCAACTTGGTGGCCGCCGAAGCCAAAACGTCGGGCAAGCTGGTCGTCGTGACCGAACACATCAACAAATCCTGGGGCAACAAGCCGATCGTGCAGGATTTGTCGCTGCGGGTGCTGCGCGGGGATCGGCTGGGCGTGGTCGGGCCAAACGGGGCGGGCAAGACGACGCTGCTGGGGCTGCTGACCGGCGGGCTGGAACCGGATTCCGGCAAAATCAAGCTGGGGGCGTCGCTGCAACTGGTCTCGCTGGATCAGCGCCGCGAAAGCCTGGACCCGGAGGCGACGCTGGCCAACACGCTGACCGGCGGACACGGCGAGACCGTCGTCGTCAACGGGCAGGCGCGGCATGTGATGTCCTACATGAAGGATTTTCTGTTCACGCCGGAACAGGCGCGAACCCGCGTGGGCGTGCTGTCGGGCGGCGAGCGGGGGAGATTGGCGCTAGCCGTGGCGCTGGCGCAGCCGGGCAATCTGTTGGTGCTGGACGAGCCGACCAACGATCTGGACCTGGAAACGCTGGATATGTTGCAGGAGCTGCTGGCCGATCATCCCGGCACGGTGCTGCTGGTCAGCCACGACCGCGATTTTCTGGACCGAGTGGCGACGTCGGTGGTCGCCGCCGAGGGCGGCGGAGTGTGGAGGGAGTACGCCGGCGGGTATTCGGACATGCTGGCGCAGCGCGGCGGGGCCGATCTGCCATCGGTCGGCACGCCCACGGCGCCGCCGCCCCGGCCGCGCGGGG
>CAJCJG010000037.1 GCA_903970625.1 Solirubrobacterales bacterium 70-9 | reverse complement strand
TCGAAATCAGCACGGACCGGGATTGGCATGGCGAACCTCCTTCGTTCGCCATGGTGAATCACACCCACGGCGCGTCGCGGAAGCCCCTCCGAGTCACCCCTTCAGAGACCTGGTATTATTGCAGGTCACGCTAGGTTGCTGCCCCAAAGGTCGCAAGTTGACGCGCGGCGTGACAGACCATCGTCGGCATTCGTTGCCGCTGCGCAGATGGGCGCCGATTATTGCGTCGCGCGGGACACGATTCGCATTTTGCCGTCCCGCAGCGGCGCGATCAGACGCGCGAGCTTTGCCGGTAGAACGGCTCGTGCTTCTCCGGATCGACATAGTTCTTGTAGAACGCCTTGACGTGCGGCAGCAGCGCCTTGGACAATTTGCGTCGATCAACCTCGTCGTCGGACAGGGTCCGTTGCAGATCGTCGTGAAGCGCGCGCAGGGCAGCATCGCGATCGACGTTGGTGAATTTGCCCTGATCGTAGATCACCTCGCCGGCGCACATCACCGTGCGCACGCCCTGCGTCTTGGCGCGCTGCACCACCGCGTCCAGCAGGCCGATCTCCCGGTCCAGATACGGGTAGCTGATCTGCTGCCAGTCGATCAGCACCATGTCGGCGGCCTTGCCGACCTCCAGCACACCGATCCTGCTGCCGAACCCGGTTGTCTTGGCGCCATCTTCGGTCGCCATGCGGAACACCTGCGCCGAGGTCGGCACGTCGTCCTCCATCCCCGGCACGCGGTGCGCGCGCAGCACCATGCGCATCTCCTGCAACATGTCACGATCGTCGTTGATGCCGGCTTCGTCCAGCCCGATTGCGACGTTGATGCCCTTGGCCTCGAACCGGTTGAGCGCCGCGATGCCCGACCGCAGCCGGAAGTTCGACGAGCAATTGTGGCAAATACAGGTGCCGGTTTCCGCCACCCGGTCGATGTCGCGCTCGTTGAGCCAGACGCCGTGCCCAAGCGTCAGGCGCGGGCCGAGCATCCCGAAGCGATCGAGATATTCGACAGCGGTGCAGCCGCCCCGGCGCCACGCATATTCCTTTTGCAGCGCCGTTTCCAGCACATGCATGTGCATCGGGACGTCGCCCGCCGCCGACGCAGCGGCGATTTTGGTCAACGCCGCGTCCGAGCACCAGTGCAAATTGGCCGGCGCCAACTGGATCTTCACCCGCTCCTTGTCCGCGTAGGTGGAGCGCAGATTGGCGAACAGGTCCATATGGTCGTCCAGGCTCAGTTTGAAGCGGCTGAACCATTGCCGCATCGGGCCTTGCAATTCCTCCGGCAGGCGCGCGACGAACGCGGCGTCCTCCTCGTACACGAGGCGATTCTGGTCGCGCACCGCGTAGCAGTAAGACACCCGCATCCCGATGTCTTCGTAGGCGCGGATCACCTCCTGTGAGCCCGCCTGCACGGTCGGCAGGGTGCCCGGCGCCCAGCCATGGATATGCTGCACCGTGGTGATGCCGGAAGCGATCATCTCGAACGCCGAATACAGCGTGTCGAGATACAGGTTCAGGTTGCGCGAGACCATGCGCGTGACGAACCATAGCTCCAGCGGCATGTCGGGCGAGCCGAGCTGCACCGGCGTCAGCCCGACATGGTGGTGGCCGTTGACGAAGCCGGGCAGCAGAATTTCGCGCCCGCTTCCCACCACCGGCACGCTCGGATGCTTGCGGCTCAGATCGTCGTAGGTGCCGAGTTCCACGACAACGCCGTCTTCTTGCAGTACGGCGCCCTCGGCGATCTCGTTCCAGGAATTGCGATCGCGGGTGCCGGTGATCATCGCGCGGCTGCGGATCAGGGTGGTTGCCATATCAGGCTCCTGGTTTTTGGGGCGTGGCCGCGTCGCCCGGCCTACGCCGTCATCGCTTCCTGTTCGGCGAAGGCGCGATCGACCTCGTCGCGCAGCAACAGCGTCAATTGCCGCCGCAGCGCCTCGCTCTCCGGCGCGAACGGGTCGCGCGGCCGGGGCAGATCGACGGGTACGATGGTCTTGATCCGGCCGGGCCGCGAGGTGAACACCACGACGCGGTCGGCGAGCGCCACCGCCTCGTCGATATGGTGCGTCACGAACAGCACCGACGCAGCACTGTCGCGCCACACGTCGAGCAGGAAGTCCTGCATCTTGGCGCGCGTCTGTACGTCGAGCGCCGCGAACGGCTCGTCCATCAGCAGCACTTTCGGCCGCATCGCCAACGCGCGCGCCACCGCGACGCGCTGGCGCATGCCGCCCGACAGTTCGTCCGGCCGTTTGTGCATCGCTTCGGCGAGGCCGACGCGCTGCAAGCAGGCCAACGCGACGGCCTTGCGCTCCGCCACCGGCAGCCCGCGCAACGACAGGCCGAAACTGACATTCTGCCAGACCGTCAGCCACGGAAACAGGGACGTCTCCTGAAAGATCAGGCTGCGATCCGGCGACGGCGCCTCTACCCGCTCGCCGAACGACCAGATTTCTCCTCCGGTCAGATCCTCAAGCCCGGCGATCATATACAGCAGAGTGCTCTTACCGCAGCCGGATGGGCCGAGCAGGACGACGAACTCCCCCGGCGCGATATCCAGGTCGAGGCCGCGCAGCGCCTCGTGCGCCCGCTCAGTGCCGGCGGCCCACGTCTTGCCGACGGCGCGGCAGACGACGGCGGCTTTCGAGGAAAAGGGACGGATCGGGTCAGAGGCCACGCAACACTCCCGTGGTCTGCGGCACCCAGTAGAGCACCCGTCGCTGCACCTGCCGCAGCATCACATCGAACCCAAAGCCCAGCAGGCCGATCAACGTGATGGTGAAAAACACCAGCGACGGATTCAGCGTGTTGCGCGCGAGCATGATCACCTGTCCCAGTCCGTAGCCGACACCCGTCGCCTCCGCCACCAGCACCACCATCCAGGCCGCGAACAGGTTCAGCCGCAGCACCATCAGCAATCCCGGCAGGATCGCGGGGATGATGACGCGCAGATAGATTTGCCGCTTGGTCGCGCCCATCGTCCGCGCGACGTGGATCAAGTTGCGGTTGACGCCATCGATCTGCGTGATCGTGGCCAGGATCATCGTGAAAACAAGCGCGATGAACACCATGAAGATGGCGGGTTTGTTCCCGATTCCGAAAAGGAAGATCGAGATCGGCAGCCACGCGATCGGCGAGACCGGTGCGAGCAACGTGATCGTCGGCAGCACCAGTTTGTCCACGATCTCGAAGTAGCGGATCGCCGTGCCGATCACCATCGCGCCAAGCGTCGCCAACGCCAACCCGGCCAGCACGCGACTGGTCGAAGATATGACGGTCAGAAACACCGCCATCGCCGGGCTCGGCCCTGCGGCGGCGGCGCCGACGCCGATCTGCCAGCGGCTGACCGTGTTGAAGAACTTGGCCTGCTCGGCGATGTTGCCGAGGAAGACATGCGGGGGCGGCAGCAGCCGCGCGTCGGAAATGCCGAGCGCCCACAGCACTTCCCACAAACCGGCGAACAGCCCCACCGATAGCAGGCCCCAGGCAAGCCGCGTCGCGGCCATGCGCAGCCGGC
>CAJCJG010000036.1 GCA_903970625.1 Solirubrobacterales bacterium 70-9 | reverse complement strand
AGTCCGATGAATAGGGTCTCGCCATGACCTGCCGGCCTCCAACCCAGCCAGCAGCTTGAATCAGATCCCGCACCGCGCCGGAATCCCCCCGACTCAAATCGGTCCGGTCATGCTCTAGCGCCGCCTTGTCCTGCTTTTCTCGGCTTCGGCGCAACGGCGGCACGCAGGCAAGAAATACGTCCAGGCACGCGGACACAGCAGGATGCTTGGGGCGAAGATAGTTCAAGCACAGAGTTTCCAGTCCGCCGGCGCCCGATTCCGGAGCGAACAAGACGGCGACGGGCGGATGGGGCGGCGGCGATGGAGTCCATTCGCTCGCGTTTGAGGGAACGCCGAAGCCTGCGTCTTTGCAGCTTTTACGGACTTTACGGAGCGTGGCCGCAATTGAATCTCCCGCGTCGGCAACGATCACTACGCCCCGAAGACGCTCTTTCAGCGTCGGATCGAGCCGGGCCTGGCGCGCAAGCTCCCGCAACATGTTGACGAAGCCATCGATTCCGAAAAGTGGTTCTTCGCCTTTTGGTTGCGGGGAGTTCGGCGGGAACGGCACGTCAAATGCGCCGAGAACCCGACGGTGGCGCAAGGCTTCTAGAAACGCCGCGTCGGCGCTGCCTTCGCACAATGCGACTACTGGACCACCGACTGGAACCCGTAGCGACGCTGCCATGATCAGCCGCGCACCTCAAGGCCGGAGCGTAGCAATTGACGCGCTTCTAGCCCAGGCAGCAATCCAACGACGCAGCCCTCGCTAGTTCGCGCGGCACGAAGCAACGCAAAATCATTTGGGTGGTCGGCCATGGCGTCGGCGGCGGCATCGAGCGCCTCAAGGCTGTGTGTCGTCGCGAATACCTGGGTGTCAGCCCTCGTGGCAAAATCCCGAATTTGACGCCATACCAGGGCAAACCGGCGATAATGCAGGCCACTTTCAATATCATCGATAAGTACGAGTCGGGCAGTCGGTCGCGCCACGGCCAACAAAATTGCGCTCAGCCGCGCCAATCCGCCCGAGAGCAGCTCTAACGGACGTTGCTGTCTCTGACCGAGAAACCGAGCATGCAGAAGTGGCTGGCCACCTTCAAACTGGATGGAAACCGTTTCTACATCGGAAAATTGCTCGCGGATGGCGGCAACGAATGGGGACGCGTCTCCGGCCTTATCGAGCTCTGAGAACAACTGTGCGGCGCCTCCCTGCCCACTGTAAGCTGCCGGAAAGATATGTGTTTCCAAGGCAGGAAATTCACCCGAACCAAACGTCGTCGGCGTGGGTCCGCCCCTAAGAACTTCCTCATGGGCCATTCCATCCGATCCCGTCCAACGATAAACAACTGGGTCCGCTACTACGTTGCTCGTAGGTCCACCGACGCCGCTGACAGGGCTGGAGGCCACACGAAAAGGAACCGGGCGCGTTGGGTCTGGCGCAACTGCGAAGGCCCTTGTGACGGTGGGGCCACCGCGGGTTTCAACTCGCGCCTCCTTCCCCGCTTCACCAATGAAATCAGCCGCAATCGCCTCGAATACTGCTAGTCGATCAACGCCAACGACGGGCGGCAAGCCTCGCAACTGGCGCAGATGCAATGCTTGGAGCGCGCTGTTCGACATCGCCATGAACAGCGCCTCCAGCAGCGAGGTTTTGCCGCTGCCGTTGTCGCCCACGATCACGTTGACGCGGGCGAAGCCGTCCAGCGTCACATCGCGCAGGCCGCGAAAGTTTCGTATTGTTACCCCCTCGATCATCGCCCAACCCCTTCGCCGTCGGCCGCGCCATGCCAGGGCGCGATATCTCACGATATTACCAGGGAATCGGGCCAGTCGCGACGCATTCCAGCGGCCGCGCCCTTCCCACCCCCCTGGCATTCCCGGTGCATATGTTGGTACATTCCCCCAACCGCAGCCGACGAGGAAACGGATGACCGAGGACCTCGCGACCAATTATGCCCGCGCCGGCTACCACACGCCCATCGGTTTCGGCCGCAAGCCGGCGCTGGTGCTGATCGATTTCGTGATGGCGTATTACACCGAAGGCTCGCCGCTATATGGCGGCGAGGGGGTGGCGACGGCGTTGGCCTCGGCGCTCCGCGTGCTGGCGGCGGCGCGGCGAGCGGGCATTCCGATCATCTTTACCAACGTCGTGGTGCAGGCCGGTCCGCTCGACGGCGGGGTGTTCTACCGCAAGGCGCCGGCAACGCAGTGCTTTTCCGCCGGCAACCCGCTGGGCGCGTGGCCGCCGGGCATCGAGCCGCAGCCGGGTGAACTGGTCATCTCCAAGCAATATCCATCGGCGTTCTTCGGCACGTCGCTCGCCTCGACGTTGACGGCCAACGGTATCGACACGGTGATCCTGACCGGCATCACCACCAGCGGGTGCGTGCGCGCGACCTGCGTGGACACGATGAGCTACGGCTTCATCCCCATCGTGGTGCGCGAGGGCGTCGGCGACCGGGCGGACGGGCCGCACGAGGCCAACCTGTTCGACATGAGCGCGAAATATGCCGACGTGCTGCCGGAGGCCGACGTGATCGACTATCTGCGGGGGTTTAACGCATGAGTCTTCGTGACCTGTTAGCGCCGGGCAAACTGCTGGTTGCGCCGGGCGTGTTCGACATGATCTCCGCCCGCGTCGCCGACCGGATGGGATTTTCGGCGCTGTATATGACCGGGTACGGCACGGTCGCGTCCTCCCTAGGGCTGCCGGATGCCGGGTTGGCGTCGTACACCGAAATGGTCACGCGGGTCGGCACCATCGCGGGCGGCACGAAAACGCCGCTGATCGCCGATGCGGACACTGGGTTCGGCGGCCTGCTGAACGTGGACCGCACGGTGCGTGGCTACGAGGCGGCGGGGGCGGCCGCGATCCAGATCGAGGATCAGGTGTTCCCGAAGAAGTGCGGCCACACGCCGGGGCGCGAAGTCGTGCCGCTGGAAGACATGGTCAAGAAAATTCGGGTAGCGCGGGAGGCGCGCGCCAGCAGCGAGTTTTTGATTATTGCCCGTACCGACGCGCGAACCACACACGGCATCGACGAGGCGTTGCGCCGCGCCGATGCGTTCGCCAAGGCAGGTGCCGACGTGCTATTCGTCGAAAGCCCCGAGAGCGAGGAGGAAATGGCGAAAATCTGCCGCTCCTTCGATCTGCCGTGCCTCGCCAACATGGTGGAGGGCGGGCGGACGCCGGTGCTGACCTTCGAGGAATTGCGCGAGATCGGCTTCCGCCTCGCGATCTTCCCTTCGGCCGGCTTCCTGGCGACCGCGCAGGCGCTGACGAAAGTGTATTCGGCGCTGCGCGAGCACGGGTCCAGCAAGGGGGCGGGGCTGGACCTGTTTCCGTTCGCCGAGATGAACAAGCTGATGGGGTTCGAGCGGGTGTGGGCGTTCGATGCCGAGCACGCGGATTAGGCGGGCACACACTTCTCAGCGGAGCAGGGGCCGGGCGTGAAACCAAAAGTCGCGTTTATCGGAACGGGCGGCACGATCTCCTCGATCGGCAAGCATCCGCTCGACATTATGGACTACGTCGTCAACGACGTGCGCTTGCACGCGGCGGAGATTGTGGAGCGGTTTCCGGAGCTGGAGCGGGTGGCCGAGGTGATTCCCATTCGGTTCCGCAACGTGCCCAGCTTCGACATTTATTTCCCGGAATGGCGCGAACTGGTGCTGCTCTGCGACAAGGCGGTCGCCGAGATTCCCGATCTTGCCGGTATCGTTATCGGCCACGGCACCGCGTCGCTTGAGGAAACGGCCTGGGCGCTGAACATGACGGTGAAAGTGCCGGTGCCGGTCGTGGTGGTCGGCGCGCAGCGACCGCCGAGCGCACTGTCGTCCGACGCGGGCATGAATCTGGTCAACGCGGTGCGGACGGCGGCGGCGGCGGACTCGCGCGGGCGCGGCGTGCTGGTGCTGCTGAACGACGAAATCCAGGCCGCGCGCGACGTGACGAAAACCTCCACCTACCGGATGCAGACGTTTCGGACCCCGGATTTCGGGGCACTCGGCCATGCCGACGCGGACGCGATCTCGTACTACCGGCGCACCGAGCGCCGTACCGCGCCGGAGACGGAATTCGACATTCGCGCGTTGGACACCCTGCCCCGGGTTGACATCGCCTATGCCTACACCGGGTCGGACGGGACGGCCGTGCGGGCGTTCGTGGCGGCGGGGGCGAAGGGAATCGTCTCGGCCGGATTTGCGCCCGGCTTTCCGGGCACCGCCGACGGCGCGGCGCTGGTAGAAGCGATCGGCCAGGGCGTGACCGTGGTGCAATCGACGCGCGCCGGCAGCGGGCGGACGTTTCGCGGCGAGCGGTTTCGCAAGAACGGCATCCTGATCGCAGACAATTTGAACCCGCAGAAGGCGCGCATCCTGTTGGCGCTCGCCCTGACGGTCACGACGGAGCCGGCGGAGATCGAGCGGATTTTCGCGACCTACTGAGACAGAAGCCAAGATCGGTTTCTGGGCAGCGTGCCCCGAAATCGCGCATCCGGCGCAAACCATCCCCTGCCCGACCGCATACATCCGGACCAATCCGACCGTTGCCGATGACGATGTACCGGCAGATAATCACCCGGTTTACGGACGAAAGCCGGGAGGCGGCCGTGATGGGGAATGTTTGAGACTTCAAATACCCCAGAACCCGCCCTTGTCCAGACGAACCGCGCCGATGGCCCGCCGGCATGCGGTCGTTTCAGACTGGTCTGGCGCGGTACGCGGCTTGCACATACCTCCTTTGTGAAAACCTCCCGGACCGGCGGCGCTCCTCACGCGTCGTCGGCCCGGAACTATGTTGACGCGGCCTGACATGTTCGTGCGTCGGGCGGCGAGACGACAGCGACGAACCGCTCGGTGCCGCACGACCGTACGGCCCGGTACACAAGAAGGAGACGGCGATGGTTGATGCAACTTCCAGCGGAAACGGCAAGTCCGGCCTGACACGCCGAGGCCTGTTGCAAGGCGTGGCCGCCGCCGGCGCAGGTACCGCCATCGGGTCCGGTGCAGTCACCGGCTTCCCGACCATCTGGGCGCAAAACGTCAAGGACATCACGCTTGTGATGGTCGGCGGCTCTTACGCCGCCATCAAGGAAATCGGCGATCAGGCATTCAAGGATCTCGGCTTCAAGGTCGAGATGCAGGCCGTCGATGCCGGCGTGCAACTTAGCCGAGCGCTGACGCAGCCGAAGAGCATCGACATCAACTGCATCGACAGCGCCGCGATGGTCTTCCTCGCCGGCAAGGGCGCCGTGAAGCCGATCAAGGTCAGCGACTACAAATTGTGGGACAAGACGGTGCCGATCTTCACGACCGGGAAGTTCCCGGACGGTAAGCCGATCCCGCACGAGGGTCTGTCGCCGATGAAGGGCGGCTTCTACACTGCCGCCGACGGCAAGAAGCTTTCCAACGGCCCCACCGAGTTCCTGACGATGGTGCCGATCCTGTTCAATGCCGATACGCTCGGCGTTCGCCCCGATCTGGTCGGCGGACGCGACAAAGTAGTAAGCTGGAAGGATCTTGTCAGCCCCGCATACAAAGGCAAAGCGGCGCTGGTGGACTACGCGCCGGTCGGCATCATGGACGTGGCCATGGCGCTGACGGCGGCGGGCGAGATGAAGTACGTCGATCGCGGCAACATGACCAAGGCCGAGATCGACAAGACCGTCAAAATCCTGATCGATCTGAAGAAAGAAGGCCATTTTCGGGCGTTCTGGAGCAATTTCGACCAGTCCGTGAACCTGATGGCCTCGGGCGAAGTGGTGATCCAGTCCATGTGGTCGCCGGCCGTGACCGCCGTACGGTCGCGCGGCATCGACTGCTACTTCGCGCCGCTGAACGAGGGCTATCGCGGCTGGTTCGTCGGTATCGCGCCGATGACGCATCTGACCGGCCTGAAGTCCGACTGTGCCATGGAATTCATCAACTGGTACAATTCCGGCTGGCAGGGTGCCTTCATCGCAAAGCAGGGCTACTACTCGCCGGTGCCCGAGACGGCCAAGAAATTCCTGACGGCCGACGAGTGGGATTACTGGTACGAGGGCAAGCCGGCCGCTGTCGATATCACCGATCCGTACGGGCACCTGATGGAAAGGAAGGGCGCCACCCGCGACGGCGGCTCGCTGTGGGATCGGGAAGGCAAGGTTGCCGTGTGGAACACGGTGATGGACGAGGACAAGTACCTGACGAAGAAGTGGAACGAGTTCGTCTCCGCTTAGTGTGTCGCGGCGGGGCGGCTTGCCC
>CAJCJG010000035.1 GCA_903970625.1 Solirubrobacterales bacterium 70-9 | reverse complement strand
CCCGCCGCACCTTGCTGCTGGAGGAGGGCCTTGAGTTCAAGCCGCTGTCCGCGTCGCCGGAGCAGGCAGAGGTTTTAGAATCGCGGCGGTTCTCCGTCGAGGAAGTGTGCCGGCTGTTCGGCGTGCCTCCGCCGATCCTTCAGGATTACACCCGCAACACCTTCAGCAACGCCACCACGGCCGGGCAATGGTTCGCGCAATTCTCGCTGCTGCCGTGGGTGAAGAAGATCGAGGCCGAGTTCGCCCGCGTGCTGCTGCCTGATCCGTCGTTCCAACTGGTATTGGATTTGTCGGGGCTTCTGAGAGGTGACTTCGCTCAACGGTGGGCCGCGAACGTTTCGGCCGTGCAAGCAGGTATCTTGACGCCCAACGAAGTCCGAATTTCTGAAAACTTCAACCGTCACGCGGACGGCGACGTGCTGCGCGTGATGCCGGGCGTGATCCCGGTGCCCAAGGATCAGGGCAATCAGGCGGGCGAGGGCGCATGAGCGCGCTGGCGCCACGCGAGAAGCTGGCGGCCATGCCGGAAGGGCCATGAAAAGCGAGGGCCGCCCTTGCCCGGCGGCCCTCTGAAGCTGCTTCAACGAGGACGCGCCGAACCGCGCCCGCCTGTGGATATATCGGATCATCACGGGGCGGCACAACGGCACGGACCTCCGAACGGAGGACATTCCGATGAAAGCGCCGGCCGAACGCCTCACATTCATGGATCGCACCAAGGCTATGATGCGCGCGACCCCGATCGACCTGGATCCGGCAACCAAGCTCGTGCTGTGGGTGCTGTTCACCCATGCCCATGACGACGGCAGTGGCATCTACGCCGGGACGGCGGCGCTGTGCGAGCTGGCCGGAATGCCGCGCCGGACGCTGTTCCGGCATCTGCAAATCCTGGCCGAGCGGGGATACCTGCTGGCCGACGGGTTCAAGCAGCATGGCCGAGGGTGCCGCACCGCGCTGCGCCGGCTGGATCTGGCCGCCCTGGCGCGTGATCGGGCGAGCGGGGTTCATCCGCCGGCCGACGCCGGCAACCATCCGACCGCCCCCGCCAGCCCGGCTGACAGCGAGTTCGACGCCACGCCTGACGCAGCAAACGCGGCCGGGACGGGCGGCGATCCGGCCGACCAGAGTGCCATGGGTGGCACCCCCCCCAGTGCCATGGGTGGCACCCAAACCAAGAGAAGAAAGAACCAAGAGAAGGAAGCTAGTGCCCCGAGTCATTCATATGACCGGGTAAAGCCGCTTGAGTTTGACGCGCGCGTCGGCGGCTGTGAACTGCCAATCGGCCTTGGCGTGTTTTTGGTTGCGAGATCTCTCCCAGGCGGCGACTTCCTCGATCAGCGTTTGTTTGTCCGGGATGCGCCGGTCCAGGCATTGGGTGGACAGGACGCTGAGTTCGGATTCAGCCAGATCCAGCCAGCTGCCGAGCTTGGGGGTGTAGTGCCATTCAAAGCGGTCGACACGGCGGCGGGCCTCCGCGGCTGGAAAGGCTTCGTACAGTGAAGCCGGTTTGTGGGTGTTGAGATTATCCTGCACCAGCACGATCCTGGCCGCGTCTGGAAAATGCTTGTCTGATAAATCCTTGAGTATTTCGGCATAATCCACGGCCGTGTGGCGATCGGTGATCTCGACGTGCCGCCAGCCCTCCAATGGCGCGAACAGCATGAACAGGTTGGCCGTGCCATTTCGCTCGTATTCATAGTCTTGCCGGGCTGGATGTCCCGGCTTGGCGGGGATTGGAGCACGGGTTTCGGCGATGAGTTGCTTTGATGTCTCGTCCAGGCAAACCACGGGATGCGCCGGATCATGCGGCCGCTGATAAACCTCCAGCACGTCCTCCATGCCGGCTACAAAGGCGGCGTTGGCGTCCGGCGGAATGACCGAGCCTGTCCGTAATTCTGTGTGCGGGGCATAACCAACGCCGAGGAGGCGTATTATGCCGAACAGAGCCAAGAAGGGGCGGAAGGCCCATCCATACGAAAACGTACGTTAGCGTATTGCACGCAATGTTGAGGGGTGAGGTTAGCGCCGGCCTGACCGGGTCGTGCCCAGGAGGGTATGGAGGCCGAGTTCAAGGTCGCTCATGCCCAGAACCCTGTCGATCGTGCCCTTGCGCAGTTCGCGGGCCAGGTCGAGCACGGCCTTGGTGGCGTCCCGTAGCTGCTGGTTCTGAGCGTCCATGCGATCCAGCTCTCTGATGCGCGCCGGGGACGGCTGTTCGGCACGCCAGCGGCCGATTTGCTGGCCGTAGATGTCGACGAACTCCATTTGCTCGGCATGCACCTGCTCAACCCGATCGATGGCGTCGTCGTCGAGGACGTGGGGCCGGTTCGTTGCTTCGGCAAGCGTTCCCAAGTGTTCTTGCGTATCAGCCAGTGACGTAGCGATCATGGATGCGATCAAGGGCATTTGGCTGATCGGCTGCCAGTTCACCGGTACGGCTTTTGCCATTCGGACTATCCTCTCTGTCAGGTCGTGACAGGTTCGGGGGCGGCATCGTTGCGCCGGCGGGGAGACTGGAAATAGCTGCCATTGGGGATGACATGGGCATGGACCAGCGGCGAGACGCGCGCCAGGTCGTCGTCCTCCACCACATGCCCGGCGGCCCGGAGTTGATCGACGACGCGGGCGATATGGACAGTGTTCCAGACCAGCACGGCATTCGAGAGGAGGCTGAGGCAGCTCGCCTTGTTCATCACCTCCTCGTAGTCGCCCGAACGGAACGTGCCCCAGTTGGCGAAGAACAAGGACTTTGCAAGGATATGGCGGAATTCGCCGCGGTTGAGCTGCATCTGGATGGCGTCACGCAGCTTCTCTTCCTGGATGTAGCGCAGGATGTGCAGCGTTTTTATCAGCCGCCCGAGCTGGCTGAGGGCGCCGGCGAGGCGGTCGGATGCGTTGGCGTTCGCCAGGCGTTGCATCACGACATGGGCCGGTGTCAGACGGTCTTTCAGCGATGCCGCGAGGCGGACCAGCTGGTCCCATTGCTCAATGATGAGCTCGACGTTGATGCGGCCCCTGAACAGCGGCTGTAGATCGCCGTAATCGGCATCGCGGTCGAGGCGGCTGAGCACCTGGTCCGGCAAGTCCTTCAGCCTGGGCATGAAGTTGATGCCGAGCAGCGCGCAGAGCGCGAAGAGATGTTCGGTAAAGCCGTTGGTATCCGACGTGTGCTCGCGGATGGCGAGGTCGGTGTCGTTGTCCAGAATGCCGCTGAGCACGTAGCCCGCCTCGCGCGGCCCGCATGATATGGCCTGCGTGCCGTACACGCTGTCCTGGTCGGAGGTGTGCGTATAGAGCTGCAGCACGTGCTCGTAATAGCCGAAGTACCGCGGATAGAGGCTGCCGAGGAGACTGCGCCGCTCGACGGCGAAGCGCTGGCCATCGGAGGAGGAGCGGGTTCCGTCGCCCCAGATGCCGCTCAGCTTCAGGCCGTGGTGGTGATTGACCAGAATGGTGTTGGCAGCGTTGATCGTGGCGTTGCGCAGGAACCAGCGGCTGGTGTCCTGCAGCGCTTCCGCCGTGAGCGTATCGACGCTCTGGCTCATCGCGGCCAGGCCGAGATTGGTGCCGTGCGCGATGACCGTGGCGAGCAGCGAGCGGTGAAGGTCGGCGCCGCGCGGCTGGTAGCCGCCGAGCGGCTGGAAGGCACCCATGAACCGGCACCACTCGTCGACATCCTGCAGCAGGTCTTCGATCCGCACGCGGGGCAGGCTGGCGGCGATGGTCGCGCGCAATTCGGTCACCGCGCGCGAGATCGCCAGCGCATCGCGCTTCTTGAGTTTCAGCCGGCCGTTGACAATGGATGCGAAGCGGTTGGCGGGCAGCCCCTGTTCGGCGGCGCGCGCCGCGGCTTCGAATTCCGCCTTGAGCTTGTCGATGAACGCCTGCCCGTCGAGGGGCAGCGTCAGGCGCTGGTACGCCGCCTGCTTGTTCTTCCGCCAGTTCTCGTCGTCGTAGACCAGGTTCCAGAACGAGACATGCTCGCGGCTCTCCGCCAGGAACAGGCTGCCGGCGCGCAGTGCGTCGCGAACGGCAAAGGCGAGCGAGATTTCCCAGATGCCGCGGTCGAGCTGCTTGCCGGCCTTGCCGTCCGTGACCAGGTGGGGGCGCCAGTCCGCCTGTACGAAGCCGTGCGGATCGTTCGTCGTCAGGGCGGTCCGGGTGCCGGCATCGAGGGCGCGCTGGATTTCTATGGCCCCGAGCAATGGCTCGCTCCCCGCGGCGGCCTTGAAGGGCAGGGCGAGGAAGGCCGGCAGATATTGGCGCAGCGTGCCGTAGCGCGCCTGCATGGCATCGAGGTGGCCGCGGGCTTCCAGCCTTTCGTATGCGCGGCACGCCGTCGCGGCTTCCACCAGGGCCGGCGTGCCCAGCGCATCGCGGAACGCATCGAGCGTTTGCCCGCCATCGGCCGCAACCAACTCGTCGATGGCGCCGAGCACGCGCTGCAAGCCGTCGCGGGCGCGGCGCTGCAGGGGCTTGCGCTGCTTCTCCACGGCATTGCGCGACAGCCGGTTCATGTCCGTGAGGAACTGATCGTTCATTTCGACGATCTGATCGATCAGCGTCTTGCGGGATTCTAGCAGGTAGCAGGCCACCAGCGCGTCCCGCTTCGGCTTGGCAAAACGGCGCAGGTCACCGGCATCGTAGCGCCGCCCGAGCTGGCCGAGCTGTCGAATGATATTCGGACTGATCTCCTCAAGGCCCGCGCCCGTGCCGAGCAATTGTTCGACAAGCCGCAGCCGGACAATGTCGCCCTTGATCACTCCGGCGCTTGCCGATTTCTGGTAGTCCTTGAGTCGGAACAGGCTGGAGCGCGCGTCTCCTTCCGGCACCTCAAGCAACAGATCGATGTCTGCCCGCAGTTTCTCCGGCAGCCGTTCGGATATCGTTGCAAAGAGGTCGAGCGCTGTGTTGGCGACGACGGAGGCAACTAA
>CAJCJG010000034.1 GCA_903970625.1 Solirubrobacterales bacterium 70-9 | reverse complement strand
CCCCCGCCGCGCGGACGCGGAGAACATGATCTACGTGCAGTTCCCGCGCCGCTTCCTGCCGATTGGCGGCGCCATCGGCATGGGCGACCAGATCGCCATCGGCGGCAAGCGCGGTATCGGCGCGTACGTCGCGGCCTTCACCGAGACCGAGGCGGCGTTCGAGGGCAAGCGCTACGGCTTCCCGAAGAAATGGACCGGGCACGAGAACTGCGCCTACAGCACCTTCCTGCACGCGGTGCGCGGCGTGTCGCACCCGAAGTTGCCGGACACCCATCCGCTGTACGACCCGCCGACACTGCCGCCGGCCCTGGTGCTGTCCTGCGTGGAGGCCGATTCCGCCACCCGCACGCCGACGGCGGTGGACGAGGCGTGGATGGCCGCGCTGCGGGCCGATTTGGCGTAGCTCAGTCGAGCGCCAGGATCGCCGGTTCCACGCCGACCGCCGCCAGCAGGCGCAACAGGTCGGCGGTGCGCATCGAGATCGTGGCCGTGTTGACCAGCGGGTGGCAGGCGATGTGCTCGGACTCCGCAAGCGCGGCATCGAGCGCGAAGCGGACTTGGTGCGTCGTGTCGTTGACCAAGGCGAGCGGCGTGACAGAGCCGGGCAGGACGCCGAGGGACGCGAACAGCGTGTCGGCGGAAGCGAACGACAGCCGCTTGCTGCCGAGTAGGGCCGGCAGGGTTTTCAGGTCGGCGCGGCGGTCCGAGCGCATCGTGACCAGGAACAATTGCCCCTTCGCGTCCTTCAGGAACAGGTTCTTGGTGTCCAGGCCGGGCAGGCCGTGGGGCGTGGCGTCCACGTCCTCCACGGTGAACACCGGGGGGTGTTCGACGATTTGCACGGGAATGGCGAGGTCGGCGAGCAGCGCATCGAGGCGGGGGCGGCCGGGGTGGGCGTCGATGGTCAAGCGGTGTTCCTTGCGCGGTCGGCCGGCGGTGTAAGCCAGTATTTGCCGGCCATGGCAATCTCGAACGCAATGTCGCGCACGCCGGAAGTGGCGAGGACGGCGTGCCCGTTCGTCCAGCGCCATGCCCGCTCCGGCTCGTGCCAACCGGCCGACAAGCTTGGGCTGTCGAGCGCCACTTCGCGGCCGTCCAGCCACAGGCGCGAGATGGCGATGCCGAGGCGCCGGGCGTCGGTGTCGGCGGTGGCGTGGGCGGGCACCCACACGCGGGAGGCGAGGCGGACCGCGACGGTTCCCGCCGGCAGGCGGGCGCGTCGGATTGTGCCCTCGGTCGTGCTGCGCACGGGCCGGCCGTCGGCGAGGATGGTCAGGCCGGGTTCGTCGGTCATGCCGTAGCCGAGAGCGGCCGCACGTGCGGCGAGGCGGCGGCGGGCGGCGGCGAGGCGGGGACCGCGCACCACCAGGGGCGCGCAGCCGGCGGTTTTCCACCGGCGCCGCGAAAAATCCGGGTGCAGCACCGTGGCGCCGCCGCCGTCGTCGAACACGCCGCGATTGCCGGTGTCCAGATAGCTTTCGGCAGGCAGGTTTTCGGCGAGCAGAACATCGTGGTGCGGCAGTTCGACATGCCAATAGACGGCGGTCTCGCACTCCTGCTGCACGATGGTCGCGCCGTTGACCAGATAGCGCACCGGTATCAGCGCGCCCCGCACGGCAACGGCGTGGTCGGGGGAGAGAAACAGGTCGCGGCGCGGCTGGTCCGGCCCGAAGGCGTGGGCGGCAACCCGCACCGGCATCACGTCGTGCGGGCGAGGATGCAGGCGGCACGCGACGCGGCGGTGGCCGAGCCATTTCACCCGGACGGGGCCGCCGAACCGGCCGAGCACGAGGTCGTCGGTCGTCAGTGCCTCGACCGGGACATCGCCGCGCACGGTGGCGATGCGGCTGCCTTGCAGGAAGCACGCATTGTCCTGGGCCACCCAAGATTCGATGTCGTCGTAGGCCTGCGTCGTGATCTGGGTGAAATACCCCTCGTCGGTCTGGTTGTCGCCGGACGACACGAGGCCCACGACATACGGGTCGCCGCCGACATCGATCCAAACCGGCCCGCCGCTCGACCCCGCGCCGAGACCGGTGCCGTCATAGACGGTGTAGGAGGGGTCCAGCGTGACCGTTTCGGATTTGGTGATCTGATCTCCGTCGGCTGCGGCCGGATAGCCGGTGACGCTGGCGGTGCCGCCGGCGAAGTTGGATTCCAGGCCCATCGTGCCGAGGCCGGTGAACGACTTGTTCAAATGGATGACCGCGTAGTCGTACTGCGATTGATCCACGCTGATCTCGTCGCCCGCGTCCTGAACTTGATAGTAGTTGAAACTCAGGCCCTCGGCCGAACCATACGGGGTGGCCTCACTCGGTGACGTCGCGAGCCCGTCGTAGGCCGGTGTGACAACGATGTTCGTCGCGGTTCCGACCCCTTGGCTATAGACGACGTGGGAGGCGGTCAGCACCTCGTCCGGCGCGATCAGGACGCCGGACCCCTGGAACTCCTCGTTGCCGATCGTGTCGGTGATGTAGACCACCGTATCGAGCGGATATTGGGTGAACGACATCGGATGCTCCCTGCAAACGCGCGGCGGCCCGCCGATCCGGTTGCGGGCGGCGGATCGACCATAGCCAACGCCCGCGATGCAGCGCCATCGTGACGGCCCGGCAGGGATATCACTTCACCGGGGCCGCGCCGGTTGACAGGCCTTCCGGCTGTTGCCTACTTTGTCGCGGGCGTAATCATCCGTGTCGATGTGCTGCGAAAAATCGACTTCGGCCAACGTGTTGCGGCACCTCCGGCTTGGTTGCGGGTGCCGCGTTTCGCGTTGATTGGCCGGTGTCACGTTTTTCGGCGTGGCGCGGCGGGCGACAGGCGACGACAATAAACGATCCAACGGGAGTCCAGGAATGGCATCGGAACTTATGTGGCGGCTTGGCACGCAGATGGGGCGGCGCGACGTGCTGAAGGGCACTGCGGCCCTGGGTGCGGCCGCAGCCCTCGGCGGCGCCGGGGCGCTCGCCGGCTATCCGACCTCGGCGAAGGCCGATACCGCGCTGCGCATGGAACTGATGAAGATCCCCGGCGCCGGCAACGGCTCGCCGACCGACGCGGACTGGCAGAAGGTCGGCTCGCTGTGCATGGGCCCCACCAAGCAGAACGTGCAGCCCGGCGAGTTCAAGGGCGTCGAACTGTCGTTCATGGGACTGAACAACCAGAACCTGCATAACTTCCTGTTCCGTGGCTTCCTCAAGCCTTGGGAACAATATACCGGCGCGACGATCAAATGGATCGACCTGGCGCAGGGCGATTATAACGCGCGGCTGCAACAGTCGATCGCGACCGGCACCGTCGATTTCGACATCTGCGAGATGGGCGCGCCGTTCGAGGGCGATGTGTGCGGCAAGGGCCTGACCTCGGAAATGCCGGACTGGGTCAAGAAGCAGATCGATTTCGACGACTACGTGAACTACCTGAAACCGCCGGTCGGCACCTGGAACGGCAAGATCTACCGCGTGTGTATCGACAGCGACACGCACACGATGAACTACCGCACCGACTATTACTCCGACCCCGGCCTCGCGAAGGCGTGGAAGGACGAGGGCCACAAGGGCGAGTGGGGCGTGCCGAAGACCTGGGCCAAGGTTCAGGAAGTCACCAAGTTCATGAAGGGCAAGAAGATCGACGGCAAGGAGGTCTATGGCTTCCTCGACCAGCCCAAGCCGTGGGGCGGGTTCGCCTTCTACTTCCTGGCCAGCCGTGCCACCGCCTATGTCAAATATCCCGGCGAGAAGGCGTGGATGTTCGACGTGGATACGATGAAGCCGCGCATCAACAACCCGGGCTGGGTGCGGGCGATCCAGGACGTGGTGGATCTGCTGCCGTACGAGCCGGCGGACCAGATCAATGCCGATCCGGGCACCACGGCGTTCCAGCAATTCCTCGTCGGCACCGGCGGCATGCTGGAATGGTGGGGCGATATCGGCACCGTCGCCGTGACCAGCGACACCGCGACCGTGGGCAAGCAGATCCTGTTCGATATCCTGCCGGCATCCGACGACGTGTACAACGCCAAGACCGGCAAGTGGGAAGTGCTGCCCACCGGCCCCAACGTGGCGCCGAATATGGCCTATCTCGGCTGGGGCATCTACGTGATGAAGACCGTGGATGCCGACAGCAAGAAGCACAAGGCGGCCTGGAGTGCGGCAGCACTGCTCGGCGACAGCGACTTGTCGATGTGGACCTCGGCCTACCCGTCCGGCTTCCAGCCGTACCGGCAGAGCCACAACAACATCCCGCTGTGGGTGGCCGGCGGCTACGAGGAGGCCTACATCAAGTCGTACATGGACTCGCAGACGACGTCCTACAACCATCCGAACAATGCCATCGAGCCGCGCATTCCCGGCATCTTCCAATACTACAGTATCGCCGAGGACGAGCTCTCCAAGGTGTACGCCGGCAAGCTGACGGCGCAGCAGGGGGCCGACAACGTGGCGAAGCTGTGGGAGGCGCTGACCGACAAGCTCGGCCGCGACAAGCAGATCGCGTTCTACAAGGCGTCGCTCGGCCTGTAGTCAGGCGCCGGTTCTTTGGCTGGTGGCGGGTTTTCGCCACCAGCCAAAGTTTTTTTCAAAGTCCCAAGGTCCGATGCAGAACGAGATCGCTTCCCGGGCCGCCGCCGACGCGCGCCATCGTGCGGCCGACGCCGCCGTTGCCAAGCGGGCCGTCGCCGGCCGGCGGCTGATCCGCGCGGCGTCGCTGGGTCTCGGTCTGGTCGTGTTGGCGCAGGTGCTTTCGGCGACGGACGTGCTGCCGCTGGGGCTGGCGACATGGCGGCCGACGCTGTTTGCCTACATCGTATGGTCCGTGGCGCTCGGCATCAGCCAAGTGTTGATTCGCGGCGAGCAGGGCAAGCAGGCGCTGTTCCTGCTGCCGGCGCTATTGTTCACGATCGCGATGGTGATTTTTCCGACGTTCTTCGGCCTCGGGATCGCGACCACCGACTGGAATTTGAGTTCGCTGACCGGCGTGCATTTCGATCTGTTCGGCAATATCGCGACGCTCGCGGGAGATGCGTTCTTTTGGAACGCGCTGCTGAACATGGGGTACTACGTGCTGTCGGTGCTGGTGCAGTACGGCATCGCGTTCGGCCTTGCGCTGCTGCTGAACGCCGACATCCGGGGCCGGAAATTCTTCCGGGTGGCATTCCTGCTGCCGTTCATGCTGAGCCCGGTGGCGATCAGTTGGATGATCGGCAAGTCGATCATGGAAGCGCGCTACGGGCCGGCGGCGACGCTCGCGCGGATGCTTGGATGGGAGAGCCCGGCTTTCTATGGCGTCGGCTGGATCGCGCGCGCCAGCATCATGACGATGGATGCCTGGAACTGGATCCCGTTCATCATCATCCTGTTGCTGGCCGGCTTGCAGGCGCTGCCGGGGGACGTGGCGGAGGCCGCGCGGGTGGACGGCGCGAGTCCCTGGCAGGCGTTCTGGAAGATCACGTTCCCGCTGATGCTGCCGGTCAGCGTCACGGCGATCATCCTGCGGATCATTTTCGAGCTGAAGCTGGCCGATATCGTCATCAACGTGACGGCGGGCGGGCCGGGGGGAGCCACCGATACCGTTTCCAGCTTCATCTATCGCGAGTATCGTGATCGATCCAGCGTCGGCTACGGCACCATGCTGGCCGAATTCTATCTGATTCTGATCATCGTTTTCGTCACCGCCCTGCTCGCGCTCGCCAGCCGCTGGATGCGGCGGGTGTCGTAGGCGGGGCGGCAGGGGGCATTCCGATTGGGCACGACGATACGGCGATCGCAGGGCGGCCGTCTGGCGCGTCGGATCGGCGGGCGCACGCTGATCTACGCGGCGCTGAGCGTGTGGGCGTTCATCGCGCTGTTCCCGATCTATTGGACGGTCAGCACCTCGTTCAAGGTGGCACGCGACGTGACCGGCAGCCACATCATCCCGTGGCTGGACTTCACCCCCAAATGGCTGGGCTGGCGCTCGCTCGGCCTGTCGCCGGAGACGATCTTTCAGACGTCCACGGTGCGCGAAGAATTTTTGCTGCGGTTCTTCAACAGCGTCGTCGCGTCCGGCGGCGCGGCGCTGATCGCAGTCGTGATCGGCTCGCTGGCAGCCTACGGGCTGAGCCGGTTCGAGTATAAATTCGGCCCCTGGCGCAACAAAGACATTTCGTTTTTCTTCCTGTCGCAGTTGATCCTGCCGCCGGTGGTGTTGGCGTTGCCGTTCCTGATCTTGTACAAGGAGCTGGCATTGCTCGACACCAAAATCGGATTGGTGCTGATCTACACGCTGATGGTGCTGCCCATCGTGATCTGGATCATGCGCGACCAGTTCAACGGCATTCCGATGGAGCTGGAGCAGGCGGCCTATGTCGATGGCGCCACGACGTGGGGGGCGTTCCTGCGCATCGTGCTGCCGATTGCGCTGCCGGGAATGGCGGCGGCGTTCATTCTGGCGGTGATCCTGTGCTGGAACGAGTATTTTTTCGCCGCCCTGCTGACCAGCACGGACGCCAAGACGCTGCCGGTGATGGTGGCGAGCCAGACCGGCTCCCAGGGGATCGACTGGTGGACGATGGCGGCGCTGTCCACGGCGGCCATCGCGCCGCTGGTGCTGATCGGGATCTTTTTGGAACGCTGGATCGTGAAAGGGCTGACGGCCGGCGCGATCAAGTAGCGTCCACCGCGAACCGCTGCAAATCCGCCAGATCGCAGTAGCGCAGCGCGCCCTCGTGCGTGGCGGCGAGCACGATGCGGGGGGCGCGGCCGGCCTCCAGCGCCTCCTGCCAGCGGGGCGCGCAGAGGCACCAGCGGTCGCCGGGCTGGAGGCCGGGGAAGCCGAATTCGGGGTGCGGGGTGGAGAGGTCGTTGCCCGCCGCGCGCGAGAATGCGAGGAATTCGGCCGTCATCACCGCGCAGACGGTGTGGCTGCCGACGTCCTGCGGGCTGGTGTCGCAGCATCCGTTGCGGAAAAAGCCGGTCCTCGGCGCCTGCGAGCACGATTGCAGCGGCTGGCCCAGCACGTTGCGGGAGGGTTGGCGGCCTGGACCTTTTCGCCCCGGACTTCCGGTATCGTCGAACGGCATGGCGCGTATCCCTGTGGTGTTCCCCGGGCCGGGTGACTAATACAATACGCATACCGCAGTGCAAAATTCCGGAGGGACAGATGGCCCCGATCGCCCGCGTTGCCGAGATCACCGAGCGCATTGTCAGGCGCAGCCATGACGGGCGGGCGCGCTACCTCGACCGCATCGGCGCGGCGGCGGCGCCGAAGGGGCGGCGGGGCGGGCTGGGGTGCGCCAATCAGGCGCATGCGTTCGCGGCATGCGGGCCGACGGACAAGGAGCGGCTGAAGGACGGGGTCACGCCGAATCTCGGGATCGTGACCGCCTACAACGACATGCTGTCCGCGCATCAGCCGTACGAACGGTTTCCGGAGCTGATCCGAAATGCCGCGCGGGAGGCGGGGGCGACGGCGCAGGTGGCGGGCGGGGTGCCGGCGATGTGCGACGGGGTGACACAGGGCGAGGCGGGGATGGAGCTGTCGCTGTTTTCCCGCGACGTGATCGCGCTTTCGACCGCCGTGGCGCTGTCGCACCAGACGTTCGATGCCGCCGTGTTCCTCGGCGTGTGCGACAAGATCGTGCCGGGGCTGGTGATCGGGGCGCTGAGTTTCGGGCATCTGCCGGCGGTGTTCATTCCGGCGGGGCCGATGACGAGCGGGCTGCCGAACGACGAGAAAAGCCGGGTGCGGCAATTGTATGCCGAGGGCAAGGCCACGCGCGCCGAGTTGTTGGACGCGGAGATGAAGAGCTACCACGGGCCGGGCACCTGTACGTTCTACGGCACGGCCAATACCAATCAGATGCTGATGGAGATCATGGGGCTGCACTTGCCGGGCAGCGCGTTCGTCAATCCGGGCACGGCGTTGCGCGATGCGCTGACGACCGAGGCGGCGCGGCGGGCGTTGGCGATCACGGCGCTGGGCAATTCCTATACGCCGGTCGGGCGGGTTTTGGACGAGAAGGCGTTTGTGAACGGGATCGTCGGGCTGCACGCGACCGGCGGCTCGACCAATCTGACGATCCATCTGATCGCGATGGCGGCGGCGGGCGGGATTGCGCTGAACTGGGACGATTTTTCCGATCTGGCGGAGACGACGCCGCTGCTGACCCGCGTGTATCCGAATGGCAAGGCCGACGTGAACCATTTTCACGCGGCGGGCGGGATGCCGTTTCTGATCCGCGAGCTTTTGGACGCGGGGTTGCTGCACGAGGATGTCAGCACCGTGTGGGGGCAGGGGCTGCGCGGCTACGCGGCCGAACCGGGCCTGGCCGCCGATGGCAGCCTGGAGTGGCGCGCGGCGGCGAGCGAGAGCGGCAACGACGCGATCCTGCGGGGGGCGGCCAAGCCGTTCCAGGCGACCGGCGGGCTGAGAGTGCTGCATGGTGATATCGGGCGGGCGGTCATCAAGACGTCGGCCGTGGCACCGGAGCGGCACGTGATCGAAGCACCCGCGCGGGTGTTCCACAGCCAGGAAGAGTTGCAGGCTGCCTTCAAGGCCGGGACGCTGGACGAGGATTTTGTCGCCGTCGTGCGGTTTCAGGGGCCGAAGGCGAATGGGATGCCGGAACTGCACAAATTGATGCCGCCGCTGGGCGTGTTGCAGGATCGCGGGCGGCGCGTGGCGCTGGTGACGGACGGGCGGATGTCCGGGGCCTCGGGGAAGGTGCCGGCGGCGATCCATGTGACGCCGGAGGCGGCGGATGGCGGGTCTATCGCGTTGATCCGGGACGGCGATGTGATCCGCGTCGATGCGGTCGCGGGGCGGCTGGACGTGCTGGTCGATCCGGCGGAGTGGGCGGGGCGGGTGCCGGCGGAGGCGGACCTTTCCGGGAATCATTTTGGTGTCGGCCGGGAATTGTTCGGGGCGTTCCGGGCGAGCGTGGGGCGGGCGGACGCGGGTGCGGCGATTTTCGCCCTGGCGTGACAATGTTTTGATAATGTAACGATAAGGGCGTGCCAAGGCAGGCGCTTGTCTCAGGTCGTTCGGGGTTTGCCGGGGATGCCCCTCGGCCAGTGGGCGGTGAAGGAATATTCGCGCTCGGCCAGCCACTCGAAACGCGGCTTGCGCACTCTGGGCACTTTGGGAGCCTTGGTAGCCTTGGGTCGAGCCGGCTGGGGCGGCGGGGCGAGAATGTCGGGCCGGGGGCTTCCGATCATCCGGCAGAGCGGACGCAATATGCGCCACGCCGGCCCGGGCGCCGCTTTCATCACGGCCTGCATCTCCGCATCGGCGAGCAAGTGCTGAAATTCGAGCTTGATGGCCTCCATGTCCTGGCCCGGGATCAGCCGCACCTGCTCGACGAATTTGGCGAGCGAGGTGTCCGGCCGGTCGGCCGGTTGGCGGGGCGGCCTGTCGGCCGGCGGTTCGGTGGGGGTGCGCGGGCTCGCTTGTCTGGGCTTGTAAACCCAGCCGGCCTGAAGGCGGTCGGCGAGGCGGCGGAAGCGTTGGCTGACCTGCCGCAGCCGGTCGGAGATCAGTGTCACCAGGGGCACCGGGACGAACCCGAGATGGGCGCCGACCCTGCGGGCAAACACGGCGAAGACAAGCCGCACGATCAGTGCGGCCAGTCGGTCTGCCGGGGTGGGGGGCGCGATTTGCATGGTTTCCGTGTTACCATGACTGGCAAGGTCGGGCAAGGAAAAAATAACATGTTTCGGTGAAGGTCGGACTCTTTCCTCCCTGCCCACAAGGGGAGAGGGAGAAGAAGTTAGGGTCTTGTTACCGCTTTCGGTGCGGCTAGGCCGTTGGCGATGCCGATGGCCCGGAAGGGGGCGGGGAACACCGGGCGCTCCACGTAGCGGCCGGCGCCGCGCACGGTGCGCAGATCGCCGTCGGTCCAGACCAGATTGCCGCGCGAGATGGTGTGGCGGGCGAGGCCGGTGACTTCCATGCCTTCGTAGACGTTGAAATCGACCTGCGAGTGGTGGGTTTTCACCGAGATGGTGCGGGAGGCGTGCGCGTCCCATACCACCACATCGGCATCCGACCCCGGCGCGATCAGGCCCTTGCGGGGGAAGATGTTGAAGATTTGCGCGGTGTTGGTGGAGGTGATGCGGACGAACTCGTTCGGCGTGATGCGGCCGGTGCCGACGCCGTGGTGCCACAGAATGCTTAGCCGATCCTCAATGCCGCCGGTGCCGTTGGGGATTTTGGTAAAATCCTGGCGGCCCATGGCCTTTTGCGGGGCGCAGAACACGCAGTGATCCGTCGCCGTCGTTTGCAGCGCGCCGGACACGAGACCCGCCCATAGCGCCTGTTGGTGATGCTTCGCGCGGAACGGCGGCGACATGACGTAGGCGGCGGCCGTCGCCCAGTGCTTGCTCTGATACACGCTCTCGTCCAGCACCAGGTGCTGCGCCAGCACTTCGCCATAGACGCGCTGGCCGGTGGCGCGGGCGCGGGCGATGGCCTCCGTCGCTTCCTGGGTGGAGACGTGAACGATGTAGATGGGGGCACCCAACAGCCCGGCGATGGCGATGACGCGCTGGGCCGCTTCGCCCTCCACGCCCGGCGGGCGGGACAAGGCATGGGCTTCGGGACCGGCGATGCCGGAGGCGAGCAGTTTTTGCTGCATGTGGAACACGGCGTCGCCGTTTTCCGCGTGGATGTTGCAGATGGCGCCGAGTTCCAGCGCGCGGCCGATGCTGTGCAGCAGCACGCCGTCATCGACCATCAAGGCGCCCTTGTAGGCCATGAAGTGCTTAAAACTGTTGACGCCGTAGTCGCGCGTCAGAATGCCCATTTCCTCGTGGACCTTGTCCGACCACGATGTCACCGCGACGTGGAAGCTGTAGTCGGCGGCGGCCTTTTCCGCCTTCACGCTCCAGTCCTTCCAGCATTCGACCATCGAGGCGCCGGGGGCGGGGATGGCGAAGTCGATGATCATGGTGGTGCCGCCGGCGAGGCCCGCCCCCGTGCCGGTGAAGAAATCATCCACCGCGACCTGCCCCATGAACATCAGTTCCATGTGGGTGTGCGGGTCGATGCCACCGGGCATGACCAGCATGCCGCCGGCATCGACGATTTTTGCCCCCGTAGGCGGGGAGATATCGGGGGCGACCTGCATGATTTTGTCGCCGTCGATCAGCACATCCGCGCGGACGCTGATGTCCGCGTTGACCACCGTTCCGCCCTGCACCAGCACCGACATCAAAACCTCCTTCACGCGGCGCGGACGCCGCAGCCTTTCAGGACCAGCGCCGTCACCGTTTCGGTGGCGGCGGCAAACATCTCGTCGTCGCCGCTTTCGTCGGTGCCGAGGACGGCGCGCATCTGCACGTCGAAGTCGGCATAGGTCTGCGTCATCGCCCAGATGCTGAAGAACAGATGCGCCGGTGCCAAGCGGTCCATTTGGCCGCGCCTTCCCCACCCGTCGATAATCGTGCTCATGGACGCGACGCGGCGGCGCAGTTCGCCGCGCAGGAAGGGCATCAGGATGGGTGCCCCGCGCAGCAGTTCGGCGGCGAAGATGCGCGACGCGCCGGGGCGAGCGCGGGCATGGGCCAGCTTGGCGCGGACATACCCGGCGAGTGCCTCGGCAGGATGGCGCTCCGGCACGATCCAGTGGGCGGCGGCGTCCAGCCATTGCGTCACGATGTCTTGCAGCACGGCTTCGTACAGCCGGTCCTTGGTCCCGAAATAATAATGCAGGTTGGCTTTGGGCATGTGGGCCTCGGCGGCGATCTCGCTCATCCGCGCCGCCTCGAACCCGCCGCGCGAAAACACTTTTTCCGCCGCCGCGAGGATGGCGGCGGTGGCTTCGCGGCGGACGGTGCCGGGGGGGAGTGAGTCCACGACGGTTGTCGTGTTTCGGTACTACTTCGTCATGGCCGGGCT
>CAJCJG010000033.1 GCA_903970625.1 Solirubrobacterales bacterium 70-9 | reverse complement strand
CCTGCAAGCCGCCACCGACGGCGCCGCCGCGTCCCCGCCGCAAAGCCGCACCGCCGGGCGGCTCGCCGCCGTGCAGGCGCAACTGGCGCTCGGCATGGGGGCGGAGGCGGAGGCGCTGGCAAACCTCACGGTGTCGGACGACGCCCGCGCCGCCGACTCGCCCGACGTCACGGGGTTGACTGCCATCGCCGCCATGCTCGCCGGCCGGCTCGACGAGGCGGACGGCATTGCCGACCCGCGCCTCGACGGCACGGACGAAATCGCGCTGTGGCGCGCCGTCCACACCGCGATGCTGCACGAGGGCGCGCCTGCCGCCGCGTCCGGCTTCGGCGCGACGCTGCCGCTGCTACTGGCTTATCCCGCTGCCTTGGGCGACCGGCTGCTGGCGTTGGCCGCCGAAACCTTGGTGCAAGGCGGCGAGCCGGACGCCGCGCGCCGCCTGCTGGACGCCCGCAAGGACGATGCGACGCTCGGCTACGCCCGAGCTTTGCTCGCCGAGCGCGACGGCCAGACGGCGCCCGCCCTCGCGCTACTCGACCGACTTGCGCTGTCGCCCGACCGGCGGGAGCGGGCGCGCGCCGCCGTGCAGGCCGCCGAATTGCGGCTGCGCACTGGCGCCTACACCACGGCCCAGGCGGCTGACGCCCTCGACAAGCTGATCTATTCCTGGCGCGGCGACCGGCAGGAACTGGCACTGCGGCTGCGCGTGGCCGACCTGCGCGACCAGTCAGGCAACTGGCGCGGGGCGCTAACTCTGCTGCGGGAGACTGAGGATGGCTCCCTGGGCCAAACCTGGGCCGACCAACTGCCGGCCGTCCATGCCCTGATGGCCAGTGTGTTCGCGCACGCCCTGGACGGTGACGCCAAATCTGCCCTGTCGCCAATCGAACTGGTGTCGCTGGTCGAGGAAAACCCCGATCTGTTGCCCGAGGGCGAGCCGGGGCGGGCATTGGCGGCACGGTTGGCCGACCGTCTGGTCGCGCTCGAACTGCCGCAACGGGCCATCCCGGTGTTCGAGAAGCTGATCAACGCCGCGCCGCCCGGCGCCGAGCGGGCGGAACTCGGCGCCCGCCTTGCCGCCGTCAGGCTTAATCTGAAAGACCCGACCGGCGCGCTGGAGGCGCTGTCCAACTCCGCCGCCGAGTCATTGCCGGCTGCGTTGGACGAAACCCGCACCATCCTGTTCGCGCGCGCCACCGCCGCGCGCGGGGCACTGGCGCAGGCGGCGGCTGTGCTGGTGGGACTGGGCACGGCGGCGGCGGACGAGGCGCGTGCCGGCCTGATGGAGGGGACGAAGGACTGGCCCGGCGCCGTCGCGGCCATGTCCAGCTACGTGCAAAAGACTGTCCCGCCGACCGGGCCGCTCGCCGACGCGCCCGCCAACGTGCTGCTGCATCTGGCATCGCTCGCCGCGCAGGCCAACGACGAAGACCTGCTGGCGCACCTCCGCGACCACGATCTGCCCCGCATGCCGCCTGGCAAGCTCGCCGACCTGTTGCGGATGCTGACGGAGCGCCCGGTGCAAGGCGTTGCCGACCTGCCGCGCGCGGCGCAGGAGGCGGCGCTGGCGCGCGCCATGCCGGCGGCGCTGAAGTCGCTGGGTCCGCTGACGACCACGCAATAGCGACAAGGCCCACCAAGCGCAGGCCGGCCCTGCGAAAATCTGTCCTCGCAGGGGATATTTTCTCTTGCGTGACCCCCCCCTTTTCATCATGTTCCGCCGCCTTGGCCCAAGGGGATGCGCGTGGCGTATCCTGCCGGCCGTCTACTGGTTGGACAGAGGGGATGCGATGAACGCACTCACGCCACTGGGGATGGTCTCGGAGCTTCCGAGCGAGAACCAGACGAACGAAACTCTTCTCGCGGAAGCGGCTGAGGATCAGAAGGACTATTTCGTCGAGCGCGACGGAATGAAGTTCGCCGGCATGCATTTGCTGGTCGATCTTTGGGGCGCCGAGAACCTCGGCGATCCCGCGCATATCGACACGGCGCTGCGTGAGGCGGCGGTGGTGGCAGGTGCGACGATTCTGCACAGCCACTTCCATCATTTTTCGCCGAATGGCGGCGTCTCCGGCGTCGTGGTGCTGGCGGAGAGTCATATCTCCATCCATACGTGGCCGGAGCGCGACTTTGCCGCCGTGGATATTTTCATGTGCGGCGCGTGCGATCCATATCTGTCGATTCCCGTGTTGCAGGCGGCGTTCTCGCCGGCGCGCACGGACGTCGGCGAGCAGCGGCGTGGCCGGGTGAGCTAACGGCGAGGGGCATCGCCCTTCGTGGCTGTGCGGCAAAATCCAGGGCATCCCCCTGGATTTTTCTTTGGTGGGGGCTCGAACGATGGCAACCGATAGCTGGATTAACGAGACGCTGTACCCGAACTGGGGCCAGCGGTTCCTCGTCACGCGCGAGCTTGCCCGCGTGCAAAGCGCGTTTCAGGACATCGTGCTGTTCGAGAGTTCCAGCCATGGCCGCGTGATGCTGCTCGACGGCGTGGTGCAGATCACCGAGCGTGACGAGTTCGTCTATCAGGAGATGCTGACGCATGTGCCTCTGTTGGCGCATGGCGCCGCGCGCCGCGTGCTGATCATCGGTGCCGGCGACGGCGGCGTGCTGCGGCGCGTGTTGCAGCACAGCACTGTCGAGAGCGCGGTGATGGTGGAAATCGACGGCGAGGTGATCCGCCTCGCGCGCGAATTCATGCCCGCCATCTCCGGCGATGCCTGGAACGATGTGCGCGCCAACGTGATTGTCGGCGACGGCATCGACTATGTGAAGCAGGCGGCCGACGGCAGCTTCGATTGCATCATCGTCGATTCCACCGACCCGATCGGCGTCGGCGAGGTGCTGTTCACCGACGAGTTCTATGCCAACAGCGCCCGCATCCTGTCGGTGGGCGGGCTGATCGTGAACCAGTGCGGCGTGCCGTTCATGCAGGCGGACGAGTTGCGCGAGACCAGCGCCCGCCGCCGCCAGTTCTTCCCGCATGTCGGTGCCTACGTGGCCGCCGTGCCCACCTATGTCGGCGGCTTCATGACGCTGGGCTTCGCGGCCAAGCAGCCGGGGCTGGACGCGGTCGATGCCGCCACGATCCGTGCCCGCGCGGCGGCGGCCGGGGTGCTCGGCACCACCGAGTACTGGACTCCGGAACTTCATGCCGCCGCATTCCATTTACCCCCATATATCGGCCGCAATCTGCCGGCGTGATCGCGCAAGGCAGCTTCGTGTTTGGATAACGATACGATTAACTTGCGTTCGGCGATCGGTTCGTCCTAGCGTGGCCGTAACGATTAACGCTTGTCGAGCATGGACGGGATAGCAATGTCGCAGACTGTTACCGAGGGCACCGGGTTCGAGGCGTGGTGCGACCGTGTACGCCAATTGCTCGGTTGGTCCGAGGGCGCTGGCGACGAGTGGCCGGCCCTGTTCGCCGCCGGCAGCACCCCGCGCGACGCTGCCCGTGCGACCGTGTACGGCGACAGCGAAGGCGACTGACGCATACGGCCATCCAAAAAGCTGGGCGGCTGCGCGTCCCGCTTGTGACATTCGGGCCTTCGGCGGCAAATTGCGCCCATCCGCAACCGGGTGCGTCGCATGGACCAGCGTTTTCTGCCCAATCTGCAAGGCTTGCTGGACCAGATCCACGCCGACGGGTTCCGCAAGACCGAGCGCGTGATCGCCGGTCCGCAATCGGCAGGCATCCGGCTGGCCAGTGGTGCCGACGTGCTGAATTTCTGTGCCAACAATTATTTGGGCCTCGCCGACGATCCGCGCCTGGTCGCGGCGGCCAAGCGGGGGCTGGACGAGGACGGCTTCGGCATGGCCAGCGTGCGCTTCATCTGCGGCACGCAGGAGTTGCACAAACAGTTGGAGGCCGCCATCGCGGCCTTTCTCGGCACCGAGGATTGTATCCTGTATTCCTCGTGTTTCGACGCCAACGGCGGTCTGTTCGAGACTCTGCTGGGCGAAGACGATGCCGTTATCAGCGACGAACTGAACCACGCCAGCATCATCGATGGCATTCGGCTGTGCAAGGCGCGGCGCTACCGCTACCGCAACAACGACATGGCCGACCTGGAAGCGCGGCTGCGCGAGGCGGAAGCGGCGGGCGCGCGCTTCAAGCTGATCGCGACCGACGGCGTGTTCAGCATGGATGGCATCATCGCCGATCTTTCCGGACTCTGCGATCTTGCCGACCGATACAACGCGCTGGTCATGGTGGACGACAGCCACGCCGTCGGCTTCATCGGCGAGCACGGCCACGGCACGCTGGAATTCTGCGGCGTTGAAGGGCGGGTGGACATCATCACCGGCACGCTCGGCAAGGCTCTTGGCGGGGCCTCGGGCGGCTATGTCGCCGGGCGGCGCGAAGTGGTCGAAATTCTGCGGCAGCGGTCGCGCCCGTATCTGTTTTCCAACTCGCTGATGCCGTCGATTGCAGCCGCGACGCTGACAGTGCTGGACCTGCTCGGCAGCGACGAGGGGGCGGAACTGCGCCGCCGCGTTCGCGCCAACGGGGAAAAGTTCCGGCGCGAGATGACCGCACTCGGTTTCTCATTGGTGCCGGGTTCGCACCCGATCATCCCGGTCATGCTCGGCGAGGCATCGCTCGCGGCCGCGATGGCCGAAGCGTTGCTGGCAGAAGGCGTCTATGTCGTCGGCTTTTCGTATCCGGTCGTGCCGAAGGGCCGCGCCCGCATTCGCACGCAAATGAGCGCCGCGCACACCGAGGCACAAATCGAGCGCGCGGTCGCCGCCTTCGCCAAAGTCGGCCGCGCGCTCGGCGTGATTTGAAAGGCATGACCATGAAAGCCCTCGCCAAAACGGCACGCGCGCCGGAACTGGCACTTGTTGATCTGCCGATGCCGGAAATCGGGCACAACGATGTGCTGATCAAGATCGGCAAGACCGGCATCTGCGGCACCGACATCCATATCTGGAAATGGGATGCCTGGGCGCAGGCGACGATTCCGGTACCCATGCAGGTCGGCCACGAATATATCGGCGTGATCGCGGACGTTGGGCAGGACGTGCGCGGCTTCAAGGTCGGCGACCGCGTCAGCGGCGAGGGGCACATCACCTGCGGCCACTGCCGCAACTGCCGTGCCGGCCGGCGGCATCTGTGCCGCAACACGTTGGGCGTCGGCGTCAACCGCCCCGGCGCGTTCGCGGAATATCTGTCGCTGCCCGCCACAAATGCTTTCAAAATCCCTGAGGACATCGGCGACGATCTCGCCGCCGTGTTCGACCCGTTCGGCAACGCCGTCCATACCGCGCTGAGTTTCGATCTGGTCGGCGAGGACGTGCTGATCACCGGGGCCGGCCCCATCGGCATCATGGCAGTCGCCATCGCCAAGCACGTCGGCGCACGCCATGTCGTGATCACCGATGTCAACGATTATCGGCTCGATCTCGCCCGCAAGATGGGTGCGACGCGCGCCGTCAACGCCACGCGCGAAAATCTGCGCGATGTGATGGGCGATCTGGGCATGGCGGAGGGGTTCGACGTCGGCCTGGAAATGTCCGGCGTGCCGGCGGCGTTCTCCGACATGCTGGCGGCGATGAACCACGGGGGCAAGGTGGCGCTGCTGGGGATTCTGCCCGGCAACACGGCCATCGACTGGAACCACGTCATCTTCAAGGGTCTGGAGATCAAGGGCATCTACGGCCGGCAGATGTACGAGACCTGGTACAAGATGGTCGCGATGCTGCAAAGCGGCCTGGATATTTCGCCGATCATCACCCACCGTTTCCCTGCGGCCGATTTTCGCGCGGGGTTCGAGGCGATGCTGTCCGGCCAGAGTGCCAAGGTCGTGCTGGACTGGTCGGCGATCTAGCCGGCCACCCGCAACAACAACTTCCCCGACAAGCGGCGCGATTCGATGTGTTCCTGCATCGCCCGCGCATCCGCCAGTTCGTAAATCCGGTCGATGGGCGCTTGCAGCGTCCCGTCCGCTAGCCCGCCGATCACGTCCGCCAGCCCCGCAGCCCATTCCGGCGACATCGGATCGACGTGGCCCAAATGGAACCGGGTAAAAGTCTGCGAGCGCGGCAGGATGCGCTCGCGGATATTCTGGTATGGCAACCCCTCGGCCTCGCCGATGGAAATGATGTGCCCCAGCTTGCGCACTGCGTCGAATGTGCGGTCCAGCGTGCTGGCGCCGAGCGAATCGATCGCCAGCGCCACGCCACGCCCGCCGGTCATTTCCAGCGCGACCGGCACGAAATCCTCGGTGCCGTTCAACACCACGCGGCTGGCGCCGAAGGCGAGCGGCTTCTTCTCCTTGCCCGCCGTGCCGATGGTGCCGATCACGTCCGCGCCCGCGCGCACCGCCAGTTGCGTACACCACAATCCGACGCCGCCACCGATCGCATGCACCAGCACTCGGTCGCCGGCCCGCACGCGCCCGACCGTGTGCAGCATGTGCCACGCCGTCAGCGCCTGCACCGGAAAGCTCGCGGCCGCTTCAAGCGACAGCGTATCGGGGATCGGGATGGTCCAGTCCGCGATGGTGCGGAACAGTTCCGCATAGCCGCCGCCCTTTTCGTGGAACGCGGCCACCCGGTCGCCGGGCTTGATCCGCGTCACGCCTGCGCCGACCGCCACGACCGTGCCGGAGACCTCGACGCCCGGGATCACCGGATAGGTGAACGGGTGCGGATAGGTGCCGCGGCGGATCATCGCGTCCGCCCAGTTCAGCCCGCAGAACGCCACGCGCACCAGCACCTCGCCCGGCCCGGCTTCCGGCGCCGGCATGTCCGCCAGCGCCAGTTCGTCCAGGCCGCCCGGCGTTTTGACGACGACTGCTCGCATCGCGCTCTCCCCTGACGGGAGCCGCGATGCAAGCTCCGCGCCGGGTCAGGGTTGGGCGAAGCTTTGCACGAGGCTGCCCGCCACGAGCCGCCAGCCATCCACCAACACGAAGAAGATCAGCTTGAACGGCAGCGAGACGACGTTGGGCGGCAGCATCATCATGCCCAGGCCCATCAGCACGCTGGCCACCACCATGTCGATCACCAGGAACGGCAGATATAGCAGAAACCCCATCTCGAACGCCCGCCGCAATTCGCCGACCGTGAAGGCCGGCACCAGCGCGCGCCAGGGGGCGGCGTCCGGCGTCGCGGGGTCGGGCAGCTTGGCCAGATCGACGAACAGGCGCAGATCGTCGGCCCGCACGTTGACTGCCATGAATTTATGAAACGGCTCGGCGGCCAGCCGCAGCCCCTCCAGGTCCGAGACGCGCCCCTCGCTCATCGGCAGCAGGCCGTTCGTCCAGGCCTGGTCCAGCACCGGCTGCATGACGAAGAAGGTCAGGAACAACGCGAGGCCGATCAGGACCATGTTCGGCGGCGCACCCTGCGTGCCGAGCGCGCTGCGGAGCAGTGACAGGACGATGACGATGCGGGCAAATGCCGTTATCATCACCAGGAGGCTCGGCGCCAACGACAGCACGGTGATCAGCGCCGTCAACTGCACGATGCGGGAGGTCACACCCGGTCCGGCGGCGCCGAGGTCGAGCGAGATCGACTGCGCCAACGCCGTCCCCGGTAGCAGCAGCAACACGACGGTCAGGCGGATCATGGGGGCGGCTCCGGATTTTCCGAGGATGCGTCATTGCTTCTGGCCGCGACCGGCTGCCATGTGCAGCGCCTTCTCCAACGCGTCGAGTTCGGCCAGCACGGCGACCAGTTTCGGCCGGATCGCGCGGCCTTCCTCGTACGGCAGGTCGAACGTTGCGGCACACAGCCGGCCGACACTGTCCTGCAAGCCGCCGAGGTCGATGGTGCGGCGGGATTCCACCAGCGAGCGCGCCATTCGCAGCACGCCGCACGCGGCGTCTGCCATCGCGGCGGCCTGTGTCTGGGGATCGGACATCGGCGCCACCGTGCCCGCGATCCCTTGAGGAAGTGTTGCCGCCGGATGCGAGTGTTCGTTTACCGGGCATTCACTGTTGGGCGGCCAATGTGCAGCAGGGACGTAACAAGGCGGGCCGGATGGATCTTTCGGACATTCCCCTGTTCTCACTGGCCGACCAGCGGCTGGCGTGGGTGGACGCGCGGCAGACGCTACTGGCGCAGAACATCGCCAACGCGGATACGCCGCAATGGCGCGCGCGCGACGTACAGCCGTTCGCGGCCTCGTTGCGGCAGGCAAGCGTGACGCTGGCGCGAACCGATCCGGCACATTTGGCACCCGCGAGCGGCCCCGGCAGCGCCTTCGACGCCGCCACTTCCGTGGCCGAGCAATCGCCCGACGGCAACTCGGTCGCGATCGACAAGGAACTGGTCAAGGTTGCGGACACCGACGCGGTTCACGAACTCGTCACCAATATCAGCAAGAAATATCTCGGCCTCGTCCGCACGGCCATTGGGCGGTAGCGGCATAACGGATCGGACAGCGAAGCATGGATATCTCCCGCGCCCTGGATATTTCCGCCGCCGGCATGTCGGCACAAACCTCGCGCCTGCGCGTGATCGCGGAAAATCTGGCCAACCAGGACACCACCGGCAGCACCCCAGGCGCCGTGCCCTATCGCCGGAAAACCGTCACGTTCGCTAACCAGATGGACCGCGCCAGCGGCGTCGATCTGGTGAGGGTGTCCAAGGTCGGGCGCGACGAGAGCGACTTTCCACTGCGTTACGACCCGTCGCACCCGGCGGCGGACGCGCGCGGCTATGTCAAGACATCCAACGTCAACAGCTTCGTCGAAGTGATGGACATGCGCGAGGCGGAGCGCAGCTACAACGCCAATCTCGCGGTCATGCAGTCCACGCGCGCGATGCTCGAACGCACGATCGAATATTTGAAATAGCGGCATCGGAGACGCGCCATGGCCGACCCGCTGCTTGGCGCGACCGCGCCGGCCCTGATCGTCAGCCCGCGCGGCGTCTCGCCGCAGGACGCAGCGCGCGCCTACCAGGATGTCGGCGGCATCGGTGGCACCGGCAGCGATTTCGGCGGCGTGCTGTCGCGCGCGGTCGAGGGGGCGGTCAGCGCCGGCCATGCTGCGGAAAATCAGGCCATGACGGCGATCGCGGGCGGCGGCAACCTGACCGAAGTGGTGCAGGCCGTTTCCCGGGCCGAACTCGCCCTGCAAACGACAACGGCCATCCGCGACCGCGTCGTCTCCGCCTATCAGGACATCATGCGCATGCCGATCTGAACAATGAACGAGGGCGATGTCGGCGCGCTGCTGCGCGAGGCGATGGACGTGGTCCTGAAGCTCGGCGGTCCGCCGTTGGCCGTCGGCCTTTTGGTCGGCATCGTCATGTCGCTGATCCAGACCATCACGCAGGTGCATGAACAGACGGTCGCCTTCGTGCCGAAGCTTGCGGCAATGTTGCTGGCGCTGGTCGTGATGGGGCCGTTCATGGTCTCCACGCTGACCGACTTCACCCATCTCGTGTTCGACAGGCTGGTGGCGGTCGGCGGGTCGTGAGCGGGCCGGGCCGTCGCCACCCCGCATGACCCCGGCCGACGCCGCCCTGGTCGCCAACCTGCCCGCCTGGGCGTTCGCTTTCGTGCTGTTGATTTGCCGCGTGGGCGGCGCGTGCATGCTGATCCCCGGCAGCGGCGAGGCGGAGGTGCCGCAGATGGTCCGCGCCGGCTTCGCGGTGGCGCTGACGGCGCTGCTTCTGCCGGTGCTGGCGCCGGCCATGCCGCGCCCGCCCGACGCTGTCGGCCCGCTCGTTTACATGGTCGCGGCGGAGTTGCTGACCGGGCTGTTCCTCGGCTGGCTGGCGCGGTTGGTGGTGGCTGCACCCTCGCTTGCCGGCCAGATCATCGCGGCCGTCACCGGACAAACCAACGTGCTGCAACCGGACACGGTGCTTGGCGCACAGGGGGCCGCGCTGGGGCGATTGCTGGGGCTTGCGGCGACGGTCCTGGTGTTTGCGACCGGGCTGCACGCGCTGCCGCTGGCGGCCATTGCGGGCAGCTACGCGGTGATTCCGCCGGGCGCCCTGCTGCCCGCCGCCGATACCGCGTCCGCAGCGGTGGCGGCGGTCGGCGCGCTCTTCGCGCTGGCGGTCCGGCTCGCCGCCCCGTTCGTCCTGGCGGGAGTCATCTGGCATGTCGTGCTGGCGCTGCTGTCGCGGCTGGTGCCGCAGCTCCAGGTGTTCTTTCTCGCGACCCCGGCGCAGTTGGCGGGGGGGCTGGCGTTGATGGGCCTTTTGGGGGCCGCGCTGATGGCGGCGTGGCAGGATGCGGCGGCACCCGCGCTCGGCCTGCTGCCGGGTGCCGGCAGCACTTGGCTGCCCTGACGTATGGCGGAAACCGAGTCCGGCACCGACCGCAGCGAAGCGGCCACGCCCCGCCGGCTGCAACGGGCACGGGAGGCCGGCCAATCGGCCCTGTCGCGGGAGGCGGCGCCGGTTGCCGTCCTGGCGGTCTCCGTAATGCTGCTGGTCATCGCCGTCCCGCGCGCCGGCCGCGTGCTGCTGACCCGGCTGTCCGCGTTCCTGACCGCGTCGCCCGCCACGCCGCCGCAGGAGGCGCTGTGGACCGCGATGGCGGACGTGATGCTGTTCGCCGCGCCATTTTTGCTGGCCTGCGTGGCCGCCGGGGCGCTGGCGGTACTGGCGCAGACCGGTGGGCTGGTGAACCTATCCGCTATGCTGCCGGACCTTGCCCGCCTCAGCCCGTCGCGTGGACTCGCGCGCATCGCCCCGCGCGCGGCGCTGCTGGAGTCCGGCAAATCGCTGCTAAAACTCGGCGCCGCCGGCCTCGTGGCGTGGCACATCCTGGCCGCCGCCATGCCGATGCTGCCGGCCGCGCTGTTCTGGGAGCCGACGACGCTGCTGGACGCGATCGCCCGGCAGGTGCTGCGGGTCATGCTGGCGCTGATCGGCGCGCAGGCGGCCATCGCCGGGTTCGACATCGTCCGCTCCCGCTTCGAATTTGCCGGCACCACGCGCATGACTCGGCAGGAGGTCAAGGACGAGCAAAAAGAGACGGAGGGCGATCCGCAGATCAAGCAGCGCATCCGCCGGCTGCGGACACAGCGGGCACGGCGGCGGATGATGCAGGCCGTGCCGAAGGCGGCGGTCGTCGTCGTCAACCCTACCCACTTCGCCGTCGCGCTGGCCTATCAGCGCGGCTCCGGCGGGGCGCCGCGCGTCGTGGCAAAAGGAATGGATTCGCTGGCCTTGCGCATTCGAGACGTAGCGCGCGAGCATGGGGTGCCGGTGGTGGCCAACCCGCCGCTGGCGCGGACGCTGCACACGGTGGAACTGGACAGCGAAATTCCGAGGGAACTGTACCAAACGGTGGCCGAGGTCATCGCCTATGTCTGGCGCCTGCGGAGCCGCGCGGCGTGATCGCGCGCCTCCGCCGCATTTTTGCGCCCACCCCGCCCTTGCCTCCGGCAAAAGGGGGGCGGGCGACCGTTGAGGATGCGCCTCCGCAACCACTACCGGAGGCGCCATTCGCCGCCGGCATTGCGCACGATTTCAACAATTTGCTCGCCGCCATCGTCGGCGCCGCCGACGCCATCGCATCGCACGGCGGGCTGGATACCGGCGTACTTGAAGAAATCGCGGTCATCCGCGCCAGCGCCGGACGGGGGGCCGCGTTGGTAAGGCATCTGCTCGCATCCGAGCCGCAACGAGATCTGGAGTCCCGGGTGGTGGCGCTGGACGCGGTCGTGGCCGATCTCGCCCTGATGCTGCGGAGGATGCTCGGCCAGGTGCGGCTGGACCTCGCGCTGGAATGGCCGGACGGGTTGGTGCGGGTGGAGCCGTTGGCGCTTGAGCGGGTGCTGGTCAATCTGGCCGTCAACGCCCGTGACGCGATGCCAGGGGGCGGCACGGTGACGATGCGGACCGGCCTCCTGACCCTCCAACGCCCGCTCACGCGAGGGCCGGAGACCATCCCCGCCGGCAGCTACGCGATGGTGGAGGTGCAGGATACCGGCATCGGCATCCCGGCCGAGGCGCTGCCGCATATTTTCGAGCCATTCTTCACCACCCGGCGCGGCGAGGGAGGGACCGGGCTGGGCCTGTCCACCGTTCACGCCATCGTGCGCCAGTGCGGCGGGTTTATGGCGGTCGAGAGCGGGCGCGGCCAAGGCACGCGGATGCGCGTCTATCTGCCAGCGTGGCACGGCGCGGCGGAGACGGCGGCGGCGCCCCAGCCGCGCCTGCCGTGGCCGGAGCCGGCGGCGGCACGTGCGATCTTGCTGGTGGACGACGAGGACGTGGTGCGCCGCGTCGCCGAGCGGGCCCTGCTACGCCACGGGTTTCGCGTGCTGTGCGCACCCACGGCCGAGGCGGCGCTGGAGTTGCTGGAGACGGAGCCGTCGGCGCAAGTGACAGCCATCGTGACCGATCTGGTTCTGCCCGGGATGGATGGCACGGCCCTGGTGGCGGCAGTGCGGCAGCGCCTGGGCATCCCGCGACTTCCCGCGTTGCTGGTGTCCGGCTACGCCGCCGGGGCGTTGCGGGACAAAATCTCCGCATCGTCGGCCGGCGGCGAGATGCGCTATTTGACCAAGCCGTACGACATCAAGGACCTGGCCGTCGCGCTGGCCGAGATCACAGCGTAGCCAGTGCTTCCCGCAGGCGGTCGTTCGTGCGGGCCAGCAGCGCGCGCGCGGCCGGTGCGTCGAGGCCCCGCAACAGCAGGACGGCCAGTTTGACGTTGCCATCCGCGCTGGCCAGTGCCGTGCGGGCGGCGGATTCGTCGGCGCCGGTCATCCCCAGCAGCATCCGCAGACCGCGCGCGCGCAGTTTTTCGTTGCTTGGGCGCATATCGACCATCAGCCCGTCATGCACCCGGCCGAGTTGGAGCATGACCAACGTCGAAAACAGGTTGAGGACGACCTTTTGCGCCGTGCCGGCCTTCAGGCGGGTGGAGCCGGCCAGCGGCTCCGCCCCGGTCTCCGCCAAAATCTTGTGCGCGCCCACGCCGAGCAGTCGGCCGGCGGCGCTGTTGGCGACGGCGATGGTCAGCGCGCCCCTGGCGCCGGCCGCTTCCAGGCAGGCGCAGGTGAATTTTGTGCCGCCGCTGGCGGCCACGCCCAGCACCACGTCGTCAGGCCCGACGGCGTGTGCCGCAATCGCCGCGCGGGCAGCAGCCTCGTCGTCCTCGGCGTCTTCGACGGCGCCTGTGAAGGCGGCCGGGCCGCCGGCCATCAGTAACACGAGGCGGTCACGTGGCCAGTCGAACGTCGGCGGCAGTTCGGCGCCGTCCTGCGCCGCGATCCGGCCGGACGTGCCGGCGCCGGCATATACCAAGCGTCCGCCTTGGCGCAGCCGCGTGGCGGCTTCGGTGGCGGCGGCGGCGAGGGCGGGCAGGGCAGGGCCGACGGCGGCGACGGCGGCCAGTTGCGCCTCCCACAGCGCCCGCAGCGCCGTCTCCGTCGGCCATGCATCCAGATCGCGATAACGCGGATCGACCGACTCGGTTGCGGGCAGGGGGGGATTGAGGGGCACGACGGCACTCAACCGCCTTGCGCCGTGCCAATCAAGAGGGTGCGGCGCCGTCCGATCCGATGCAGCCTGCATGCGGGAGTCCGCACGCATGCAGAAAAAGCCCTGTTGGCCTATGGGGGGTTGGGACTACGATAGGGATATTGGCGAGTCGCGCCATGTCGGTTCGCGAGTTCGCATGGGAAAGGACAAGAACGGTTATGTCGAAAGCCTTCATCGCGCAGGTGATCCAGGAATCCGCGCAGTTGACCGGGACGGCCGCCAATCGCACCGCCGGCGACGTGGTCGATGCCATCGTCAAGGAATTGAAGAAGAACGGCCGCTTCACGCTGCCGAGCTTCGGCACGTTCATCGTGCGCAAGACCAAGGCGCGCAAGGGTTTGAACCCGCGCACGGGTGAGTCGATCAAGGTGAAGGCCGGCAAAACCGTGCGCTTCAAGGCGTCCCCGTCGTTGAAGAAGGTGGTTTGAGTTTTCGCTCCAAAGATATCGTTTCGATAACGGAACAAAATGAACACGCCAAGACGCGGGCTTGTTTCGGGTCGGAATTTTCGGCGGACCGGTGGACTCTTTTAAGAGGTGCCCAGTTGCGGGAGACGGTTTGGTGAGGGGTGTTTCCGGCTCCGGTTTCCGGGCCGGGCGACGCCTCTCCCCGGCACCGGTTTGCTTCGCAGTCCGACCCCGCAGGGGGAGAGCGGGTTTGTGGGCCACGTTCGGGGAGAGCCCGGTCCGGCGCTCCCGGCGGGACGGAACTTCCCCTTTTTCGACGCTAGCGGCGAGGCGGGCGAACTCTTCGCCCATGCGCCGGAACTGCGCCTCGATCATCGCGACCAGCGGCGCCGGGAGTTTGCCTCCGGACTGGGCAACAATGGCCTGGATCAGCATCAACAGGAAAGCGTTGAACCGATCTGCCGGGGAGAGGATGGGAGTTTTTTTCACTCAAACATGTTAGTATGGATAGTGGAGGCCGGGCAAGCGGAAAATGACATGTTTCGAAAAAAACTCGCGTGGTCGTGCGAGAGCTTTTTCCCGCAAGGGGAAGGGCGATATTAGAATTGACATACCCAGCCTCCGTGATAAGGACGCGCTCATAAAGTCTGACATGACCGACTCCATTCTGACTGACCTTCACTTCCGCGACGAAGATGCCGCCTTCGCCTATGTCGAGGCGCGGCTATGGCCGCACGGGCCATGCTGCCCCAAGTGCGGCGTGATCGGCGACGCCGGCAAGCTCAACGGCAAGACAACTCGGCCTGGCCTGTGGAAATGCTACACTTGCCGCAAGCCGTTCACCGTCCGCATGGGGACCGTGTTCGGGTCCAGCCACATCGAAATGCACAAATGGCTGCAAGCCATTTACCTGATATCGTCTAGCAAGAAGGGCATCAGCAGCAACCAGCTTCACCGGACCCTGCGCATCAGCCTCAAATCGGCGTGGTTCCTGTCGCACCGCATCCGCAAGGCGATGACCACCCTCAACCCCGAGCCGAAGGGCGGCGCTGGTACAATCGTGGAGATCGACGAGACCTTCATCGGTCGCAAGGAAGGCGTGCCAGTCGGACCCGGCTACAACCAAAAGCGCGCCGTCATGTCCCTGGTCGAGCGCGGCAAAGGCTCGCGTTCCTTCCACGTCGATGCCACCAGCGGCAAGGACCTGCTGCCGATCATCAAGGCGCACGTTCGTCCCGACACCCACATCATGACCGACGAAGCCCGGCAATACGCTCACCTGAACAAGCATTTTATCGAACATGATTTCGTCAAGCACAGCCTCGAAGAGTATGGGCGTGGCAAAGTCCACACCAATACCGTCGAGGGCTTCTACTCCGTTTTCAAGCGCGGGATGAAGGGCATCTACCAGCATTGCGCCGAGAAGCACCTGCATCCCTACGTCACCGAGTTCGACTTCCGCTACTCCAACCGCATCCGGCTTGGCGTGGATGAAACCCAGCGCGCCGAGAAAGCATTGCTCGGCGTCGTCGGCAAGCGTCTGACCTACCGAACAACTGGTGGCAAAGCTCGCGCCTCGCGCGGCGAGCGCGCCAGCAGCCTCGGCGCCTCGTAGGTGGGAGCCGGCGTTCATCGCCGATTCTCGGCAGATGGAGATCCCGTTCAGTTTCAAACCATGAGAAACGCGAATGTCATGGACAACAGTAACATTTGGCCTGCACCAAACCGCCGAATGGTCACGCTTACGATCAGGCTTTGAGGGCGTCTTCATCGCAGCGGGAGCACCATCAGACGCCATTATGCTCGGTGGTCTCGATATTCCAGCGAAGACATATCGGTGCTTTTTTTCTCCTGCGGCGACTCGGCTGGCACAACCACTGCTATCTCCATATGCTCCTGTCGCGTGTAAGGAACCCCATCCTGGAGAATATGCCGTGCTTGTACAGAACCTATTAGGGCGGGAATTAGGTTCACGATAATCGTTCCATTAGGCACACCATCCACATGACCATTTGCATAGATCAGGACCCAATGGCCATCTGGATACCGCAACTTAAAAGCTAGAGCATGACCGGACCGATTTGAGTCGGGGGGATTCCGGCGCGGTGCGGGATCTGATTCAAGCTGCTGGCTGGGTTGGAGGCCGGCAGGTCATGGCGAGACCCTATTCATCGGACT
>CAJCJG010000032.1 GCA_903970625.1 Solirubrobacterales bacterium 70-9 | reverse complement strand
TTCGTCGCCTTCTCGTCAGCTTTTCCTTCGCAACTGCAATATAGCGCGTTTCCCTCACGACAATGAACCCCTCTCCGCCCCAACGGGGCAGAGAGGGAGAAGGAAGGCTTCCGTTGCTGCTGGACAGAGTGTAGGGGATCGCAAACATGGCAGACCTGACCACGATTTTCGCCGGCATCCGGTCCCCCAACCCGTTCTGGCTCGCATCCGCGCCGCCGACCGACAAGGCGTATAACGTGGTCCGCGCGTTCGAGGCAGGATGGGGCGGCGTGGTCTGGAAGACGCTCGGCGAAGACCCGCCGGTGGTGAACGTGTCGAGCCGCTATGGCGCGATGTCTTACAACGGCACGCGGATCGCGGGCTTCAACAACATCGAGCTGATCACGGATCGACCGTTGCAGATCAACCTCGATGAAATTCGGCAGGTGAAGCGCGATTGGCCGGATCGCGCCGTCGTCGTGAGTTTGATGGTGCCGTGCGTGGAGAGCGCCTGGAAGAACATTCTGCCGCAGGTGGAGGATACCGGCTGCGACGGCATCGAGCTGAATTTCGGCTGCCCGCACGGCATGAGCGAGCGCAACATGGGTGCCGCCGTCGGGCAAGTTCCGGAATACGTTCAAATGGTCACGGAGTGGTGCAAGCTGCACAGCCGCATGCCGGTGATCGTCAAACTCACGCCGAACATCACCAACATTCTCGCACCGGCCCGCGCCGCAAAAGATGGCGGGGCGGATGCGGTGAGCCTGATCAACACGATCATGTCGATCTGCGAGGTCGATCTGGACGCGATGGCGCCGACGCCGGTTGTCGATGGGCTGGGCACGCATGGCGGCTATTGCGGGCCGGCCGTCAAGCCCGTGGCGCTGCGGATGGTGGGCGACATCGCGCGCGAGCCGGATTTGCAAGGACTGCCGATCTCCGGCATCGGCGGCGTTTCGACGTGGCGCGATGCGGCGGAGTTTATTGCGCTGGGTGCCGGCAACGTGCAGGTGTGTACGGCAGCGATGCATCGCGGGTTCCGCATCGTCGAAGACATGATCGACGGGCTTTCCAACTGGATGGATAGCAAGGGCTACCGGACGATTGCCGATTTCCGGGGCGCGGCGGTGAAGAATTACGTCCACTGGGGCGACCTGAACCTGAATTTTAGGACAATCGCGGAGATCGACCAGGATCTGTGCATCAAGTGCGGCCTGTGCCACATCGCCTGCGAGGACACGTCGCATCAATCCATCGCCAAGCTGCGCGTCGATGGCGCGCGGCGCTACGAGGTGATCGAGGAGGAATGCGTGGGCTGCAATCTCTGCGCGCATGTTTGCCCCGTCGAGGGCTGTATCACGATGGTGCCGCAGGCGAGCACGCTGCCGAAGCTGGTGTGGGCGAACCATCCGAACAATCCGATGCGCGTGCCGGAGCCCGCCGAATGAGTGCCGCCGCCAACATCGCCATCAATGGGCAGCGCCTGTGGGACGCGATCATGGAGACGGCGCAGATCGGGGGCACGCCGAAAGGCGGGGTCAAGCGGCTGACCTTGACCGATCTGGACAAGCAGGTGCGCGACTGGTTCTGGGCCGCGTGCGAGGCGGCGGGCTGCACCGTGACCATCGACGACATGGGCAACATGTTCGCGCGACGGCCGGGGCGCGACAATTCGCTGCCGCCGATTGCGATGGGCAGCCATCTGGACACGCAGCCGACCGGCGGGAAATTCGACGGGATCATCGGCGTGCTTTCGGGCCTGGAAGTGATCCGCACGCTGAACGATTTGCAGATCGAGACCAACGCGCCCATCGAAGTGATCAACTGGACCAACGAGGAAGGCAGCCGTTTTGCGCCGGCGATGCTGTGCAGCGGCGTGTTTGCCGGCGTGTTCTCGCGCGAATACGCGGACAGTCGCGCGGATCGGGACGGAAAAACGTTCGGCGCGGAGCTGGACCGGATCGGCTATCGCGGGGCGGAGCCGAGCGGGGCGCACAAGCTCGGCGCGCATTTCGAGGTGCATATCGAGCAGGGGCCGATTCTGGAGGCGGAGCAAAAGACCATCGGGATCGTGACCGGCGTGCAGGGGATGCGCTGGTTCGAGGTGATTGTGAGCGGGGCAGACAGCCATGCCGGCTCGACGCCGATGCCGCTGCGGCACGACGCGATGCTGGCGGCGGCGAAGATGATTGTTGCGGTCAGCGAGACGGCGGAGGCGTTCGCGCCGAGTGCTGTCGGCACTGTCGGGCTGGTCGAATGCCGGCCGAACAGCCGCAACGTCGTGCCGGGCGAGGTGTTCTTCACGATCGACCTGCGCCACCCGAGCGACAAGGTGGTGGCCGACATGGAGGACCTGGTTCGGGCGAAGATCGCCGCGATCCTGTCGGACGGGCGGGTGACGGCGACGGTGGAGCGGACATGGGATTCGCCGGCGGTGCATTTCGACGAAGATTGCATCGCGGCGGTGGCGCGGGCGGCGGAGGCGAGCGGGTATCCCGCGCGGAAAATCGTGTCCGGGCCAGGGCACGATTCGGCCTACATCGCGCGGGTGGCGCCGACTTCGATGATTTTCGTCCCGTGCGAGGGCGGGTTGAGCCACAACGAGCGCGAGAAGTCGGAGCCGGAGCAGGTGACGGCGGGCGCCAATGTTCTGCTGCGCGCGGTGCTGGACACGGATCAGCGGTTCGCGGAGCGGGCGCGCGGCCCCTGACCTTGCGCGGCCGGGAGCGCCTCGCTAATTCCCCACTATGCCGGCGGCAAGCCGGGCAGGGGGAACGGCAGGCATGGCGCAGTTACAGGGCAAGATCGCGGTCGTCACCGGCGGCACGCAGGGGCTGGGCGAGACCATCGCGCGTCGATTTGCGCACGAGGGCGCGGCGGGCATCGTTATTTGCGGGCGCAACGCCAAGCTCGGCGAGGCCGTGGCCGCCGATCTGACGCACAAGGGCACACCGACGCGCTACGTGCGCGCCGATTTGAATTCGGTGGACGACTGCCGGCGCGTGATCGCCGAGGCGGACCATGCGTTCGGCAGGCTGCACATCCTGGTCAATGCCGGTGCGATCACCGATCGCGGCACAATCCTGGACACGTCGCCGGACTTGTTCGACCGCATGTTCAACGTGAACGTGCGCGCGCCGTTCTTTCTGATGCAGGACGCGGCCAAGCTGATGCGGCGCGAGAAGGTCGCGGGCAGCATGGTCAACATCCAAAGCATGTCCGCACACGGCGGCCAAAGCTTTTTGACCGCCTACAGCGCGTCCAAGGGCGCATTGTCGATCCTGACCAAGAACGTCGCCTTCTCGCTGATGCCGGACCATATTCGCGTCAATGGCCTGAACATCGGCTGGATGGATTCGCCGGGTGAGGCGAAAATCCAGAAGGAGTTCCACGACGCGCCCGCCGATTGGCTGGCGACGGCGGAGGCCAAGCAGCCATTCGGCCGCCTGATCAAGCCGGCGGAGGTCGCGCGCGCCGTGGTTTATCTGGCCAGCGACGAAAGCGGGCTAATCACCGGGTCAGTGATCGACTTCGACCAGCAGGTGCGCGGCGCGGGCGATGCGCCGTCGCATCCGCAGCAGCGGCTGCCGGACGCCGCAGCCTAGCGGCGGTAGGTGCCGTTCAGGATCGCGGAGAAGTCGGCGCGCTGGATGCCCAGGTCGAACAACTCGCGGTCCGTGTAGGTGTTCAGCTCGCGGGCGATGCGGGCGCGGTAGGCCCGCTTGGCGCGCCATTCCGAGAAGCGCGCGCGGCGCTCGGTGATCGCACCAGTGAACTGAGCCCAGGCGGTGTTGGTCGTGGTATCAAAGACTTGCGAGGCCATGAGAGCCCTCCTATCGCTTGCAACCATCGTGTTGCACCGCAGCATATGAGGCAGCAAGCCTGACGTTCAAGGAAAACCGTGTGACGTTTTACGGCCCCCCGGAGCGACCGTTGCGGCCGTGCCACACTCACTATCTTGTGATTGGCCTGTAAACGAATGTGGAGTTCGTTCTGCGAACAGCCATCAAGTCTTTGATTTTAAGGGTCGACTCGCGGTTATAGGCTGACCCACCGACGCTCCCGCGCCGACGCGACGATGGCATCCACGGTCGCCTGGATGCGAGCCGCCTCGCGAAAATCGGGCTGGAATGCGAGGCCGCCGGACAGGGATGCAAGGATTGCACGCACCTCGATGGTTTTCATGTCGTTGAAGCCGAGATGGTGGCCGGGCGCCGGGCAGAACGGGGCGTAGTGCGGGTGGGCGGGGCCGGAGAGGATGGTCTTGAATCCCTCGCGCCCACGCCTTTGGCCCGCAACATAGAGCTGGACCTCGTTCATCCGCTCCTGATCGAAGGCCAGCGTCCCCTTGGTGCCCGTCACCTCGAACGCGATGGTCATTTTCCGGCCGGTGGCGACCCAGCTTGCCTCCACCGAACCGGTGGCACCGGAGGCGAAGCGCAGCAGGGCGCGGGCCTGATCGTCCACCAGCACTTGCGTCGTCTCGCCGCCCGCCGTTCGACGCTCGGGAACCACGGTGGCGATCTGGCCCGAGACTTCCACGATGTCGCCGCACAGATAGCGGGCGATGGAGAGGATGTGGCTGCCGATATCGGCGATGGCGCCGTGGCCGCCGGCCGGGTCCATGCGCCATGTCCAGGGCTGCGTCGGGTCGGCCATGTAGTCTTCGGCGTGCAGGCCGCGAAAACTGACCACCTCGCCGATCTCGCCACTATCGATCACTTCGTGGGCGAAGGCGATCATCGGGTTTTTCAGATAGCTGAAACCGACAAAAGTCTGCACGCCGGCGGCCTCGGCCGCGTCCGCCATCTCGTGCGCGTCGGCGGCGGTGGGGGCGAGCGGCTTTTCGCAATAGACGTGCTTGCCCGCGGCGATGGCGGCCAGCGCCATCGGCTTGTGCAGCCTGTTGGGCGTGGTGATGTCCACCAGATGGACGGCCGGGTCTGCGATCAAGGCGTGCCAGTCGGCGGTGGAGCGAGCGAATCCGAGGGCGCCCGCGGCGCGCTCGGCGGCCGGCGCGTCGATGTCGGCGAGGATTTCCAGCACCGGGGTCGCGGAAATGTCGGAAAAAATGCCGGAGACGGCGCGGAAGGCGATGGCATGACTACGCCCCATGAAGCCGCTGCCGATCAGGCCGATGCCGATGCGTTGCATGATTTTGTTTCCTTCCCTTGAGCAAGTCTCGACGCATATCCTGGCCTTAGTCGGTCATCGGCGCCATGACGATCTGTGCTGCGGAGACTCACATGAGTGTCTTTGTTCAAGCTCCTATTCCAGTTACGGCGGAGACGGCCGAGGCTCTGACCGATTCCCGGCGAGCCTTGGCTGTTGGGCGGCTGGTGGACCGGATGGTTCGGCCGATGGCGGGCGACGACCCGCTTGCCGACGTGCTGCGCCGCACACGGGATGCGGCGCGGAACAACGGCCTGACTGACGCCGACATCGACGCGGAGTTGGCCGCGTTCCAGGCTGAACGGATTCGATAAGTGCCAATCGTCTTCGACGCATCGAGCGTCGTTGGCGCGGCCTTGCGACAGGACAGCAAGCCCATGAGGGCCTTGCTTCAAGCACGCGCAAGCGACGTCTTGGCGCTTTCTACCCCAGTATTCGCGGAAATAGCTGAGGTGCTGGCACGGCCGAAGTTCGCGGGCGCTATTTCGCCCGACCGCCGCGACGATGTTCTTGAACTGCTATCGGTCGCAGCTATCTGGGTTGAGCCGACCGAACTCTTGGCGGAATGCGCCGATCCGGCGGACGACAAATATCTGGAACTGGCGGTTGCGGCGTCAGCCCGGATCATCGTCTCAAGCGACAAGCACCTGTTGCTGATGACCCCCTGGCGCGGTGTCGAAATCTTGCGGCCGACGGAGTTCCTTAGCCGGCAGATCCGCGGCTAGAACGCAATCGGGCGGGGATCGCTCCCCGCCCGCCGCGTCTGTCATGCGGAAAAGATCAGCCGCCGATGCAGGTCTTGACGTTCTGCGGGGTGCAGACATCGAGGCCGGTGTAGGTCGGGTCGGCCGGACCCGGCTTGCCGTTCTTCATATCGTTCAGGAACCACATCGCCTTGTAGCCCATGTCGAACGGGCGCTGGCCGACGTTGCCGGAGGCAAGGCCGAGTTTCAGGTCGTCGATCTGGATGGCCAGCGTGTCGGCGAACGGCAATGCGAGTTCGCCGCTGGCGATCTTGGCCTTCCACTTCACGGCCGTCGTCTTGTAGGCCTGCCCGAGAAACTCGGCGAAGCCGCCCGTTGGGATAAAGGCGTCGATGGTCGGATATTTGCCCATGATGTCCTGCATCTGCTGCATGGCCACCGTGAAATCGTCGTTGGTGTAGAGCGGGCAGCCATCCACTTCCTTCCAGCCGTTTTCGCCGGTCAGCCGGGCACCCGGGGCGTCGCCGCTCGCCGGCCGTCCGGCGAGCGTGTCGCGAATACCCTGCATGCGCTCGTTATGGTTTGCCGCCGCCGCACCGCCCGACTGGATACAGATCGTGCCGCCCTTCGGCTTGATGCCCATTGCCATCTTGGCGAGGTTGACGCCGATTTCGTAGTTGTGCGTGCCGACGAAGGCGACGCGCAGGCCCTTGTCCTGCGGCAGCAAGTCGGCGTCGAACGTCAGCACCGGAATGCCGGCCTTCTTGGCCTCGATCAGTTCATGGCCCATCGCCGCCGCGTTGGCCGGCGAGACGGCGATGCCGTCCACTTTCTTGGCGATCAGGTCGGCGACCACCTGCACTTCCTCGTCGCCACCGCCATGCTCGTCCGGCCCGATATACAGGCACTCGAACGCGCCCTTGGACTCGGCTTCGGCCTTCTTGCAGCCGTCGCGGGCCTGATCGAAGAACGGGTTGTTGGTGTTCTTCGGCACCAGCGCGAAGATGTATTTCTTGTCGGCGGCGTGGCCGTCATGCGCGCCGAACGACAGAGCGAGGGCGGCGAAGGCCGCACCCAACAGTATTTTCTTCATCTCGTTTCCTTCCGAATTACGCTTGTTGCAGCCACACTCAGGCAAACGACGCGCGAGACCGCGCATCATTCACGCTTACGCCCGCGAACCCGCTCCAGCAGGACCGCGAGAATGATGAATCCGCCGACGAAGATGCCTTGATAGTTGCTATCGACGCCGGCCAGGATCAGGCCGTTGCGGATCACTTCGATCAAGGCCGCGCCGACGAAGGCGCCGAATGCGCCACCTTCGCCGCCGATCAGATTGGTGCCGCCGATCACGGTGGAGGCGATGACGCGCAACTCGTAGCCGGTGCCGAGCGCGTTGATCGCGGACCCCTGCCAGCCCAGCAGCATGATCGCCGCGATCGCCGCGCACAGCGAGCAGAAGATGTATGCCTGCATCTTGACGCGCACGACCGGCACGCCCGTCAGTTGCGCCGCCTGCTCGTTGCCGCCGATGGCGAACAGATGCCGGCCCCAGGCACTGGTGTTCAGCACGAAGGCGAATGCCAGCGTCATGATGATCAGCAGCCAGACCGAATTGGCGACGATGTATTGACCGCCGAAAATGTCGAAGAACTGGTCGGCCCATGGGCCGAACTGATAGATCATCTTGTTCTGCGACAGCAGCACGGCCGCCGAGCGCGCGATCGACAGCGTGCCGAGCGTGGTCACGAACGGCGACAGGCCAATGCGCGTGATCAGGATGCCGTTGAACAGGCCGCACAGGACGCCGGTGCCGAGGCCCGCGAGCACCGCCCACCACCACGGCTCCCCGGCATGCATGATCAGGCCGACGACGATGCCGACCACCCCCATGACCGAGCCGACCGACAGGTCGATGCCGCCGGTGATGATCACCGCCGTCATGCCGAGGGCCATGATGCCGATAAACGAGAAGTTTCGCGTTATATTGTAGAAGTTTTCCAGTGTGCCGTACTGCTCCGGGTAGCGCAGGCTCATCAGCCCCATGATCAGGGCGACGGCGAGCGCGACCCAGATCGCCTGATTGGAGAACAGCCGTTGCAGCGCGGTGCGTTCCTTGATGCCGACGACATCGGAGATCGCGGAACTGATCGGGGCGGCAGTGTCAGGCGGCATGGATCGCTCCCGTGATCAGGCCGGTGACTTCTTCCGGGCTCGATTGCGAGATCGGCTTTTCCGCCACCTTGTTGCCGCGCCGCATCACGAACACGCGGTCGCAGACGGCGAACACGTCCGGCATGCGATGGCTGATCAGCACAACGGCCACGCCCTGGTCGCGCAGGCGGCGGATCAGGTCCAGCACTTCGGCGACCTGTCGGACGGAGATGGCGGCCGTCGGCTCGTCCAGCAGCACGACCTTGGAGTTGGACAAGCGGGTGCGCGCGATGGCGACGGCCTGCCGCTGGCCGCCGGACATGCGACGGACGACATCGCGCGGGCGGGTTTCGCTCTTCAGTTCGTTGAACAGCTCGGCCGAGCGGTCGTACATCGCCTTGAAGTCCAGGATGCGAAACGGCCCGAAACCCGTCTTCAGTTCGCGGCCGAGGAAGACGTTGGCGGCGGCGGTGAGGTTGTTGCAGAGTGCGAGGTCCTGATAGACGATCTCGATGCCCTTTTGCCGCGCTTCCACCGGCTTGTGGAATACGACCGGGCCCTCTTCCAGAATGATCTGGCCGCTGCTGGGCGGGAAATTGCCGGCCATGATTTTGACCAGCGTGGACTTGCCGGCTCCATTGTCGCCCATCAATCCCAGGACTTCGCCCGGCTCAAGCGTCAGATTGACGTCGTTGAGCGCCCGGATGGCCCCGAAATTTTTGGACACATTGTGTAGCTGGAGTACCGACAAAGTACGTTTCCACTCCCATGGACAGTCTTTTCTTTATAGCCGCGACCTTATGACCGCCGGGCGCCCGCTGTCGAGCCATCCCGGCGGCCCGCACGGCCACCGACGCACCGCCCATTACGCAATCACGGCCGCGAGAGCAAGCGGCTTTTGTCCGTCAAATCCTGGCGCGGGCGGAGGCGGTCGCCGCGTCGTCGATGGCCAGCGCCTCGGTGAGCACGACGCCGAAGGCCGCCGCCGCGTCTGCCCGGCTCAGCAGCCCGTCCGCCACGTCGGCCCGCACGGCTTCGGGGGCGCGCAGGAACGGCGGGCCGTAGCCGCCGCCGCAGGGGCCGATGCACAAAAATGTATCGCCGCGCTTGACGCGCCGGTAGGGCGATTTGGAGGGCAGTTCGCGGCGTTCGTTGCCGGATTGCAGATACAGGGTGGCCGCATGGCCGTCGGCGCCGCCGTCGAACCCCCACGGCCGATGCTTGTGGCCATCGCCCTCAATGGAGACGCCGCCGTCGGCGAGCATTTCGAACTCGCGGACGGAACCCTGGCCGCCGCGCCAGCGCCCGGCGCCGACCGCATCTTCGCGCAGTTCGTAGCGGCGGACGCGCAGCGGCAGATGGCTTTCGATGTCCTCCACCGGGTTGTTGCGGGTGTTGGCATACAGCGTGTCCACCGCGTCCATCCCGTCCGCGCCATCGCGGCCGCCGTAGCTGCCCTCGAAAATCTCCATGTGAACCCACGGGCCTTCGGCGGTATCGCCCGAGAACGCCATGACGCGCAGATTGCCGATGCCGGCGGAGACCTGATGCGGCACGACCTGGGCGAGCGCCTTCATCACCGTATCCGCCAACTGGTTGCCGGGGGCGAAGCGGGCGATGGTGGGGGCGGGGAAGATCGGGTTCGCGAGGCAGCCCTTCGGCGCCACGATGCTGATGGGCCGAGTCAGCCCCTCGTTGACAGGGATGTGGCCGTGTTCGGCGGTGTCCAGCAGGATCGAGCGGATCGTCAGCCAGACGGCGATGTCCACCGTGCCGACGAACGGCATGTTGATCGGGCGGTCGGGCACTTGCGGCGCCGTGCCGGTTAGGTCCACCAGCAATTGGTCGCCGGCCACGGTGACGGTGGCGACGATTTTCAGATCGCGCCGGGCCGGGTCGTCGCTGTCGGTAAAGCCGTCAATGGTGGTCTCCGCGCTCCAGGTTCCGTCCGGCAGGGCGGTGATGGCGAGCCGCATCAGCTTTTCGGTGTAGTCGAGCGAGGCGTCGCAAGCGGCCTCGAACGTTTCCAGGCCGTAGCGGCGGATCAGGTCCAGTAGCCGATCGGCGCCGATGCGGGCGGCGGCCACCTGCGCCTCCATGTCGCCGACCACGAGATCGGATGCGCGAATATTGTCACGCAGGATGTGCCAGACAGCGTCGTTGCGCACGCCCCGGTCGAACACTTTAATGGCTTTGAACTGCAATCCTTCGGCGTAGGCGTCGATGGCGTCCACGATGCCGCAACTGCCCGGGGTCAGCGCGCCGATATCCAGGTGGTGCGCCGTCGTCGCCGTGAAGCCGACCAGATTGTCGCCCATAAACACAGGCACGATGAACCCCACGTCCGGCCCGTGGCTGGCGCCGGCATAGGCGTCGTTGTGCATCACCACGTCGCCCGGATGCAGCGTGTCGCCGCGCGCTTCCAGTTGGCGCAGCATGCCGCGCACGTAGCCGGGCAGCGGGCCGGATTGTAGCGGCGTCGATTGCGCCGATTCTGCCAGGCCGCGCCCGTGCCGATCCACGATGCCGGCACCAAAATCCTCGGATTCGCGGATGATCGAAGAGTGCGCCATGCGCATCAATTTGTAGCCCATCTCGACCGCGATGGTTTCCAGCGCGCCGTGGATGACGCTGACGGTCACGGGGTCGATCACGGGGAAACTCCCAGCCGAATGAACAGATTGCCGTCGCTGCCGGACAGGAACGTGGCTCCGGGGGGGACGACCGTCGTGGTGTCGGTTTGCAGGACGATGGCGGGGCCGGGGAGCGTTGTGTCCAGCGGCAGGCGGTCGCGGGCGTAGCGGGGGGTGTCGAACGTGCGCAGGCCGTCCGGGGTGCGGAACACGCAGGGGGCGCGGTGGACCAGGGCACCATCCAGCGTGCCGCCCGGCGGTGTCGGCACGCCCTCCAGCTTCGGGTGCGGGGCGGTCGCGGTCAGACGGACATTGACGATTTCCACCGGCTTCTCCGGGAACGCATGGCCGTATTCGGCGGCGTGGCGGGCGTGGAAGCTGGCCAAAATGCCGTCCACCATCCCGTCCGACAGCCTGCCGTCCGGCACTTCGACGCGCAGTTCGTAGCCCTGGCCGAAATAGCGCACGTCGGCGGCGCGCAAGAACGTGGCGGCGGCGAGGTCGATGCCGTCGGCGACGACTTGCGCCTCTAGATCGGCCAGCATGCCGGCGAAATCGTCCGCCAGTTCGGCGGAGTCCAACCTGTCGGAGCGGGCGAAGACGGTGCGCACGGTGTCGTATTTCAAATCCGTGGTCATCAGGCCCATCGCCGAGCAGATGCCCGGTGCGGGCGGCACCAGCACTTCGGGGATGCCGAGCATGGCCGCCACGTCCGCGCCGTGCAGCGGCCCCGCGCCGCCGAACGCGACGAGGCAGAAATCGCGCGGGTCGAGGCCCTTTTCGACGGTGCGGGAGCGGATGGCGTTGGCCATGTTGGCGTTGATGACTTTCAGCACGCCCTCCGCCGCCGCTTCCGGCGTCAGTTTCAGCGTCTTTGCCAGGTCGCCGATCACGGAGGCTGCGGCTTCCGCATCCAGTTTCATGGCGCCGCCGAGAAAATTGCCGGCGTCGAGGCGGCCCAGCACGAGGTTGGCGTCAGTCACGGTGGGCAACGTGCCGCCGCGCCCGTAGGCGGCCGGGCCGGGCACCGCGCCCGCGCTGCGCGGACCCACGCGGAACGCGCCGGCCGCATCGACGAACGCGATCGAGCCGCCGCCCGCGCCGATGGTGTGGATGTCCAGCATCGGCACCAATACCGGGTAGCCAGCGATGGAGGTGTCGCGGGCGGCGGCTTCCACGAACACGCCGTCGCGGACGATGCCGATGTCCGCCGACGTGCCGCCGATGTCGAACGTGATCAGGTTGCGGCGGCCCGACAAAGCGCCGGACCAAGCGCCGCCGAGCACCCCTGCGGCGGGGCCGGACAGCAGCGTCAGCACCGGCAACTCGCCGATCAGCGCGGCGGTCGCGAGGCCACCGTTGGAGCGCATGATTCGCAAATCGGCGTCCAGACCCCGCGCGCGTAGTTCTTCGTCGAGACGCGCGACGTAGCGCCTCACTTTCGGGCCGATGAAGGCGTTCATCGCGGCGGTGGTGAAACGTTCGAACTCGCGAAACTGCGGCGCCACGTCCGACGATGTCGTCACGAACACGCCTGCCGCCTCGTCTCGCACAATGGCAGCCGCGCGGCGTTCGTGCGTCGGGTTCAGGTAGGAGAACAGGAAGCAGACGGCGATGGCCTCCACGCCCGCCGCCTTCAACGCGCGGGCGGCTGCGCGCACGCCGTCCTCGTCGAGCGGTTCCAGCACCGTATGGCGGTCCGACGTCAGGCGCTCGCGGACGGTCAGGCGGTGGCGGCGCTTGACCAGCGGTTTCGATTGCCACGGGATTTCCTGCCGGATGGAATAGTGCTGCGGTCGCTGATGGCGCCCGATGTGCAGCACGTCGCGAAACCCCTCGGTGGTGATCATGCCGGCCTCGCAGCCGGTGTTTTCCAGCACCGCGTTGGTGGCGATGGTGGTGGCGTGCAGCACTGTGTCGATCTCGGACAGGTTGACACCGACCTTGGCGGCCAGTTCCTCCATACCGGTCATCATGCCGCGCGACGGGTCGGCGGGTGTGGTGGAGACCTTGTGGATCGTCACGGCGCCCGAGTCCGTATCGGCATACACGAGGTCGGTGAACGTGCCGCCGACATCGATCCCGATCATCTTCATGCGTTGTCGCTCGCCAGTTGCGCGCCGCAGGGTTCCACGGGCGACGGCGCGTGTCACGGGGGGAAAGGCTGGGCCATCACAAGACGGCCGGCTTGGGCCCCCCGGCCATCCAGTCCAACAATTCGACGGTATGAACGACCGGTATCCCGTCGCCGGCAAGTTGCGTGAGGCAGCCGATGTTGCCGGCGGCGATCAAGTTGGGTTTGGTGCGGCGGATATTGTCGAGTTTGCGCGTGCGCAGGCGGGTTGCGATCTCCGGCTGCAACAGATTGTAGGTGCCGGCGGAGCCGCAGCAGAGATGGCTCTCGGCGGCTTCCACCACCTTGAAGCCGGCGCGGCGTAGCAACGCCTTCGGCTCGGCGGTGATCTTCTGGCCGTGTTGCAGGCTGCATGCAGCGTGGTAGGCGACCGTCAGACCCGGCGCGGGGCGGGTCGGCACGTAATCCAGGCGGGTCAGCACCTCGCTGATATCCAGCGCCATCGCCGAGACGCGCTCGGCCCGCTCCCGCCATACCGGGTCCGAGCGGAACATGAAGCCGTAATCCTTGATCGTCGTGCCGCAGCCGGAGGCGGTGACGACGATGGCGTCGAACCCCTCGGCATCGTCGATCCAGGCGGCAATGTTGGCGCGGGCGCTGGCCATGCCGTCCGCATGGCGGCCCATGTGATGCGTCAGCGCGCCGCAGCAGCCGGCGCCCTTGGCGACCACCACCTCGGCGCCCATGCGGGTCAGCAGGCGGATGGCGGCGTCGTTGATTCCGGGGTCCAGCACCTCCTGCGCGCAGCCGGCCAGCAGAGCGACCCGGATACGCTTGGCGCCGGCCGCGCGATGGGTCCGCGCGCCGCCGAGGGCGCTGGGCGTTGGCACCCGGGCGGGGACAAGCGACAGCATGGCGCGCAGGCGGCTGCCCAGCACGCCATGCGGCAGAAGGCGGGCGACGGGTTGCACCAGCTTGGCACCCAGGAGTGCGAGCCGCATGCGGCCGGGATAGGGGAGGATCGCCGCCAGCAGCGAGCGCGTCAGCCGCTCGTGCCACGGGCGGCGGTAGGTTTGCTCGATCACCGTGCGGGCGTGATCGACCAGATGCATGTAGTTCACGCCGGACGGGCACGTCGTCATGCAGGACAGGCAGGATAGGCACCGATCGACGTGGCGAACCACTTCCTCGGTCGCCGGGCGGCCGGATTCCAAGAGATCTTTGATCAGGTAGATTCGGCCGCGCGGCGAATCCAGTTCGTCACCGAGCAGGACGAAGGTGGGACAGGTGGCAGTGCAGAAGCCGCAATGCACGCAGGTGCGCAGGACCTGGTTGGAGGATTCGGTATCCGGGTCACGCAACTGGTCGGCGGAGAAGTTCGTCTGCATTGTCAGCCTATACGCCGGCGTACATGCGACCGGGATTCAAGATGCCTTTGGGGTCGAACGCGGCCTTGACCGAGGCGGTGATGCGGCCCAGCGCCGCCGGTTCGGGCGGGATGACGGCGACGGAGGCGCGCAGCGAATCCGGTCCGCGTAGCAGCATCCAGGTGCCGCCAGAGTCCTTGGCGGCGGCCATGACAGCCGCGTGCGCGGCTTCGGTCGCCGGCCCTGCAACCCAAACCAACCCGCCACCCCAATCGAGGAACCATTTGGCGCAAAATGCTTTCTCCAGCGCCGCCGCGACCGTGGGGCCGGCCGAGGGGCGGACGGAGACTCGCCAGATGCCACCCTCGCCGCTGTGCAGCGGCCTTGCGTCGCGCACTGCCGCCCAGGCTGCGATGGAGGCAGCATCGTCCAGAATCTCGGCGCGGCCGAACTCAGCAAGATCGGCGCGCAGTTTGTCGGTGCGGTAGGCGACGGATTGCGCGAAATCTTCGATCCGAGCCAGCGTCACCGAGCCGGAAAACCCAATTACGGCCGCGGCTTCGGCCGGCAGATAGGCGGCGCCGGAGACGGCGTAGGGCGAGCCGAGCGCTGCCGACAGTGCCGCCACGCCGCGCCCTGGGGCGAGGCCGGACAACGCCAGCGTGCCGCGCCGTTCAGGCGTCGGTAGGACCTTGATGGTGATTTCGCTCATCACGGCCAGGGTGCCGTGGCTGCCGGTGAGAAGCTTGCAGATGTCGAGGCCCGTGACATTCTTCAGCACCCGGCCGCCGGAGCGCAGCAATTCGCCACGGCCATTGACGGCGCGGACGCCGAGGACGTGGTCGCGGGTGGCGCCCCAGGCGACGCGGCGCGGGCCGGACAGATTCGCGCCGACCACGCCGCCGAGCGTTTGCGTGCCCTGCGCACCCAACAACGCTGAGAAATCCGGCGGTTCGGAGGTGATCTGCTGACCGCGTTCGGCCACCATCGCCTCAATGTCTCCGAGCGGGGTGCCGGCCTGCGCGGACAGCACCAGTTCCTGCGGCGAGTAGAAAGTAACGCCAGCGAGTCTCGCGGTGGAGAGGTTTTGCGCCGCCTGGACCGGCCGCAGCAGGCCGCGTTTGCTGCCGTTTCCCAGAACTTCCAACGGGGTCGCAGCCTCGTACGCGGCGGTGACGGTGGCGATGAGGCCGGCTTCGTCGGTGGGCGCAAGGGTCATGCGGCGTGTTGCAGCGGGACGAGAGGAATCAGCGGGAACACCTTGTTCGGGTTCAACAACCACTCGGGATCGAAGGCGGATTTGATGCGACGCTGCTGGTCCAGTTCGATCCCGGAGAACTGCACCGGCATCAGGTCGCGCTTTTCGACGCCCACGCCGTGTTCGCCGGTCAGGCAGCCGCCGACTTCGACGCAGAGTTTCAGAATATCGGCGCCAAGCTTTTCCGCTTTGGCGAAACTCGCAGGGTCGTTGGCATCGAACATGATCAAGGGATGCAAGTTGCCGTCGCCCGCGTGAAAGATGTTGGCGACCTGCAAGCCGCACGCGGCGCTCATGTCGGCGATCCGGCGCAAGACATCGGGGAGGCGACTGGTCGGGATGGTTCCGTCCATGCATAGATAGTCGGGGCTGATGCGGCCGACGGCGCCAAATGCACCTTTGCGGCCTTTCCAGATCGCCAGCGATTCTTCCGGCGACTGCGAGACTTTCAGGCTGATCGGGTCGAATCGTGCGCAGATTTCCTTGATGCGGTCGAGCAGCCAGTCTTGCTCGGCGACGCTGCCCTCGACTTCGATAATCAGCATCGCCTCGGCATCCAGCGGATAGCCCGCGTGCGCGAAGGCTTCGCAGGCATGGATCGCCGGGCGGTCCATGAACTCCAGCGCCACCGGGATGATGCCGGAGCCGATGATCGAATCGACGCATTGGCCGGCGACCTCGTTGCTGCGGAAGGCGGCCAGCATCGCCCGCGCTCCCTCAGGCCCGCGCAGAATCCGCACCGTGACTTCGGTGACGATGCCGAGTTGGCCCTCGCTGCCGGTGATCAGGCCGAGCCAGTCGTAACCGGCGGCGTCCAGATGCTCGCCGCCGATGTCGATGACTTCGCCCCGAATCGTGACAAGCTTGACGCCCAGCAGGTTGTTGGCGGTCACGCCGTAGCGCAGGCAATGCGCGCCGCCGGAATTCATGCCGACATTGCCGCCGATCATGCAGGCCAATTGGCTGGAGGGGTCCGGGGCGTAAAAGAAACCGGCATCCGATACCGCCTGCGTGATGCCGATATTGGTCACGCCTGCCTGCACCAGCGCAAAGCGGTCGTCGTAATTGATATCAAGGATGCGGTTCATGCGCATCATTCCGACGACGACGGCGTCCGCCATCGGGAGAGCGCCGCCGGACAGCGAGGTGCCGGCACCGCGCGGCACCACCCGCACGCCCTCCTGATGCAAGAACGCCAGAACGGCCGCGACTTGCTCGGTGGTTTCGGGCAGCGCCACGGCCAGCGGGACTTGTCGATAGGCGGCGAGTCCGTCGGTCTCGTAGGGTTTGAGGCGCAACTCCTCGGCGATGACGCCCGATTCGGGCAGCAATGCGCGCAAACCGGCCACGATGGCGGCGCGGCGCGCCAGCACATTCTGTTTCGGTTCCGGTTGCGCGATCATGGCGTCCTCCGCAGGGGACGTAGTCTGCTACCGGGGCGCGAGCGTCGCAAGCGTGCCGGTATTTCGCAGGCTATCAGCCCTGGCGGGCCTTCATGCGAGGGTTCTTCTTATTGATCACGTAAACGCGACCATGGCGGCGGACGACGCGGCAATTCTTGTCGCGGGTCTTTGCCGACTTCAAACTGTTGCGGACTTTCATCGGAGCGGCCTTGGGTACGCGTTGCAGGGGCCAGCGAAGGACTGCCGGCAATGAGGGGCGCGGAGTAAGCCGGGCGGCAGATGGTGTCAAGCTGCGCGAAATGTCGCCATGTTGCGCTTGACGACGCGGGAGGAACCAATCTAGAACAAAAATCTCGTTGCCGGTTTGTTCCTTGTCGTCACCCGAGTGCCCCGGAGATTTTTCGCGATGCTGACACGCAAGCAGCACGAGCTGCTGACCTTTATCGACAAGCACCTGAAAAGCACCGGTTTTTCCCCGAGCTTCGAGGAAATGAAGGAGGCATTGCAACTGAAATCCAAGTCCGGCATCCACCGGCTGATCTCGGCGCTAGAGGAACGTGGCTTTTTGCGCCGCCGCCACCATCGGGCGCGCGCGCTGGAGGTGGTGCGGCTACCTGACGATCTCGCCCGTCCGCCGGTGGCCGAGGCGCGGGCCGACCCGGCTGCGTTCTCGCCCAATGTCATAAAGGGCGATTTTTCCGGTCGGCTGGCCGGCGTCCGCTCGGCGGCCGAGGTTGGGGCCATTCAGCTTCCGTTGTACGGCCGCATCGCCGCCGGCATGGCCATCGAGGCGATTCGCGATACCGCGACACAGATCGAAGTGCCGATGGCGCTGCTGGGCAACGGCGAACATTACGCGCTGGAGGTCGCCGGCGATTCGATGATCGACGCCGGCATCTTGGACAGCGACACGGTGATCATCAAACGCGGCGAGTCGGCCGAGAACGGGCAAATCGTCGTGGCCCTGGTGGACGAGACCGAAGTGACCCTGAAGCGGCTGCGCCGGCGCGGCAATTCCATTGCCCTTGAGCCGGCGAACCGGGCCTACGAGACGCGCATCCTGCCGGTGGACCGGGTGAAGGTGCAGGGAATTCTGATTGCGCTGTTGCGACGGTATTAGGCGATGGACGCCGCCGAGCGGGAGATGCTGATCCGGCGCTACGCCGCCTGTGACATTTCCTGGTACGAATTGCGCGAACGCGGGTTCGAGGATTTTGTTCAGGTACTGGGCGCGCTCGGCGAACTCGGGCTGCGGCAGCCGGTGGCGCCGATGGAGGGACCGAACGTCGAAGCGCGCGAGCGGGGTCGGGCGATCATTCGCGAAGCGTTGCGGGCGCAGAGGTGAGCGGACCATTTTCCCTCATTGTCACCGACACGTCGCCGCTGTTCACGCTTGTGCTCGGCGGATCGCTGAATGCGCTGTTACGGCCCGCGCTGCCGGTGCGAATTCCCGACGCCGTCTATGTCGAAGCCACGCGCGTTCATGGCGCGCCGGGTGCCGAACAGATCGTCGATTGGATCAACGAGCATTTGGACGCGGTGCGGATCGTGCCGACCGACATCGGCATAGACCAGCAACGCCGGCTTGAGGAAGGGCGTTCGATCCGGGGGCTTGGCGAACAGGCGGCAATCGAAACGCTCGAACGCTTCTTGCGCACGGATTCCGGGGCAGAGGCGTTATTGCTTTTTGAGGACAGCGATGTCGTCAAGCGGCGCGCGGTTGTGGACCAGCGCGTCAGTCTGATCGGCACCGGCGATTTTCTGCGCGAGTTGGAAGCGGCGCGGCTCATCCAGTCGTCGGACGCGATTCTGGATCAGGCGGCGGCACAGGGACGGAATGTGGAGCGGCAGCGGCGGCCCAACGCGGATGCCAGGACGCGGGAGCGATTGCGCGGGCAGTTGAGACACCCATAGCACGCAACCACATACCGCACCGCAGCATTGCGCCTTGAATCCGCCACACCCGGTTCGTAAATCGTCCCACGCACGTCCCGGAAGTTGCCGTCATGCCGTTGCCGTTGATCGCCTTGGCCATCGCCTCGTTCGGCATCGGGACGACGGAATTCATTATCATGGGGCTGCTGCCCGACCTGTCGCGCGACCTTGGGGTGAGCATCCCGAGTGCCGGCATGCTGGTCACGGGCTATGCGCTCGGCGTGACGTTCGGGGCGCCGGTGGTGGCGGTGGCGATGTCGCGGTTCCGGCGCAAAACGGCGCTGATGCTGCTGCTCGGCGTGTTCATCGTCGGCAATTTCTTGTGCGCCGTCGCGCCCACCTACACGCTGCTGCTCCTCGCGCGAATTCTCACGGCGCTGTGCCACGGCGCGTTCTTCGGCATCGGCGCGGTGGTGGCGACCTCGCTGGTGCCGCGCGATCAGCGCAGCCGGGCGGTGGCGCTGATGTTTACCGGGCTGACGCTTGCCAACATTTTCGGCGTTCCGCTCGGCACGGCACTCGGCCAGTGGGCCGGTTGGCGGTCGGCGTTCTGGGCTATCGTGCCCATCGGCGTGCTGGCGGCGGCGGCGGTTGCGTGGCTGGTGCCGGCACAGCGCGACGGCGCACCCGTGCGGCTGCTGCGGGAGTTCGGGGTGCTGCGGCGTCCGCAAGTGCTGCTGGCGATGAGCATGAGCGTGCTGTCCTCGGCCAGCCTGTTCGCCGTGTTCACCTACATCACGCCGCTGCTTGAGAACGTGACCGGCCTGTCGCCGCATCATGTCACGTTCGTGCTGCTGCTTTTCGGGGTCGGCATCACCATCGGCAATCTGGTCGGCGCGCGGCTCGCGGACTGGCGGCAGACCCCTGCCCTGATCGGCATTTTCGCCGTCTATGCGCTGGTCGGCGCGTCGCTCGCGTATGCGAGCCATTCCGCGACGCCGGCCATCGTGTGCGTGCTGATCTGGGGCGCCGTGGCCTTCTCGCCGGGCGCCGCCCTGCAAACCCGCGTCGTGGACAATGCGGTCGAGGCACCGAATCTGGCATCCACACTGAACCAAGGCGCCTTCAACCTAGGCAACGCCATGGGTGCCTGGACGGGCGGCATCGCGCTGAGCGCCGGAGCATCCTACGACTCGCTCCCATTATTGGCGGCATCGTTCGCGGCGAGCGCGCTGGCGCTGGCGGTGTTCTCGGCCGTGCTGGGGAGCCGGCGGGCAGGACTCGCGGTTCGCGTGGGGTAAGGATGCCGTCGCGTCGGGGCGGGATTGCTCCATCCCACCCCAACGTCCGACTGGCGTGTCCCCTCTAAACCTGGCTCATCGAAGCTGTGCATCCCTGGCACAAAGGCGCGGCACGATTGCCTCGACCGACGGGACCTTGCCATCCTCGGAAACTACCCATGACCGTACCGCCGTCGCCGCGGCTGTCGCTGCGGGACGCCGCCGCTGGAATCCGTGTGCGTTCCGTGCCATCCACTCCCCGCGCCGTCGGTGAGAGAAGCGATGAAATATGCATCCCGCCTGAACTCCTTCGCCACCCGCCCGGAACTGTTCTGGCCGGAGTTGCGCGGCAAACCGGGGACGCTGGAACTGCTGCGGCGCGCGGCCAGCGCGCGGGGCCTCGGCGAGATCGACCTGAATTTCCCGGATCATCTGAACGGGTTGGATGCGCCGGAGGTGGCGCGGCGGGCGGCCGATCTGGGGCTGTCGCTAAATGGGTTCGCCATGCGCTACTATTCGGAACCGGCGTTCAAGGCCGGTGCCTTCACCAACCCCGATCCAGCGGTGCGGCGGCGTGCCATCGACCTGACCAAGCGCGGCATGGACCAATTGGCGGCCTGCGGGGGCACGCTGATGACGCTGTGGCTCGGGCAGGACGGGTTCGATCACCCGTTCGCGGCCGACTACGCGGCGCTGTGGGCGATGGAGATCGACGGCATCCGCGAGGTCGCGGCGCACAATTCAGACATGGCGATCAGCATCGAATACAAGCCCGACGAACCGCGTGCCCACGCGCTGCTGCGCGATGTCGGCACGACGCTGCTGGCGATCCGCGAGGTGGGGATGCCGAACATGGGCGTAACGCTGGATTTCGCCCATGTCCTGTATGCCGGCGAGCAGCCGGCGTTCGCGGCGGCGCTGGTGGCGCGGCACAGCCGGCTGCTGGGCGTGCATCTGAACGACGGCTATGGCGGGCGCGACGACGGGCTGATGGTCGGCGCCGTCCACACCACGCTGACCATCGAACTGCTGCGGCAGGTGCGGCGGGACGGCTATACGGGGGCGATCTATTTCGACACGTTTCCGGATACGTCGGGCCTCGACCCGGTGGCCGAGTGCGAGGCCAACATCGCCACCGTGACCGGCATGCTGGCGCTGGTGGACAAATTGGACGCCGACAACGGACTCGGCGAGGCGTTGGCGAAACAGGACGCGGTGGCCGGCCAGCGGATCGTGCAGCGCGCGCTGCTGGGGGGCTGAGGCGTGGCGGAGGTCGTCGTCCTCGGCAGTCTGCACCTGGATATCATGGTCGCGGCGCCGGGGCGGCCGAGGCAGGGCGAGACGGTTGCCGGCACCGGATGGGGCCAGAAGTGCGGCGGTAAGGGCGGCAATCAGGCGGTGGCTGCCGCCCGGCACGGCGCCCGCACAGCGATGGTCGGCGCGGTCGGGGACGACGATTTCGGCGGGCGGCTGCTGGCCAATTTGCGCGCTGCCGGGGTCGAGACGACCGGGGTGGCGACGGTGGCGGGCGTCGGGTCGGGCATGAGCGTGGCGATTGTCGATCCGGACGGCGATTATGGGGCGATCATCGTGTCCGGCGCGAACCTGACGCTGGGCGAGGGCTGCATGCGTGCGGACATGCTGGACGGCGCGCACGCGCTGGTCTTGCAGAACGAAATTCCTGATCCGGCCAACGTCGCGGCGGCACGGCTGGCGCGGGCGGTGGGGGTGCGGACGATCCTGAACGCCGCCCCGGCGCGGGCATGGCCGGCCGCGCTCGATGGTCTGGTGGACATTCTGGTGGTCAACGCGATCGAGGCGGAGGGATTTGGCGCGGCACCCGTGGCCTCGCTGGCGGACGCGGCGACCGCCGCAGAGCGCCTGTTGGCGACCGCCGAGGCCGCGGTCGTAACGGCCGGTGGGGCAGGGTTGGCGGTGGCGTCGCGCGATGGCGGGCGGGCCACACTCGCGGGGCACGCGATCAGGCTGGTCTCTACGCATGGCGCGGGCGACGCCCTGATCGGGGCGCTCGCGGCGCGGCTGGCTGCGGGGGATGCCTTGGCGGACGCGGCGCGCTATGCCAACGCGGCGGCGGCGGTGCTGGTGTCGACGGCGGAGGAGG
>CAJCJG010000031.1 GCA_903970625.1 Solirubrobacterales bacterium 70-9 | reverse complement strand
CGGCGGGACCGGAGCCACGCACAGCCCCCGCTTGGGGGCGAGCATGGCGAGGACCCACGATTTGCCACGGCCCGCGCGCGACGCCACGCTTGGCCCAGTCGTCGAGGCGCGCCGATCAGGTCTGGGCATGGCTGTTCTCCGTTACGTAACGCTTGAGCCGCGAAGCGGATCGAGCCAAGGGATCAGCCGGCCGCGTTGAAGCGGTCGTCGTAGAGGATCGCGAACTGATTCATCGCCTCCTTCCAGTTGTGTGCGGCTTTACCCCAATCGGCGGTGATGTTGCGTAGGGCGAGCCAGATCAGTTTGTTCGCCGCGTCGTCGGTCGGGAAATGGCCGCGTGTCTTGATGATCTTGCGCACCCGCGCGTTCACGCTCTCGATCGCATTGGTGGTGTAGATCACCCGCCTGATCTCCGGCGGGAAAGTAAAGAACGGGATCACCTGGTCCCAGGCCCGCCGCCAGGCAGCAACGACCGTGGGGAACTTGCGCCCCCATTCGCCATCCTCGAACGCATCCAGCGCTGCGAGGGCAGCCTCGGCGCTGGCCGCCGCATAGATCGGGCGAAGTGCGGCGGTCAGCGGCTTGCGGTCCTTCCAGCTGGCGTAATCAAGGCTGTTGTTAGCGGCGGTGGGAATCCGCGTCTAAACGGCGCGGCGTGATTGACCCCCATAGGCGGCTGGCGGGTGCATCGTCGTTCGTCTCTGCGATGAGGGTGCCTTCGACCTCGCGGCCGTCAGGATGCTACGCGCGCTGGCCTGGACGGCGCTGGTGGGTAAGACTTGCCTCTCTTTGAGGGCTAAGCACGGCGCCGAGATCTGAACTTGGCGGTTTGGCTCGACGCCGTGCCCCACACCGTGCTGGGCACGCATGCAGGGACAGTATCCCGGCAATCGTAGCGGTCGTCCATGTAGCGATCGCGGCTTCGACTACATCGACGCGAGATCAGCGCGGCTGTTCCTTTGCGCGGGTTGTCGGATGCAGGTGTTGATCTGCAGCTGCTGCGACCGCGGCCAAATTTATTGTGCCGGAGAGTGCGCCGATCGGGCCCGGCGGCGGTCGCTTCAATGCGCCGGACAGCGCTACCAGAACGGCCGGTCGGGGCGGCGGCGGCATGCCGCGCGACAAGGCCGCTACCGGGCGCGCGGCGAAAAAGTGACGCATCACGGTTCACCCCCACTGCCAGCCGATGATCTGCTGACGCCTGGCTCGCCGGTGAGCGCGAGCGACGCAGCGTCCTCGGAGGATCGGCCCCGGCGAACGATCACGCACTGTCATTGGTGCGCGCGCCGGTGCCCGCAGCTCGTCCGCCAGGGGTTTCTGCGTCGCCGTGCTCATCGCCGGGACCGGCTGTAGTGCGACCCGACCGGATGGAACCCGACCATGGTGACGCCGCCAGACATTGAACCTAAATCCGGCAATTGGATGATTGCCTCTTCCGGCCGAATCGGCCGAATCTTCAGGAATGGAGCCACAAAACCACAACATCGTTGCTCACCCGGAGGATGAACAACCCACGGTTGAGGTGCGTTCAGCGATAGCGGACACCTTCGCCGGCCGAGTTCATGTCGAATGGGACGCGACCGCGCCGGTCACGCCGTTCGGCCAATTGCCATTCTTCATCGACTACCTGAAACAGGCTGGGCTGTTCGACGCCTGGGTGGCCGACTGCCCGCTGTCTTTCACCAGCCCCAACGCCCCCGGCAAGCGCGACCTGCTCGGCACCGTGATGCTGTCGGTGCTGGCCGGCCACCGGCGCTACGCACACATCACCGCGCTGCGCTGCGACCCGGTGAACCCGCCGCTACTCGGTATGCGCAAGGTCCTCAGCGAGGACTCGGTGCGCCGCGGTCTGGCCAAAATCCACGAAGCCAAAGGCCTGCCCTGGCTGCAAAACCACCTGGACTACTGCACCACGCCGTTGCTCGGTGAGCCGTGGGTGCTCGACATGGACAGCACGGTGAAGACGCTATACGGCCACCAGGAAGGCGCCGAGGTCGGCTACAATCCGCACAAACCCGGGCGTCCGTCGCACGTCTATCACACCTACATGCTGTCGAACCTGAAACTGGTACTGCGGGTCGATGTCCTGCCCGGCGACCAGCACAACGTTGCGCATGCAACTGATCGGGCCGCGAAGCGGACCGATGCAGCGACAAGCGGTCAGCGCGCTGGGCTATGGACTTTACTGGACCACCTGGGGACAGCACGCCATCCGGCGTGCTGCGCGGCGACAAGTCGTGGGGCATCGAGCGGGTGATGTCCGGGGCCGAGCAGAAAGGCCTGAAGTATCTGTTCCGCCTGCGTCTGACGCTGAATGTGCAACGGTCTCTGCGGCGAGCGATGCAACAGTCGGACTGGAAGGACGCGGGTCAGGGGTGGCAGGGCAAGGAAACCACGCTGCGGCTGGTCGGCTGGAGCCGCCAACGCCGTATCATCCTGTTGCGCCGCAAGAAAGACCGAAACCAGCCGGCCAGCAAACGCACAGACACCGAGCAACTGCTGCTCGGCTTTGGTGAGGTCGAAGCCGACAAGGAGGTTTGGGAATACGCCGCCTTGGTCACCTCGCTGAGCGACGAAATCCTGACGGTCGGCCAGTTGTACCGCGACCGGGCCGACGCGGAAAATGGCTTCGACGAACTGAAGAACCAGTGGGGCTGGGGCGGATTCACAACGCAGGACCTGACGCGATGCCGACTGCTCGCCGCCATTGTGGCGCTGATTTACAACTGGTGGAGTTTGTTCGTCCGCCTGGCCGATCCCGAGCATCATCGTGAGGCGATTACGTCGAGGCCGCTTCTGCTCTCCGCCATCGCACGCAAGACCCAGCACGCCGGTCAGGTGACGCTGACCATCAGCAGTACGCACGGGATGCGCGACAAGGCGCGCCGTGCCTATGTCCGGATTGCGGGCTTCCTAGCTGCGTTGCGGCAGAGTGCGGAGCAGTTAGACCCGCTGGCCCGGTGGTACCGGATCCTCAGTGAGGCGCTCCGACACTTCCTGAAGGGCCGGCAACTCCTGCCACCACTGCGTCTTAACCCAGCTTAAGCACCCACCATGGGTTGTAGATCGCCACAGAATAGCGGGGCGGGATATGGCCAACTGCCGGATTTAGGTTGAAGCGCAGATCCTGCGCTTCTACCACGCCGAGAAATGGACCATGGGCACCATCGCCCGTCAGCTGCACATCCATCATAGCGTGGTGCAGCGGGTGCTGGCGCAGGCCGGGCTGCCGCGGCCCGGGCCGCCGCCACGGCCATCAAAGATCGACGCGTATCTGCCGTTTATCGGCCAAACGCTGGAGCGCTTCCCGACGCTGACCGCCAGCCGGCTGTATGTCATGGCTTACGAACGCGGCTATCGCGGCAGCCCCGACCACTTCCGCCACCTGATCGCCTGTCACCGGCCGCGGCCGAAAGCCGAGGCGTATCTGCGTCTGCGCTGCCTGCCCGGCGAACAAGCCCAGGTTGACTGGGGACATTTCGGCCATCTCCAAATCGGCCGGGCGCGCCGTCCGCTGATGGCGTTCGTCATGGTGCTGAGTTATACCAGCTGCCCGAAGGGCCGACTGGTATGCACGCGGGGTTGGTGGGGCGGCCGCGTGCGAAATCAAAGAGATACCGGCGGCCGTTGACCCGGCCACGGGTCAACATCAAGGGCCG
>CAJCJG010000030.1 GCA_903970625.1 Solirubrobacterales bacterium 70-9 | reverse complement strand
ACGCCTCGCAGGAGACGCGGGTCGGGACACGCAGCGTCGCCTTGGTGCCGGAAAAAGCGTCGGTCAGCGAGATTTCGAGTCCGGTGCGGATGTCGTTGCCGGCGCGCGGGCCGCGCGCGTTGCCACGCCGCTGGCCGCCCATGAAGTCGCCGAACATCTGCTCGAAAATATCGCCGATGCCGCCGCCCTCGGTGAAGCCGAAGCCGCCCGGCGCGCCGCCGCCGTTCTCGAACGCGGCGTGGCCGTAGCGGTCGTACGCGGCGCGCTTCTGCTCGTCCTTCAGGACGTCGTACGCCTCGTTGATTTCCTTGAATTTCGCCTCGGCCTGCTTGTCGCCCGGATTGCGGTCCGGGTGGAATTGCATGGCCAGCTTGCGGTACGACTTTTTCAAATCGTCGCCGCTGGCCTCCCGCGCGCAGCCGAGTGTCGCGTAATAATCCTGTTTCGCCATGTTCAGCCCTCAGCCCGGCGCCGAAACAACGATGCGCCCGCCTTCCATGAAGCGCGGGCGCATCTTGGTCAAGCCACGACCGGAAGCCGCCCGCTTACGCGGACTTCTTCTTGTCGTCCACTTCCTCGAACTCGGCGTCCACCACCTTCTCGCCGGCCGCCTCGCCGCCCTGCGCACCCGGAGCGGCACCGCCCTCGGCCTGCGCCTTGTACATTGCCTCGCCGATCCGCATGGAGACGGTGCTCAGCCGCTCGGTCGCCTGCTTCAACGAGTCGAGGTCGCTGCCTTCCATCGCCGAGCGGGCGGCGGTGACGGCACTCTCGGCCTCGCCCTTGTCCTGCGCGGAAACCTTGCCCTCGTTTTCCTTCAGCGTCTTTTCGACCTGATGGATCAGCCCGTCGGCATGGTTCTTCGACTCGATGAACTCGCGGCGCTTCTTGTCGGCTTCGGCGTTCGCCTCGGCTTCCTTGACCATGCGCTGGATCTCGGTCTCCGACAGGCCGCCGCTGGCCTGGATGCGGATCTGCTGCTCCTTGCCGGTGGCTTTGTCCTTGGCCTGGACGGAGACGATGCCGTTGGCGTCGATGTCGAACGTCACTTCCACCTGCGGCACGCCGCGCGGGGCTGCGGGGATGCCGGTGAGGTCGAAATTGCCGAGCGACTTGTTGTCGGCCGCGAGTTCCCGTTCGCCCTGATAGACCTTGATCGTCACCGCCGTTTGACCATCCTCGGCCGTCGAGAAGATCTGGCTCTTCTTGGTCGGGATCGTCGTGTTGCGTTCGATCAAGCGGGTAAACACGCCGCCCAGGGTCTCGATGCCGAGCGAGAGCGGAGTCACGTCCAGCAGCAGCACGTCCTTGACGTCGCCCTTCAGCACGGCGCCCTGCACGGCCGCGCCGATGGCGACCACTTCGTCCGGGTTGACGTTCCGGGCCGGGTCCTTGCCGAAGAAGGTCTTCACCGTCTCGATGACCTTCGGCATGCGAGTCATGCCGCCGACCAGGATCACCTCGTCGATCTCGCTGCCCTTGACGCCCGCGTCCTTCAACGCGGCGCGGCAGGGTTCCAGCGTTCGGGTGATCAGGTCGTCCACGAGGCTTTCCAGCTTCGCGCGGCTGATCTTCAGCACCAGATGCTTCGGCCCGGAGGCGTCCGCCGTGATGAACGGCAGGTTAATTTCCGTCTCTTTCGACGACGACAGCTCGATCTTGGCCTTTTCGGCAGCTTCCTTGAGGCGCTGCAACGCAAGCTTGTCCTTGCGGAGGTCGATGCCCTGCTCGCGCTTAAACTCGTCGGCCAAATAGTCTATGATGCGCGCATCGAAATCCTCGCCGCCGAGGAAGGTGTCGCCGTTGGTGGACTTCACCTCGAACACGCCGTCGCCGATCTCCAGCACGGAGATGTCGAACGTGCCGCCGCCGAGGTCATAGACCGCGATGGTGCCGGTCTTTTTCTTGTCCAGGCCATAGGCGAGCGCTGCCGCCGTCGGCTCGTTGATGATGCGCAGCACTTCGAGGCCGGCAATGCGCCCGGCGTCCTTGGTGGCCTGCCGCTGCGCGTCGTTGAAGTAGGCAGGCACCGTGATCACGGCCTGCGAGACGGTCTCGCCGAGATAGGCTTCGGCGGTCTCCTTCATCTTGCCGAGGATGAAGGCGCTGATCTGGCTCGGCGAATATTTGGTGCCGCGGGCTTCGACCCATGCATCGCCGTTGTCGCCCTTGGCGATTTTGTAGGGAACCAAGGCCACGTCCTTGGCCACGATCGGGTCTTCGTAGCGGCGGCCGATCAGGCGCTTGACGGCGTAGACGGTGTTGGTCGGGTTGGTGACGGCCTGCCGCTTGGCGGACTGGCCGACGAGGCGCTCGCCGCTGTCGGTGAAGGCGACGATCGAGGGGGTGGTGCGGGCGCCCTCGCTGTTCTCGATCACGCGGACATCCTTGCCCTCCATGATCGCCACGCACGAATTGGTCGTACCCAGGTCGATACCGATGACCTTGCTCATTAAACTACTCCTGTTTAGCGGACCCGGGCGACCCGAAGCGGCATCGCCCTCGTCCCCGACGTTAAAAACCGTGCCCTGGATGTATTCAGCAGCGCCCGCATGGGCAAGAGTGCGGTGCGCATTTTTTGTGCAGTCTGGTTCTAGGCGGTGGTGTCCATCGCGGCGCCGGCAGATGCGGTGGCGCCGCCGCCGGGCGCTTTGGCGACCACGACCATGGCCGGACGAAGCAGCCTTCCGTTCAGCGTCCAGCCCTGCGTCCAGGCCTGCAAGACAGTGCCGGGCGGATGCTCGGCCGACTCGTGCTCCGCCATCGCCTGATGCAGATTCGGGTCGAACAGCGCGCCGGTGGGGTCTTCCCGCTTGACGCCGTTGCGTTCCAGAATCGCCACGAAACTGCGTTCGACGCCGGAAAACCCGTCCCGCAGCTTGGTGACGATGGCCGGCTCGCCCTCGGCGGCGGCCGGCACCGAATCCAGGCCGCGCTTGAGATTCTCCGCCGCCTCGGCCACGTCGCGGGCGAATTTCTGGACCGCGAACAGGCGCGCGTCGTCGGCGTCCCGTTTGGCGCGGGCGCGGACGTTGGCCATCTCGGCCTCCGAGCGCACCCAGCGGTCCTTGTAGTCGTCCCGCTCGGCCTCCAGCGCGGCGATCCGCTCGGCGGCGGTGGCCATCAAATGTTCCAACGGTTGCGTGTCCTGCTCCGACGGCGCCGCCGCACCCGCGACCGCATCCGCCGCCACGCCGTGAGGCGTGCTGGTGTCCTGTGTGCTCATGTCCGCTCCAGTTAGTTGGGCCGATGCCTCCGCACAAGCGGTACGCTCGGATCGGCAATGAAAGAAACGCCGGCGGCTTGGATCAGGTCTCCACCACCCCGGTCTCGTCGGCCTCCAGCGCGAAGGCGGCGGCGATCAGGGCGCGGGTGTAGTCCTGCTGCGGCCGCATCAGCACGTCGGCCGCGGGCCCCTGCTCCACCACCCGGCCGTGGCGCAGCACCACGACGCGATGCGCCAGCGCCTTGACCACCTTCAGATCGTGGCTGATGAACAAATAGCCAAGCTGGTGGTCCTTTTGCAGCCGCCGCAGCAGATCGACGATTTGCGCCTGCACCGACATGTCGAGCGCGCTGGTCGGCTCGTCCAGCACGACGAAGCGCGGCTTAAGGACCATGGCGCGGGCGATGGCGATGCGCTGGCGCTGGCCGCCGCTGAATTCGTGCGGGTAGCGTTCGATGGACGACGCCGGCAGCCCCACTTCCTCCAGCGCCTCCGCCACCCGTGCCGCCCGCCCGGCGCGCCCCAGCGATGGCTCGTGGACCTTCAGCCCCTCGCCGACGATGTCGCCCACCGGCAGCCGGGGCGAGAGGCTGCCGAACGGGTCCTGAAACACGATCTGCATGTGCTGGCGAAGCCGGCGCAGCACGCGGCGTTCCATCTTCGCCACGTCCTCGCCCTCGAAATGGATATGTCCGGTCGCGTGCTCCAGCCCCAGCACGGCGTAGCCCATGGTGGACTTGCCGGAGCCGCTCTCGCCGACCAGCCCGACCGTCTCGCCCTCGTGGACGGTGATGCTGACGCCGTCCACCGCCTTCACATGCGCGACCGTGCGGCGCATCAGGCCGCGGCGGATTGGGAAATGGACGCGCACGTCCTCGCACTGAGTCAGCACCGGCACATCCAACTTGATCGGCGGGGGCGCGCCGCGCGGCTCGGCGGCCAGCAGGGCACAGGTGTAGGGATGCGTGGGGAAGGCAAACACGTCGGCCACGCGCCCGGCCTCCACGATACGGCCGTTCTTCATCACGCAGACGCGGTCGGCGTAGCGGCGGACGATCGCGAGGTCGTGGCTGATCAGCAGCATCGCGAGGCCGCGCGCGGTCTTCTGCTCGGCCAGCAGTTTCAGGATTTGCGCCTGGATGGTCACATCCAGCGCCGTGGTCGGCTCGTCGGCGATCAGCAGGGCCGGGTCGTTGGCGAGCGCCATCGCGATCATCACCCGCTGGCGCTGGCCACCGGAGAGTTGGTGCGGGAAGGCATCCAGCCGGTGCTCGGCGTCCGCGAAGCCAGCTTGGCCCAGCAATTCCACCACGCGCTCGCGCAGCGCGGGCTTGGCCATCGGGCGGTGCAGCGTGACCGATTCGGCGATCTGCCGGCCGATTCGCATCAGCGGGTTCAGGCTGGTCATCGGCTCCTGAAACACCATGCCGGCGACACCGCCGCGCAATTGGCGCAGGGTTTCGGGATCGGCGCCGATGATGGTCTGCCCGTTCAGTTCGATCCGGCCGGTGGAGACGCAGTTGGCGGGGAGAAGTTGCAGGATCGACAGCGCCGTCAGCGACTTGCCGGAGCCGCTTTCGCCGACGAGTGCCAACGTCTCGCCCCGGTCGAGCGTGAAGCACACGCCTTCAACGACCCGCTTGGGGCCGAAATTGACGGAGAGGTTGTCGATTTCGAGCAGGCTCATTCAGGGCCTGCCGGATGCGCTGGAAAGCCCTCTCCCCTTGTGGGAGAGGGGTGGGTGAGGGGGGCAGCACACTCCGAATCCCGGGCGGCGCGACCCCTTACCCCGCCCCTCTCCCACAAGGGGAGAGGGAGAAGGGCACCGGGGCGTTTTGCCCTCGCCGTTCCCACGGTCTCCGCGTCATGCCCGCGAAGGCGGGCATCCACGCGCGTGCAGCCGCGTTGTCGTCGGTCGATGGCGACGATTTGCGCGCGCGCGGACCCCCGCCTTCGCGCTACGGCATTCACACATCGTCTCAGCGTCGATGCCCCTTTTGCTCCCTCTCCCGCCGCAAAGAGCAGGCGGAGAGGGGGCGAATGCCCAGGCCAGGCGCCAAACAAGCGACGTCCGGATGTGTGCATCCCGTAGCGCCTTCGCGGGGCTGACGTTGAGTTGGTGGGAACTGCGTGTATTGAATCGGCCCGCTTCACGGCGCCGTCCGCCGTGGGTCGAAGGCGTCGCGCACCGCCTCGCCGATGAAGATCAGCAGCGTCAGCACGCCGCCGAGTACGACGAACGCGGTGATGCCGAGCCACGGCGCCTGCAAATTGTTCTTGCCCTGCGAGACCAGTTCGCCGAGGGACGGCGAGCCGGGCGGCAGGCCGAAGCCCAGGAAATCCAGGCTGGCGAGGATCGTCACCGAGCCGGACAACGTGAACGGCAGGAACGTGAGCGTGGCCACCATCGCGTTCGGCAGGATGTGCCGCCACATCACCGCGACATCGGACACGCCGAGCGCCTTGGCGGCGCGCACATAGTCCAGATTGCGCCCGCGCAGAAATTCGGCGCGGACGAGGCCGGTCAGCCCCATCCAACTGAACAGCATCAGGAACGAGAGCAGAATCCAGAAGCCGGGCGTGATGATCGAGGACAGGATGATCAGCAGATAAAGCTGCGGCATGCCGGACCAGATTTCGATGAACCGCTGAAAGAACAGGTCGGTCAGGCCGCCATAGAATCCCTGCACGGCGCCGGCCGCGATGCCGACGGCCGACGACAGGATCGTCAGCGTGAAGCCGAACAGCACCGAGATGCGAAAGCCGTAGATCACGCGCGCCAACACGTCGCGCGCCTGGTCGTCGGTGCCGAGCAGATTGTTCCAACTCGGCGGCGCGGGCGCCGGGACCGGAAGGTTCTTGACGATCGTATTGTAGCAGAACGGGATCGCCGGCCATACCATCCAGCCCTTGGCGCGGATCACGCCTTGCAGGTCGGGATCGGTGTAATCGGCCGATGTCGGCATCATGCTCGGGTCGTAGGCATCCTCGCTGTAATCCTGCAACACCGGGAAGAACCAATGCCCGCTGTAGTGGATGACGAGCGGGCGGTCGTTCGCGATAAACTCGGCGAACATCGCCAGCAAGAACATCGCGAGAAAAATCCACAGCGACCAGTAGCCGCGCCGGTGCGCGCGAAAGATCGCAAGCCTGCGCTGGGTGAGCGGCGAAACCGTCATCGGTGCCTACCGGCGCGCCTCGAAATCAATGCGCGGATCGACCACGGTGTACATGATGTCGCCCACGATCTGCATGACCAGACCGAGAAGGGTGAAGATGTACAATGTGCCGAACACCACCGGATAGTCGCGCCGGATCGCCGATTCGAAACCCAGCAGCCCAAGGCCGTCGAGCGAGAAGATGATCTCCACCAGCAGCGCCGAGGTGAACAGGATGCCGATGAAGGCCGCCGGAAACCCGGCGATGATCAGCAACATCGCGTTACGGAACACATGGCGGTACAGCACGCGGGATTCGCTCGCCCCCTTGGCGCGCGCCGTCACCACATACTGCTTGCGTATTTCTTCCATGAAACTGTTCTTGGTCAGGATGGTCAGCGTCGCGAAACCGCCGACCACGAGCGCCGTCGTCGGAAGGACCATGTGCCACAGATAATCTAGCAGGCGGGCGCCCCACCCCAATTGGCTGGCGCCCTCGCTGGACAGCCCGCGTAGCGGGAACCACGAGAAATAGCTGCCCCCGGCGAACACGACCACCAGCAGCACGGCGAACAGAAACCCCGGCACCGCGTAGCCGATCAGCACCGCCAGACTCGTAACTAAATCGAAACGAGTTCCGTCGCGCACGGCCTTGGCCACGCCGAGCGGGATCGAGACGAAATACACCAGCAGCGTGGACCAGAGACCGAGCGAGACGCTGACCGGCATCTTCTCACCGATCAGCGCCAGCACCGTTTTGTCGCGAAAAAAGCTACGGCCGAAATCGAACGTCAGATAGCCCTTCAGCATCTGGCCGAAGCGTTCCAGCGGCGGCTTGTCGAAGCCAAACAGCTTGCGAATGTCGGCGACCAGCGCCGGGTCGAGCCCACGCCTCCCGCGATAGGTGCCGTTCTCGATCGGCCCGGCGGTCTCGCCGTGGCGGCCCGTCCCGGCGCCCGGCATGGTCACGTCGCCCTTGCCCTTCAGTTCGGCGATCATCTGTTCCACCGGCCCCCCCGGCGCGAACTGCACCAAAGCGAAGTTGATAGCGATGATGCCGAACAAGGTCGGAATCACCAGCAGCAACCGGCGGAGGATGTAGCCGCCCATCAGGGCATCCGGGGCGCGGTTGTCATAGCCCGCTTTGCCGTGCCGCGTCCGTCTTGGCCGCCAGCGCGGGATCGACCCACCAGGCGTTGAAATCGACGCCGGCGCGGATCGGCCGATCGACGAAGCCGAACCTGTCCCACCACGCCGCCCAGTAGGATTGCAGGTGCCAGTGCGGCACCACGTACCAGTTCCAGAGCAGCACGCGATCCAGCGCCCGTGTGGCGGTAATCAGCGCCTCCCGGCTGCGGGCGGAGATCACCTTGGCGACCAGTGCATCTACCACCGGGTCGGACGCGCCGGCCAAATTGTTGCTGCCGGACTCCTTGGCGGCGTCGCTGGTCCAATTGTCGGCCTGTTCGTTGCCCGGACTGTCGGACTCGCCATAGACATTGACCGTCATGTCGAAGTCGAACTCGTCGGTGACGCGCTGGTATTGCGCGGAATCGACCGTGCGGACCTTCACGTCCATGCCGAGTCGTTGCAGCCATTGCACGTAGGGCAGCGTGATCCGCTCGAACGTCGGGTCGTCGAGCAAAATCTCGAACGTCATCTGCTGGCCGCTGGCATCGACCAGCTTGCGCTCCTTCACGTCCCATCCGGCCTCTCGCAGTAACGCCAGCGCGCGCTTGGCGCCTTCGCGGTTATTGCCGGAGCCGTCGGTGACGGGCAGCGTGAATTCCTTGCTGAACACCTCGTCCGGCAGCTTGTCGCGGAACGGTTCCAGCAAAGCCAGCTCATCGACCGAGGGCAGGCCGGAGGAGGCGAAGTCACTGGAGCTGAAATAGCTGCTCGTGCGCGTGTAGAGGCCGAAGAACAGGTTCTTGTTCTCCCACTCGAAATCGAACGCCTGCGTCATGGCCTCCCGCACCCGGCGGTCTTTGAAGATCGGGCGGCGGGTGTTCATCACGAACCCCTGCATCCCGGTCGGCAGCCGCTCGTCGAAGGCGCGCTTTTTGACCAGGCCTTTTTGCAGCGCCGGGAAATCGTATTCCGACGCCCAGACGCGGGAGATGTTCTCGTGCCGGAAATCCACCTGCCCGGCCTTGAACGCCTGGAGAGCGACGGTCGCGTCGCGGTAATATTCGGTGCGGATGCTGCCGAAATTGTCGAGGCCCTTGGCCGTCGGCAGGTCGCGACCCCAGTAGTCGGCGACGCGGTCCATGACCAGCGTGCGGCCGAATTCGTGGCGGCCGACCTTGTACGGGCCGGAGCCGAGCGGCGGGTCGTTCAGCGGCGCGGCGAAGTCGCGGCCTTCCCACCAATGCTTCGGCAGCGCCGACAACTGGCCGAGAATTTGCGGCAGTTCGCGGTTGCCGCCACCTTTGAAGTGGAACACAACCCGCAACGGCCCCTCGGTCGTCACCTTGGCGACATCGGCGTAGTACTGGCGGAAGTAGGGTCGTCCCTTCTCGCGCAGTGCATCGAATGTCCAGGCTACGTCGTCCGCCGTCACCGGCATGCCGTCGTGGAACTTCGCTTCCGGCCGCAATTCGAACGCGACGTAGGTTTTGTCGGCGCCGACCTCGATCGTGTGGGCGAGGTGGCCATAGCCGGTGTCCGGCTCGTCGGCGGAGGCGCGGGTCAGCGTGTCCCACACGACCCCGACGGGGCCGGCCACGCCGCGCACGATGAACGGATTGAAACTGTCGTAGCTGCCCAGAGCGGCCAGAACCACCTCGCCGCCCTTCGGTGCGTCCGGGTTGCAATACGGGAAATGGGTGAAATCCGCCGGCAGCTTCGGGTCGCCGACCAGGGCGAGGCCGTAGGTGCGGGTCGGCGCGGCCGCAGCAGGTGGAGTGGCAGGCGCGGGCGCATCGTCCGCCCGGACCGGGCGGGCGTAGCCCGCGCCCAGCAGCGCCGGCAGCGTCAGCAACAATCCTCGGCGTTGCACGTCCTCAATACTCCTTGGTCGTCGATGGCCGCATCAATAGCGCAAGATTGTTGCACGCGGCACTTGTCGGCAAGCTACCCCGCGAGCAAAGCCAGTGTCGGCGCCAGCAGCGCCGGGTCGCCGACCGCCACCGCCCGGCCGTCGCCGTCCGCCCGCAACGGCGCTCCATCCCAGTCGGTCATGCGCCCTCCGGCGCCCTCGACCACCGGCACGATGGCCGCCCAGTCCCAGATCTTCAGATCGGCCTCGGCGATGACGTCGATTTGGCCGAGAGCCAGCAATCCGTAGGCGTAGCAATCGCCGCCGAACGAAGTCCGCCCGGCCGCCGCCGTCAATCGTTGCCAGCCTGTTAAATTGTTACCGAACATCTCCGGGCTGGTGCATGACAGTTCGGCCTGCTCCAGCGAGGAACACGCCCTGCCACCGACCTTCCCGCCGAACGACCCGCGAAACCGGGTCTGCTGGCCGGCGACACCCACCCAGCGTTCGCCCGTCACCGGTTGGTCGATGACGCCGACAATCGGCCGGTCGCCGTCCAGCAGCGCCACCAGCGACCCGAACACGGGGCGGCCGGTGATGAAGGCGCGCGTGCCGTCGATCGGGTCGAGCACCCAGCGCAGCCTCGCACCGGGATTCTTGGTGCCGAACTCCTCGCCGAGAATGCCGTGATCCGGGAAATGCGCGACCAAAACCGCCCGCATCGCCTGCTCGGCGCCCCGGTCGGCCGCCGTCACCGGGCTTTGGTCGCCTTTCAGGTCGGCGCCCAGACCGCTGCGGAAATACGGCCGGATCACCGCGCCGGCTGCGTCCGACGCGGCCTCCGCCACGGCCACGAACGCGGCGAGGTCGCGGTCCGCGATATCCGGACGGTCCATGCGGCGAGATTCCTTGCGCGGCAACGATAGGGAACAGGCGAAGCGCACCCAAGGTTGCCTCGCCGCGCCGCATTGCGCGGGGGAAAAGCTGTTTCTAAGGTGCGCGGCACCATAGGGAACCCATTCGCACCCTTCAACCCGCCGCCCCGCGCCGGTTGCGCGATTCCGGCGGCCGAACCGAGCCCGGAGCCTCGCCTGACCCCAATCGTCGTCATTCCGGCGCGGATGGCCTCCACCCGCCTGCCCGGCAAGCCGCTCGCCGACATCGCCGGCCGCCCGATGATCCTGCATGTTCTCGATCGGGCATTGGAGGCCGATATTGGCCCCGTGGCGGTCGCCTGCGCGGAGGCGGAGATCGCGGCGGCCGTGCGCGCGGCCGGCGGCATCGCCGTGCTGACCGATCCGGCTCTGCCATCCGGGTCGGACCGCGCGTATGCGGCGCTGGCGGCCCTGGACCCGGACGGCCGGCACGACGTGGTGGTGAACGTGCAGGGCGACTTCCCGACCTTGCCGCCCGCGCAGTTGCGCGCCGTCCTGACGCCGCTGGCGGACGCGGGCGTGGACATCGGCACGCTGGTCACGCCCATCGCCAGCGATGCGGAGGCGGACGCGTCCTCGGTCGTCAAGGCCGCCTGCGCCTTCGCCGAGGGCGCGGACATCGCACCGACGCTGTATTTTTCACGGGCCAAAATTCCCTGGGGCGACGGGCCGCGCTGGCACCACATCGGCGTCTATGCATGGCGGCGGCCCGCGCTGGCGCGCTTCGTCGCGCTGCCGCCCTCCCCGCTCGAACGCCGCGAGAGCCTGGAACAGTTGCGGGCGCTGGAGGCCGGCATGCGCATCGGCTGCGCCCGCGTCGCCCACGCTGCCTTCGGCGTCGATACCCCAGCCGACCTGGAGCGCGCCCGCGCGATCCTGGCCGCCAACCGAGAACCGATATGACCGACATGATCGCCTTCCAGGGCCGCCCCGGCGCCTATTCCGATCTCGCCTGCCGGGCGGTCTTCCCTACCCGGCTCACGCTGCCGTGCGATTCGTTCGAAGCGACCATCGAAGCGGTGCGCGACGGCCGCGCCGAACTGGCCATGCTGCCGTGCGAGAACAGCCTGGCGGGCCGGGTGCCGGATATTCATGCGCTGCTGCCCTCCTCCGGCCTGTTCATCGTTGGCGAGCATTTTCAGCGGGTCGAGCACTGCCTGCTGGCCCCCAGGAGTGCGACGTTCGCCACCATCAAGCGCGCCCATTCGCACGCGGTGGCGTTGGGGCAGGTGCGGAAAATCCTGAAGGAATTGCGGCTGACGCCGGTGATCGAGGCCGACACCGCCGGGTCCGCCGAGCAGGTCGCCGCCTGGGACAACCCGGAGGACTGCGCCATCGCCTCCTCGCTCGCCGCCGAGCTGTTCGGGTTGCAGATCCTGCGGCGCAACGTGGAGGACGCAGCGCACAACACCACGCGGTTCTACGTCGCCGCCCGCGCGCCGGCGGCACACGCGGCGGACACGAGGGGGCTGATGACGACGTTCGTCTTCCGCGTGCGCAACGTGCCGGCGGCGCTGTACAAGGCGCTCGGCGGGTTTGCCACCAACGGCGTCAACATGACCAAGCTGGAAAGCTACATGATCGACGGGCATTTCTCGGCCACGCAGTTCCTGTGCGACGTGGAGGGGCACCCGGAACAGCCCGCGTTGCGCCGGGCGCTGGAAGAACTCGGCTTCTTCTCCCGCGAGTTTCGGATTTTGGGCGTCTATCCGTCGGCGCCGTTCCGCCTGACCCAGGGCAGCGGCGACTGACCCTCGCGCGCCGATGATCCTTGCCGCACTTCTGACCACGCTGACCATCGGACTGTGGGCGACCGGGAGGCTGCCCGAATACCTGACGGCGCTGATCTTCTTCGCGCTCGCGATGATATTCGGCGTGGCGCCGGCGGCGACCGTATTTTCCGGTTTTGCCTCCTCCGCGTTTTGGTTGGTGCTGTCGGGCTTCGTGCTCGGCATCGCGATCCGTAAAACCGGCCTCGCAGCGCGAGCGGCGCGCACGCTGACGGCGCGGCTGTCCGGCTCCCACCCGCATTTGGTCGCGGGCGTGGTGCTGCTGACCTACGCGCTCGCCTTCGTCATGCCGTCCAACATGGGGCGGATCGCGGTGCTGATGCCCATTGTGCTGGCGGTGGCCGACCGGGCGGGGTTGCCGCCGGGCTCGCGCGGTCGCATCGGCCTCGCGCTGGCGGTGGGGTTCGGCACCTTCATGCTGTCGGTCTCGATCCTGCCCGCCAACGTGCCCAATCTCGTGCTGGCCGGGAGCATCGAGACCAATTTCGGCATTCGCCTGACCTACCTGCCCTATCTGCTCCTGCACGCGCCGGTGTTGGGGCTGCTGAAGGGCGTGGCGCTGGTCGGCTGCCTGTGCCTGCTGTTCCCCGACCGGCTGCAACCCATGCCGCCGGCCGAGGCTGCCGGCCAACTCACGGCAGACGAAAAGCGGCTCACGCTGCTACTCGGCATCACGCTGTTGCTGTGGCTGACCGATTCGGTTCACGGCATTTCGCCGGCCTGGGTCGGACTCGCCTCCGCCTGCGTCTGCCTGCTGCCCCGGATCGGGTTCGTCACCCACGAGGAATTCGGCGCGCAGGTAAACTTCCGTACCTGCATTTACATCGCCGGCATCCTGGGCATGGCCGCCGTCGTCAGCCGTTCGGGGCTGGGCGAGGTTGTCGGGCATGGGCTGGTGTCCGTCACGCCCTTTCGGCCGGGCGCGCCGTTCCAGAATTTTGCCGGACTGGTCGGCATTTCCACGTTGCTGAACTTCGTTGTCACGTCGAACGGCGTGCCGGCGCTGTTCACGCCGCTGGCGGGCGCGCTGGCCACCGCCTCCGGCCTGCCGCTGGCGACCGTGCTGATGGTACAGGTGATCGGGTTTTCGACGCCACTCCTGCCGTATCAGGCGGCGCCCATCGTGGTGGCGCTGCAACTCGGCGGCGTCTCCGCCGGCTCCGCGACCCGGCTCAGCCTGCTGCTCGCCGCCATCACATTGCTGGTGCTGGTGCCGCTCGACTATCTGTGGTTCGCGGTGCTCGGGCGGCTGTGAGGGTCAGGCGATCCGCTCGGACAACAGATAGCCCATGCCGCGCGCGGCGCTGATCGTGACCCGGGCGCCGGCGCCGTCCAGCCGCTTGCGCACGCGCGATACCGCCGCCTCGATGGCGTTCGGGGACACGTCCTCGGTGAACGAATAGACCGCCTCCTCCAGCGCCCGTTTGGCAACCGGGCGGGCGCGGCTGCGCATCAGCGTCTCCAGCACGGCGATCTCGCGCCGCGTCAGGTCCACCGCGTCGCCATCCACCTGAACGGCGCGCGCAGTGGTGTCGAGTGAAATGTTGCCGATTGATAACACTCGGCTGAGGACGTTCGGCGGCCGGCGTAACAGCGCACGCACGCGGGCGAGCAATTCATCCGATGAGAACGGCTTGACCATGACGTCGTCCGCGCCGTCGTCCAGCGCGCAGACGCGGCGCTCCAGGTCGGTCACGGACGTGCCGACCAAGACCGGCGTGCCGACGCCGCGCCGGCGCATATCGCGCAGGATCGAGCCACCATCTGCATCCGGCAGGCTCAATTCCAGCAGCACGAGGTCGTAGCGGGTTGCCGCCAACGCCTCCTGCGCGTCCGCCGCCGTGCCGACGCCGTCCACCACGTAGCGCGCGCCGGTGAACAGCCCGACCAGCAACTGCCGCAGCTTGGCGTTGTCATCGACCACCAGCAAACGCATGGCACCCTCCGCGACGCTATGTTCACAATTGTTGTGGGAAAAAATCCCACGAACCGATTGTGTCCTGCCGGGAGGGTAACGTCAAGCTTTCTCACATGGTTGCCTTGGTTTTTTGTGGGCGACTTTCCCACGGCCGTGAGTTAGCCTGATGCCATGTCGGAAGTTTCGCCCGGTCCCGCCCCCGATCTGTTGTTGCGGTCGCTCCGCCGACTCCTCCGTCCCTTGGTCCGGTTGTTGATCCGCAACGGACTCACCTATCCGGTGACGGCCGACCTGTTGCGCGACCTGTATGTGGACGTGGCCCTGCGCGACGTGCTGACCGAGGACCGCGCCCGCACGGACAGCCGGGTCAGTCTGCTCACCGGGGTCCATCGCAAGGAAATCCGCCGCCAGCGGGAGGCACCGCCGCAACCCGACCAGGGAGCGGAGGTCGTCACGCTCAGCAGCCAGATCATCGCCCGCTGGCTGGGCGCGTCACCCTGGGCTGGTGAAGGCGGCCTACCGCTGCCGTTGCCGCGCGCCGCTGCTGCCGGCGAGCCGTCGTTCGACGGGCTGGTGGCAGCGGTGACGAAGGATTTGCGGCCCCGCGCGGTGCTCGACGAATGGATCAGCCAGGATCTGGTGCGGATCGACGCGCAGGACCGCGTGGTTCTCAACGTCGATGCCTTCGTACCGCGGCCCGGCCGCGACGAGCAGATGTTTTACTTTGGCCGAAATTTGCACGATCATATCGCAGCGGCAGCGGCCAACGTCAGTGCGGTCGGTAAGGCACCCTTCCTGGATCGGAGCGTGCATTACGATTCGCTACCCTTGGCGGCGGCCGACCAATTGCAGGCGGTGGGGCGCACGGCGGCGGTGCAGATGTTGCTGGAAATCAACCGCCGCGCGATGGAACTCGCGGAGGCCCCCGACGCCACCGGCGGCCCGACCCGCCGGGTGAATCTTGGCGTGTATCTGTTCGTCGAGGACGATGTGCCGCCTGTCTCGGCCGAAACGGGCCAGCCTTCGGCGGCGCCGTGATACGACGGCTCACTGTACTGGCGGCACTGCTGGTGCTTGCAGGATGCGAGCCGTCGACTCACGCCACTCCCCCGCAAGCGAGCGCGTCGCCCCAGCCTGTTATGCCGGGTGCCGCGCCAGTCGCGCGGATCGCGGGCGGCGACCTTGAGACGTGCGACAGTTCGGTCGAGAGTCTGGTGCTGTCGGATCGTGGCATCGGCGGAACCGGAGTCGCCCCGGCGCTGGCCGATCGCGGGATAGGCGGCACCGGGATCGAACCCGGCGACGGCCTTGGCGGCACCGGCCTCAACCCCGGCGGTATCGGCGGCACCGGCCTGACCACGCGCAGCCTGACCCATGGGCACGCAGGCGCCGCGCAGGGGACCGGCATCATCGGCGTGCTCGGCGGCCTGCCCGATCTGTGCGTCGATGGGCTGCGGATCGCGCTGGATCGGCCGGCCAGTATCAGCGTCGATGGCGAGGCGCGCACCACCGAGACAGCGCGGCCCGGGCAGGTCGCCTCCATCGAGGCCAGCGGCCCGGCCGAGAATTTGCAGGCGGTTCGTATCGAACTCCGCCACGAAGTGTCCGGCCCGATCACGGCGGTCGCGCCGGCGGGCGGTTCGGTCGATGTGATGGGGCAGCATGTCCTGCTGTCGGCGCGAACCCGGTTGGCGGCCGAACTGCGCGTCGGCGGCTGGGTCGCCGTCAGCGGTTTGCGCGACGCGGGCGGCACCATTCACGCCAGCCGCGTCGATGCCCGCGAGCCGGGCAGCGCCGTGCTGGCGGGCATTCCGCGCCTGGTGGATGGCGCGTGGCAGGTTCGCGGCGTGCCGCTGGCGCTGCCGCCCGGCGTGTCGCCGAGCGGCCAGCGCGCCGTGGTCCGCGGCACCTATGCCGACGGCACGCTGCGGGTGACGACATTCGCAGAAGAGCCGCTGGCGCGGGCCGACGGCAGGCTGCGGCGGCTGGTGGTGCAGGGCTTCGCGACCGTCGCGGATGGCAAGGTCGGGATTGGCGGTGGCCTACAGGCCGATGTCGGCCCCGACTTCGGGGAGGCGCCGCCGCCCGATCTGCCGGTCATTCTGGAACTGGACAGTTCGCCGGGTTCGCTCGTGGCCGTATCGTGGCACGAGGCGCCGGCGGCCGGCGGCCACGCCGCGCCGCCGCTCGGGCCGAGTTCTTGGCTGCACAAGCTGCCCATTCAGCCCGTCCAGCTCGCCGCTACGCCGACTCTTGGCGCAACGACCACCACAAAGATCGGGGCGGCGCGCCGCTAGGCGGGCGGTTCGCGGCCCATCTCCAAAAACTTGTCCCGCCGGCGGGCGGTGCGTGCCGGCGCGTCCAGCGCCAGGAGCGGTGCCAGCGCCGCCGCGATGGCATCGCCCACGGCCGCGATGGTCGTCTCGGCATCCCGATGCGCGCCGCCCAGCGGCTCCGGCACGATCGCGTCGATCAGCCCCAGGCGCTTCAGATCGTCCGCCGTTATCTTCAGCGCCTCCGCCGCGGCCGCCGCCTGCGACGCTTCCTTCCACAGAATCGCGGCACACCCCTCGGGCGTGATCACCGAATAGACCGCGTGCTCCAGCATCAGCACCGTATCGCCCGCCGCGAGCGCCATCGCGCCGCCGGACCCGCCCTCGCCGATGATCGTCACCACCACCGGCACCGGCGCCTCCAGGCACGCTTCGATCGAGCGCGCGATCGCCTCCGCCTGCCCCCGCGCCTCGGCATCGATGCCCGGGAAGGCGCCGAACGTGTCCACGAAGGTCAGGACAGGCAGCCCGAACCGGCCGGCCAGTTCGATCAGGCGGCGCGCCTTGCGGTAGCCCTCGGGCCGCGCCATGCCGAAATTGCTTTTCACGCGGCTGTCGGTGTCGCTGCCCCGCTCGGTGCCGATCACCGCGACCGACCGCCCCCGGAACCGGCCGAGCCCGCCGACCACCGCCGCGTCGTCCGCGAACGCGCGGTCGCCGGCAAGCGGCGTGAACTCGGTGATCAGCGCCCGCACGTAGTCGCCGGTCTTGGGCCGGTCCTCGTGCCGCGCCACCTGCGTCTTCTGCCAGGCCGTGAGCTTGGCGTAGGTCGCCCGCAGCAGCCTGTCGTGCTTCTCGGTCAGCTTGGCGACTTCCTCGGCGATGTTGAGGCCGTCGGCCTCCGACATCTTCCGTAACTCCTCGATTTTGCTTTCGAGTTCGGCGATGGGTTTTTCGAATTCGAGGAAATGGCGCATGGCGCGGGCCTTTAGCACCACATACCGGCGGGGTCAGCCCCTCCCGGCCGCCGCCATCGCAAGGGGGTGATGCGCCTCGACCAGACGCTGCAACCGTTCCGCCAGCACATGCGTGTAGATCTGCGTGGTCGCGATGTCGGCGTGGCCGAGCAGCAATTGCAGGCTGCGCAGGTCAGCCCCGCGTGCCAGCATGTGACTGGCGAACGAATGGCGCAGGACATGCGGCGAGACCCGCGCAGGGTCGAGCCCCGCATCCAGCGCCACCAGTTTCAGCCCGAGCGCGAACCCCTGCCGCGTCAGCGCGTGGTTGGGGTCGCGGCCGGGAAACAGCCAGCGGCCCTTGCCCTCCAGCAGCGGCAGCGCGGCCTCCCGCGCGGCGTCCGACAGCGGCACGATGCGCTCCCGCCCGCCCTTGCCGCGGACCAGCAGCAATTGCGCGTCGCCCGCCAGCGCGGTGCGCAGCAACGCCAGCAGTTCGGAGACGCGCAGGCCGGTCGCATACAGGATTTCTAGCGCTGCCCGCATCCGCGCCGCCTGCGCCTCCGGCCGGAGCACCGCCGCCGCCAGCAGGGCATCCACCTCCGATTCGCTCAACAATTTCGGCAGGGTTTGCGGCAGACGGGGGGATTCCAGTTGCTCGGTCGGGTCGTCCGCCCGCACGCCCTCGCGGACCAGGAATTTGTGGAACTGCCGCAGCGCCGAGAGGCGGCGCGCGGCGGTGCGTTCCGACAACCCCGAATCGGCCAGCCGCACCAGATAGGCGCGCAGTGTGGCCGCATCCTGGGTCGCGAGCGTCGCCCCGCGCCCGAGCGCAAATCCTTCGGCATCCGCCAGGTCGCTCTCGTAGGCGGCATGCGTGTTGCGGGCGGCACCGCGTTCGGCGACCAGCATTTCCAAAAACGCCTCGACATGGCGGTCCATGCCGCTAGCCGTGCTGGAAGCGGTCGTTGGGCAGGACTTTCTGGATCTGCTGGGTGTGCGGCTCCGGCGGGAAGGCGCCCAGCACCACCAAACCCACCGCGCCGATCACCAGCCCGAGCAGCACGACGAACAGGAACAGGCGGGCCATAAGTATCCTTCAGCGGGGCGGAGATCGGGGGAGCGGCGCCGCCGCTTGGCGTTCATGCCGCGTGTGCTAGCGTCCGCCGCCATGACGCGCAACTCCGCCCTGCCCGACATCCCGCGGCTACCGGATCGATTGACCGGGCGTAGCATCGTGCTGGTGGGCCTGATGGGTGCGGGCAAAACCTCCATCGGCCGCCGCCTCGCCGCCCGGCTTGGGCTGCCGTTCCGCGACGCCGACGCGGAGATCGAGGCCGCCGCCGGCGCCTCCGTGCCGGAGATTTTCGAGCGGTTCGGCGAGGCCGAGTTCCGGGCCGGCGAGCGGCGGGTGATCGCGCGGCTGCTGGCGGGCGACCCGCTGGTATTGGCGACCGGGGGCGGCGCCTACATGGACCAGGCCACGCGCGCGACGATCCGGCGGGAGGCGGTATGCGTCTGGCTGCGCGCGCGGCTGCCGACGCTGCTGCGCCGCGTCGCCGGCCGCAGCCACCGGCCCTTGCTGAACAGCGGCCCGCCGAACGACATTCTTCAGCGCCTGATGACGATACGACATCCCATTTATGCGGAGGCCGACATTGTGGTGGATTGCGGCGATGAGAACCCGGACACGACGACCACGCATGTCCTCGACGCTTTGCTCGCCTGGGAGCCGCCGCGACGGCTGCATGTGGCGCTGTCGTCCAGCAGCTACGATGTGGTGGTCGGCGGCAACCTGATCGCCCGCGCAGGCGCTCTGCTGGCCCCGGTGCTCCCGCAAAAGCGCGCCTTCGTCGTCACCGACCAGAATGTGGCCGACCTGCATTTGGCCACGCTGCTGGCCGGCCTCGCGGAAGCCGGATTCGACGCAATCCCGATCGTCGTCCCGCATGGCGAGACCTCCAAGAGCCTGGAAATATTCGACAGCGTGACGGACCAAATGCTGGCGGCCGGGGTCGAGCGGCGGACGGCGGTGATCGCACTCGGCGGCGGCGTGGTCGGCGATCTGGCCGGCTTCGCGGCAGCGGCGACGCTGCGCGGGCTGCCGTTCGTGCAGGTGCCGACGACGCTGCTGTCGCAGGTGGACAGCTCGGTCGGCGGCAAGACCGGGATCAACTCGCGGCACGGCAAGAATCTGCTTGGTGCGTTCCACCAGCCCCGCATCGTGCTGGCCGACACGTCTGTCCTCGCCACGCTGCCGCCGCGCGAATTGCGGGCCGGCTATGCGGAGATCGCCAAGGCCGGGCTGATCGGCGATGCCGCGTTTTTCGACTGGTGCGAGGCCAACGGCGCGGCCGTCGTCGGCGGCGAGCGGGCGGCGCAGGCGGAGGCGATTTTCCGGGCCTGCGCGTTCAAGGCGCAGGTGGTGGGCGACGACGAGCGGGAGGAAAAGCCCTCGGATGGCCGCGCGCTGCTCAATCTGGGCCACACGTTCGGGCATGCGCTGGAAGCGGAACTGGGCTTCGGCAATATCCTGCATGGCGAGGCGGTGGCGACCGGGATCGGGCTGGCCTTCCGCCTGTCCGCCAATCTGGGCCTGTGTCCGCAGACCGACGCCGAGCGGGTGGTCGCCCACTTCACCGCCATCGGTCTGCCGGCGGAGTTGGCGATGCTGAACCGGCGTCTCTCCGCGGAGCGGCTGGTGGGGCACATGCGCCGCGACAAGAAGGTTCGCGATGGAAGGCTAAACTTCGTGTTGGTGCGCGGCATTGGCCGGGCGTTCACCAGCAGCGACGTGCCGCCGGATGCGGTTGTGGATCTGCTGCGGACGGAGGGATGCGGGGAGTAGGGGCAAATTGGATTGACAAATGGCTGTACAAAACCCGCCTAATGGCGTCGGTGGGTTCGAGTGGGACGAGGGGAATCGGGACAAATGCCAGAAGCATGGCGTCCCGCTCGCCTTGATCGAGGCATTTCTACGCGGACCGTTCGCGGCGTTGCCCGACCCAGCGGACTCGCCGACAGAGGTGCGGTTCAAGGCAATAGCACTGACCGACGAAGGGCGCGGCGTATTGGTGGTCTTCACGCTGCGGACACGGGGCGACAGGACATTCATCCGCCCGCCCAGCGCCCGCTACATGCACCGCAAGGAGGTGGCACACTATGAAGAAACAATTGCCAACTCTGGCAAGCGATACAGAAGCTGAGGAGTTCGTCGCCACGTCCGACCTGACGGAGTACGATCTGTCTGGGATGCGGGTGGTGCAGTTCGAGTTTCAACCCAAGACCGAGAGGGTCAACATGCGCTTGCCGCGCCCGTTGCTCGACGCGGTGAAGACCACGGCGGCCTCCGCCGGGGCGCCGTATCAGAGGTTCATTCGCCAGGCGCTCGAAAACGCGGTGTAGGTGCGCAAGGTATCGTGAGAGGCGGGTAGGGCATCAATGCC
>CAJCJG010000029.1 GCA_903970625.1 Solirubrobacterales bacterium 70-9 | reverse complement strand
CGGAGGCCGTCGTGTCGCCCGCCGTCCGCTGCATCGCCTAAACACACTCAATCTGTCGCAGAGTATTCAAAACGTCATAAAATGTCTTGGGCGTCGCAGTCGGCGTTTTTCAGTATTATATACGTCGCGGAACTTGGTGCGCTCGGACCCATTTACAGATCATGCAGCGATCTCGAAACAGTCGCCTGCGCAATGACAATTATCTGTGCTTTATGTCCAAAAGGATATATCAATATGACACATATCGAACATAAAACGTCAAAGTCGAAACTTAGCCTGCGGACGACGGGCCTCGCGGCCTCGTTTGCCGGCGCCGGCCTGCTGGGGGTGCTCGCTCTCGCGCCACAACCGGCTTTTGCGGCCACCGCGCCGTCCACGATGGCCGTGACCTCGACGGTGCAGGCCACCTGCACCAACACGATCACGCCGCTCGCCTTCGGCGTCTATACGGGCGCTGCGGTCCCCGCCCAGGCCACCATCACCGTCACCTGCACCGACACGACGCCCTACACGATCAGTCTTGACCCCGGGACCTTTCCCGGCGCCACGGTCGCGACACGCGAGCTGACCGGTCCCACCGCCGCCGGGGTGAATTACGTCCTGACCCAGGATGCCGCGTTCGCGGTCAACTGGGGCCAGTCGGTCGGCGACGACACCGTGGCCGGCACCGGCAACGGCGCCGCTCAGGCCATCACGATCTTCGCCAACGAACCCGCCGGCCAGTATGTCGCGCCGGGTGCCTACACGGACACGATCACAGCGACCGTGACCTACTAGCATGATCCGTCCGCAGCGCCGCCGCCGGGCATCCTCGCGCGGCGGCGTGGCGACCGCCGGGGCGCTTGCGGTCGGCATGGCCGTGCTGCTCTCGGCCAGCCCCGCGCAGGCGCAGACGCTGACGGTGCTGCCGGTCAACATCGACATGCGGCCGGGCCAATTGGCCACCACGTTGACCGTGCTGAACCAGGGTGCGGCCGAAACCAGCGTCCAGGTCCGCGCGCTCGCCTGGACCCAGCCGAACGGGCTGGAGATGCTGACGCCCTCCACCGAGGTGCTGGTCAGCCCCCCGATCGTGACCATTCCGGCCGGCGCGAGCCAGGTCGTCCGCCTCGTGCTGCGCCACGCGCCGACAGGGCGCGAAGCCACCTATCGCATCCTGCTGGACCAGATCCCGCCGGCGGCGGCACCCGGCACCGTGCGCGTGGCCTTGCGCTTGTCCATCCCGGTCTTCGCCGAACCCGCGACACGCGCGATCGCACATGTGCAGTACCATGTCGAAAGCGACGCGGGGCGGACCTACCTCGTGGCAACGAACGAGGGCAGCCGGCACGACACGCTCCGCGACATCGCGGTGACGACCAGCGCGGGCCGCCCTGTCAAAGCCGCCAACGTCGGCTCGCCGTACATCCTGGCCGGCGCCATCGGCCGGTGGCAACTCGATACCGCCGGCCAGCCGACGACGGGCGAGACCTTCCATCTCGCCGCCCACGCCGATTCCGGCGCGGTCGATCAATCGCTCTCGCTGAAATGACGCATTGCTGATCCTCTCCCGCAAGGTTGCCGGCATGGAGTCCTCATCGCCTCGTCCCTGGAGCGGCGCCGGCTGTGTGCCCGATGGGCCACCCGCGACAGTGCTCGCCTGATCATGGCGATGCGGGGGGTGGGTGGCTTGTCCTGCGCCGTTCTGGCCGTGGCCCTGCTGCCCCCCGGCGCGGGCGATCCGGCCAGCGCGGCGACGGCCACGGCCTCGTTCGGCGTCACCGCCACCGTGCAGCCCACCTGTCTCATCTCGGTCACGACCATGGCCTTCCCCGCCTACACCGGCGTCGCGGACACCGCGACCTCCACCATTACGATCACCTGCACCGACACCACCCCGTACAATGTCGGGCTGGACCCTGGCACCGCCCCCGGTGCGACTGTGACCACCCGGCAGATGGGGTCGGGCACCGCCAACCTTGGCTACGCCCTGACCTCGGACGCGGCCCACAGCGTCAACTGGGGCCAGACCGTCGGCACCGACACCGTCGCCGGTACCGGCAACGGCACCGCCCAGGCGCTTACCGTCTATGGCCAGATCGCGGCCGGCCTGTTCGTGGCGCCCGGCACGTACACCGACACCATCGTCGCCACCGTTACCTATTGATCGGGGGAACCGAGTCGTTCGGCAGTTCGGCCTTACGGCGATTGTCATACTGCTGCTGGCGATCGTGCCGCGCGTAGCGGTGGCGGCAGACCTGCCGCTGCTGTTGGAGGTCCATGTCAACGGCTATGCCACCGGCAAGATCGGCGAGTTCACGCTGCGCGACGGCAAGTTGCTCGCGCGGCGGGCCGAGTTGAGCGACCTGGGTTTCAGGGTTCCGGCCACGCTGCCCGCCGGTGTGGACACGCTGATCCCCCTGTCCGACTTGGGCGTGGCATATCGGCTGGATCAGCCGGCCGGCGCGCTGTTCGTCACCGCGAAAGACGCGGGGCTGGCGCCGACACAGTTGCAGGTCGCCGGCAGGACCGCCCCCGGCGGCCCTGTCGTAAGCGGCACCGGGGCCACGTTGAACTACGACCTCAGCGACCAGTTGGACCGCCGCATGAACACCGGCACCGGCCAGTTCGACTTGCGCGCGTTCTCGCCCTGGGGAGTCGCCAGTTCGGGGGCGCTCGCCTACGCCGGCGCCGGGCCGCGCGGCCCCGGCACCAACGAGGTGGTGCGGCTTGATTCCGTCTATACCTATTCGGACGACACGGCGCTGCGCCGCTACCGTTTGGGCGACTTCATCACCGGCGGTCTCGGGTGGACGCGGCCGGTGCGGTTCGGTGGCGTGCAGGTCAACTCCGACTTCACGATGCGCCCGGACCTGATCACCTTCCCGCTGCCCACGCTCAGCGGATCGGCGGCCGTCCCCTCGACCGTCAGCGTCATGGCGAACGCGACGCGGCTGTTTTCCGGCGCGGTGCAGGCAGGCCCGTTCCAGATCCCGCAATTGCCGGTCGTGACCGGCGCCAACTCGATCACGATGGCGGTCACGGACGCGATGGGCCGGCAGGTGACGGTCAATGTGCCGTTCTACGCCAGTTCGCAGTTGCTGGCGGCGGGGCTGGAGAGTTTTTCGGCGCAGGTGGGCGCGGTGCGGCAGGACTGGGGGGTGGTCAGCGACGCCTACGGCGACCCGGCCGCCAGCGCCACCTACCGGCGCGGTCTGTCCGACATGGTGACGGTGGAGGCCAGCACCGAAGGCACCAGGGGCGCGGCGCTGGCCGGCGCGGGGGTGGTGGTCAATGTCGGCAACCTCGCCGTGGTCAACGCCGCCGTCGCCGCCAGCGAAGCCTCCCGGCGCAACGGGCTGCTGCTGTCGGCGGGCGTGCAGCGCATCGGCACCCGGTTCAGCGTCGGCGCGTCGGCGATCGTTGCGAGCAAGACCTATCGTGACGTGGCGTCGATGAACAACGATCCGTTTCCCCGCCTTCAGCTCAACGCCAGTGCCGGCCTGTCGCTGGGGTGGGCCGGCTCGATCGGTGCCACCTACTCGGCCGTGGACAGCGACGCGGTGCCAAGCCCGATCAGGCTCTACGTGCCGCAAGGCAGCGCGCTATCGCCGAGCGACTCGTTTCAGGGCGGCGTGCTGTATCTCCAGCAGGCGCAGCATTCGCACGTCGCGTCCGCCAGCTACTCGGTGCAGATCGCCGACGTTTCGCTCTATGCCACCGGCTTCCACGATTTCTCCAGCCGGAATACGGGCTTTCTGGCGGGCCTGACGATTCCGCTCGGCCCCCGCAGTTCCGGCGGCATCAGCGGGGGCGGGGGCACCGGCGGCCGCTACGTGCAGGCGGAGGTGCAGCAATCGGCCGTCGCCATCGGCGATTTCGGCTATCAGGCATTCGCCACCGCTGCCTCGCCCGACCACGAATTCGGGCAGGCGCAATATATGTCGCCCTGGGGGCTGGCGACCGTGGGTATGGACCGCATCGGCAGGCTCGCGACCGAGCGCGCGGACATCCAGGGGGCGGTCTCGATCCTCGACGGAGGGGTGTTTCCTTCCAACACCATCTACGACAGTTTTGCCGTGGTCGATACCGGCGGTCTGGCCAACGTCCATGTCCTGTTCGAGAACCGGGACGCCGGCACCACCGGCTCCGACGGGCTGCAATTGGTTCCGGATCTGCTCTCGTACAATGCCAACCGCATCGGCATCGACCCGACCGACATCCCGCAGGACACCGACATCGATACGGCCTCGCGCGTGGTACGGCCGGCGGACCGCTCCGGCGTGGTCGTGCGGTTCGCGGTCCAGGTCAGCCACGGCGCGTTGGTACGACTGGTCGATGCGGCGGGGGCCGCCGTGCCGGTCGGCAGCACCGCCACGCTGCGCACGACCGGCGCCATCGTACCCGTCGGCTACGATGGCGACGCGTACGTGCAGGATTTGTCACCGCATAACGAGCTGACCATCGAAAGGCCGAACGGCCGGCGCTGCACCGTCGCTTTCGACTACAAGCCGGTGCCCGGCGAAATCCCGACCATCGGCCCGCTGATCTGCAAGACCCCCGAGCCGTGATGCGGCAGGGCAATGTCTGGCGGTGATATGGCGGCGGCGGCCGAGCAGATCATACCGATGAAGCACGTAGCCGATCGAACGCATTTTCGAACGCGCGCGAGTCCTGTGGCACCGGGATGGCAAGCCTGACGGTGGTTCCCTGCCCAGGCGTGCTGTCGAACCGCAGGTCGGCGTCCATGGCGGCGGCAAGTTGACGACTGAGCGCAAGGCCCGCTCCCATGCCCTCGAATGTCGGCAATCCGCCGGTGTCCGCCTGGAAGAACAACTCTCCGAGCCGCGCGACCACCTCCGGCGTCATGCCGATGCCGTTGTCCTGGACGACGAGAGCAATCTGGTTGCCTTCGAGCGTCAGCGACACCGTGACCTTTCCGTCCGGATTGCTGAACTTCACCGCGTTGCTCAACAGGTTCTCGATGATCCGCTTGATCGCCCAGGGATCGCCCCTCACTTCCGGCAACGGCTCGGCAGCAGCCAGATCCAGTGAGACGCGCCGCTTTGCCGCCTCCACCAGCGCCGCCCGCATGACCTTTTGGAGCAGGGGCCGCAGGTTGATCCGGATGGTTTGCAAGTGCCGCCGCTCTCCCGTCGTCACGTCGATCAGATTGCGGAATGTATTCAGGAGTCCCCGGCCGCTGGCGAGAACGTACCCGATGAATTCCTGCTGCTCTTCGCTGCCATTCTCCTGGAGCATTTCGGAAAAACCGATGATCGAGTTCAATGGAATGACCAGTTCGCGGCTCAAATTGGTCAGCAGCCGCGCCTTCGCCTGGTCGCCGCGTTCCGCGCGCAGCGTCGCCTTGGCGAGGGCTTCCTGCGTTTGCCGCGTATAGTGCAGGAGGCCCGCCGTCACGAAGATCGCGACAATCGACCCTCCGCGATTCATGGCGGACTCGAATGCACTTTCCGAAATGACCGGCAAAAAATATCCCACGACCACCATCGCACTGGCGATCACGGAAAGGACCCACACCATGCGCGGATTACGATAGAAGACCGCCGTACCCACCAGCGGCAGATAGAATATTCCATATGGTATGAGTTGGATGTCGTTTATGTCTATCACGAAAACTGTACCGCAAACAAAGTATATCGCGGCGGCAATCCACCACTTCCTTCCGATCTCCTTCACACGATCGAACGGATAAATCATCGCCGGCCGGCCCTTGCCCTGTGAACGCTGCGACACGGAGCTTTCCGCATTGCCGGGGCCGTGTCCAGCGCAGGCTCTCAGTAGTACAAAGTCAGGTTGACCGTGTCCGTATAAGTATCTGGCGCGACGAATTGGCCGGCGGGAATGCGACCATAGACGGTAAAGAACTGCGGCGCCCCGCTGCCGGTCCCGGTCAGGGTGTTCGTCCCTTGCGTGTTGCCCTCCAGCACCGTCCGGCCGGCATCCTGATAGAGTTTGTAGGATAGCAGCGCCCCGGCGGACGCCCCCAGCATGTTCCAGTTCCCGGCGATGCCCGACGCGTTTGCGCCGTCATTGAAGCCGATCTGGTACGGCGTCGTGTTGGTGCAGGTCGCGGTGATGGTGCTGGTGCCGTCCAGTTGCACGCCGCCATAGGTGCCGAAGGCAAGGTTGGTGGCGGAAATGGTGCAGGTGGCCTGCACCGTCGCGGTGACGGAGAATGTCGTGTTGCCGGTGCCCCCGCCGAGGGAGGTAGCCGTGATCGTGTCGGTATAGGTGCCAGGTGTCGGATACTGCGCCGTCAGAAGCCTCGCATAGATGTTCAGCACCGTGCTGGGCCCGCCCGCGGTGCCGCTTCGGGCATCGACATCGACGGTATTGCCCCAATTCGTCGAATAGGCCGCATCCTGAAACATCTGATAGTTCAGCCTGGCGCCGCCGCTCGTCATCTCCCGCGTGGTCACGCTGGCGCCGGCCCCGGTGCCGGCGTTCAGCCCAACACTGTACGCGGACCCCGTGGAGCAGCCGAGCGTCACGCTCGCCGCACTCGTCGTCACCGGCTGGCCGGTGTAGGTGCCGAAGGCGAGTCCGGACGCCGATATCGTGGTGCATGCCGCCCGCGCCGTGGCCGGGGCGAACAGGGCGGCGAGCGCCAGCAGAAAAATCCGCGTCATGTTCGTCCCCGGGCGAATGTCGCGCCATGCCGACCGTATGTGGCCCCTCGTCGGCACGGATCAAAGCCCGCCTTCCCGGAGGTGAATGTTCCGACGATATGGCGCTATAAACGGCCAGCAGCGATATCCGGAGTTCATCAATGCGGCGCGACGAACTCGTCGATCTCAACGCCTTCATGACGATCGCGGAGGAACAGAGCTTTACCCGCGCGGCTGCCAAGCTCGGTACATCGCAATCGGCGCTCAGCTATACGATCCGGCGGCTGGAAACGCGGCTGGGTGTCCGGCTGCTGACCCGCACGACGCGCCGTGTCGCCGCGACCGAGGCCGGGGAACGGCTGTTGAAGACTCTGGCACCCGCGCTTGAGGACATCGCCGCCGAGCTCGGCGCGCTCAGTGAACTGCGCGACCGGCCGGCCGGCACGATCCGCATCACCACGTCCGAGCACGCCGCCCACTCCGTCCTGTGGCCGGTGCTGGAAAGGCTGCTGCCCACCTATCCGGACGTGCATGTCGAACTGGCTATCGATTCCGGCCTTACCGATATCGTTGCCGAGCGGTTCGACGCCGGCGTCCGCCTCGGCGAGTCGATCGCCAAGGACATGGTGGCTGTGCGGATCGGGCCGGATCTGCGCATGGCGGTGGTAGGCGCGCCCGCTTACTTCGCCGCCCATCCCGCGCCGCGCACGCCGCAGGATCTGGCTGATCACCGGTGCATCAATTTGCGGCTGCCGACGAATGGCGGGCTGTATGCGTGGGAGCTGGAACAGGGCGGCCGCGAATTGCGGGTGCGGGTGGAAGGCCAGTTGGCGTTCAACAACGTGCCGATGATCCTCCGGGCCGCGACCGCCGGCTTCGGTCTGGCCTGCGTGCTGGACGATCATGTCGAAGCCCTCGTCGCCGACGGCCGCCTGATCCGGGTGCTGGACGGCTGGTGCCCACCGTTTGCCGGCTACCACCTGTATTACCCAAGCCGCCGCCAGCCCTCGGCCGCGTTCGCGCTGCTGGTGGAGGCGTTGCGCCACAGGACCTGACTGTTGCCCGTAAAGGTTATGGCATCAGGAGCCGGAATCGCGCGTTGCGCGGCCCGACAGTTGCGCGAGCTTGATCTGTACCAGCAGCGAGAGCTCGTCATAGACGTTCCACTCGTCCACGATCTTGCCATTCTTGTAGTGGTAGTGTGTCATTCCCATGATTTGCAGCCGCGTGCCGGTGGGCGCGCCGAGGCCTTCCAGCAGGCCGTAGCCGGAATGATGCCCTTCGATCAGCCACCGCACGGCAACCTTTGTGCCGCCCTCCTCGCTGTCCACCGAGCAGATGTGCTGCGGCATGTAGGCGGCATCCGGGACGGAGCCGATCAGCGCCAGATGCTGATGCATCACCGCCGTGGGGCCATATAGTTCACGCATCAGCGGGCCGTGATACTGCGTGACCGGCGCATACACGGATTTGATCTTGCCGAACATCCGCCGGTTGAAAACCTCGTGTAGCCAGCGCAGGGTTTCGGCTTCAAGCGGCGTGTTGGCGAGGGCAGTGTCGGCTTCGGCTTCGGGCGGATACTGGCCCAGCAGGCGGCGGTTTTCGCCGATGTCGATGGCGGTCTGCCCCTTGTCCAGCAGCGATTTGGCGATTTTCTCAGCGTAGGAATCCGCGTCCAGCCCAAGCTGGCGGACAATGGCCATCGTGTCGGCGACCACCCATTCGCGGTAGATCTTGTTGCGCAGGATCATGCAGTCCGCAATCGTGCGCGAGACGAAGCTGCGGCCGGTAGGCTGGCCGAGATGGCCGTACTGCGTGTGCCGGCCGGAGCCGGTGACGAGATGCGAGGTGTAGAAGCCATCCTTGTCGTTGCCGTTCCAGACCACCTGCGTCGCCATGCCGCGCCGTTCTGGGAACGAGACCAGCCGCTGGATGGTGTCGCGCACCACGTCCTCGCGGTCGTAGATCGTGCCCATCGTGCCGTACAGCACGCAGTTGTGCGTGTAGTGCGTGTAGATCAGGCCGATGTCGCGCTCGTCCCAGATGCGGTGGGTGCAGCGGACGATGTAGTCCACGATGTCGGTGTAGATCGGATCGAACCCGTCCAGCGACTGCGCGCGGGGCCGATCCATGGGCGCCAGTTCCGGGTAGTCGCGGCGCTCTACCTGCAACACTTTGGCGTCAGGCTTGGACATCGGTGACTGATCCGTCATGGACGTTCCCTTATTCGGCCGCCGCAAGAGTCGCCTCGAACACCGGGGCTTTCGGGCTCTCTCCGCCACGAACGATGAACGCGGTGAGCGGCACGGAAGCGCTGTTGCGAAAACCGTGGAACAGACCCACCGGCACGCTGAGCGTGTCGCCCGCGCCCATGACGATGCGGCCGCCGTCCCACGTCACGTCCAGCGTGCCTTCGTGGACGAAGATCACTTCCGGTTCGGCGCGGGCGTGGCTGGCGACGGTGGCACCGGTCTGCATCCGCAAGCGGCGCACATTGAAACCGTGATCCCACCAGCCGACGATCGGGCCGGGTGTAAAGCCGTCGCCGGTCGTGACCGGGACGATGATTCCGGCTTCTTCGACGCCGGGGCCGGCCAACGGCGAGTTTGCGTTGGCCGCCATGTCGCGATGCGAGACGCAGCATTGCGCGAGCTTGTCGGCGGGCGGGGTTGCGAGAAACGCCATCGTGTCGTGCGACGGCGGGGCTTCGAGTTCGGCGCCTTCGGGCACGGTTTCGCCGAGCGTGGTATCGACCAGCTTTCCGCCCTTCAGAAGCTTGAGGCCGAAATCCTCCGCCATCTGGAACACCGAGGGCGCCCACAGAACTTTGCCCGGATCGTCCTGGCCTAGCACGACATACAGAAAGCCGGTCCCCTCGTCCCGCTTCTCGAAGCCGCGAAACATTTTCGTCGGCACGGAGGCGACGTCGCCCGGTTCCACATCCAGATAACCTTCGTCCTTGTTGGCACCGAACACCAAGCGCCATGTTCCGGAATGGACGATAAACACTTCGGCCGTCAGATGGCTGTGCTGCGAGTTGACGCAGCCACCGGGCTGCCGCGCGGCACCGACATTGAAGCCGTGCGGCTCCGGTATATGCACCACCTGCGCCGGATTTTCCGACACGCCCGGGCCGATGATGGTGAAATTCTCCTTGCGGTCGGAGCCGGGGGTGCGCGCGTCGATGAAGGCGTTGCGCAAGCCTTTCAGGTCGGCGTAGCGGACCAGCCGCCCTTCCAAGTCCTGCTGAGTCCATGCGCTCATCGGACGATCCTTTCTTCGATGCGTGCCCCCGTCGTCCGGTCGAACAGGTGGCAGATTTTGGCGGGGACGGAGGCGCGAACTGGCGTCCCGATGTCGGCCCGGAATTCCTTCGGTGCCTTGATGGAAACCAGTTCGCCGCCGACCTGCATGGCGATCAGCGAGGCATCGCCGAGCAGTTCCAGCGCATACACGCCAGCGGCGATTTCGCCGGTCTCGGGGCCAATGGCGGCGTCCTCCGCGCGGAAGCCCAATGTGACCGGGCCGGAAACCGTCAGCGGTAAGCCGGCCACGCGCATGTTCTCGGCATTGAAGACGCCGTCCTGGATGTCGCCATGTACCAGATTCATCGCCGGCGAACCGATGAAGCCAGCGACGAATATGTTGGCGGGGCGATCGTAGATATCAGACGGCGTGCCGAGTTGTTGCACGATTCCCTTGTTCATCACCACGACGCGATGCGCAAGTGTCATTGCCTCGATCTGGTCGTGCGTGACGTACACGGTCGTGGTTTTCAGCTCGTGTTGCAGATGCTTGATCTGCGCGCGGGTGGAGACGCGCAGTTTTGCGTCCAGATTCGACAGCGGTTCGTCCATCAGGAACACGTTGGGTTCGCGCACGATGGCGCGGCCGAGCGCCACGCGCTGCCGCTGGCCGCCGGACAGCGCGGCAGGGCGACGGTCGAGAAAATCCACCAGTTCCACCATCCGCGCGGCGCGCATCACTTTGTCGTGGTGCAAATTGTCTGGGACTTTGCGCACGCGCAGCGGGAAGCGGATGTTTTCGTACACACTCATCGTCGGATACAGACCGTAGCTCTGGAACACCATCGAGATGTCGCGGTCCTTCGGTTCCAGCTTGTTGACCATCTTGTCGCCAAACCAGATTTCGCCTTCGGTGATATCCTCCAGTCCCGCGATCATCCGCATAGTCGTCGTCTTGCCGCACCCGGACGGACCAAGCAGGACGAGGAATTCGCGGTCGGCGATGTCGAGGTTGAGTTTTTCGACGGCAACAAAATGCTTCCAGCGTTTGGAGACGTTCTTGAGCCTGATTTCGGCCATCGGAAATACCCTATCCCTTGACCGCGCCGGCGGTCAGGCCAGAGACGATTTGGCGCTGGAAGAACATCACCAGAATGAACAGCGGTACGGTGGCGGAGACGACGGCCGCAACCGCGTACATCACCTTGCCGGTCTGTTCGATGGAGCCGAGGAAGCTGGCGAGTTTCGGCACCATCGTCTGATTGTCCTGGCTCAACAGCATCGAGGTGACGGCGAAATCGTTGTAGGCGAGCAGGAAGCTGAACAGCCCGGTGGTGATCACGCCGGGCCACATCACCGGAATCACCACACGGCGAAACGCCTGGAACCGGCTGCATCCATCGATCAGCGCGCTCTCGTCGAGATCCTTCGGAATGCCGAGAAAGAACGAGTGCAGCATCCACAACGTGAACGGCTGGTTGATGGCCACAAGCACGATGATCGCCGTCGGTAGCAGGCCCCAGATATTAAGTTGGAAGAACGGCAGCAGATAGCCGGAGACCAAGGTGATGTGCGGCATCGCGCGAAACACCAGTGCGGCGATCAGCAGCCAGAACGAATAGCGATGGCCGGAGCGCGCCAGCGCGTATCCGCCGAGCGTGCCGAAGGTCAGCGAAATCACCGTCACGCAAACGGTGACGATCGCGGTGTTGATCACAGACCGCCAGAACTGGTTGACGACCCAGGCGCCGTAATACCCGTCCAGCGTGAAGGCTTGGCCGGTTTGCAGCATCGTCTTGATGCCGAGCACCGCGTCCCAGAAACTCTGGCGGGAGAAGAAGTCGCCTTCCACCTTGAAGGAACCCCACACGGTCCAAACGAACGGGAACGCGGCGACCACCAGCCACAAAATCACCAGCGCGTTGGACAGCACGGCCAGTGCCGGCGGACGGCGATAGGCGACGGAGAGGCTGTCGCTCATGCGAGCTTCCTGTTGAAATCGCGCCACGTACGGATCAGGACCGGAACCAGCAGCACCACGACGCCCACGATGGTCAGCACGGACGTCGCGGCGGCCGAGCCGAACAGTTGCGAAAACTGGCCGTTGAGGTCACTGAAAATCGAATAGCTGAGCGAGGTAGCGTTGCCCTGCGAGTTGAAGCCGACAATCGGCTCGAACACGCGGAAATTGTCCATCAACTGTACCAGTGCGACGAACGTCGCCAGCGGCATCAGGCTCGGGATGACGACGAATCGCACCCGCTCCCACCGGCTGGCGCCGTCGATCATCGCGGATTCCAGCGTGTCCAGGGGCACCATCTGCAACCCGGCATAGAATACGACGAACGAGAACGGGCCGTTGGTCCAGATGCCGTAGATGAAGATCACGATCCATGTCAGCGTCGGTGAGGCCTTCAGGTACAAGTTCGGATCGTTGAACAGCGATTGCAGACTGGCGCCGATGATGCCATCCGCATTGATCATCCAATACACCATCAGCGAGCCGATCAGCGGTGTGATGATCATGGGCAGGAGCGAGAAAAATATCACCGGCCCTTTGACGAAGGCCGGCACGCCGTTGATGGCCAATGCGATGGCGAAGCCGAGGATCATCGCCAGCGGTGTGACGACGAATGTGTAGGCGAGAGTGAACACCAGCGCGCGATAGAACGGCAGATTGTAGATACGGCTGACAACGTCGGAAAACCCTGCGTTCTGGTGGAGGATCTCGCCGATCTCGCCGAATGCCAGATGCGCGCGGTCGGTGTAGGTACTCAGGCCGTTGAACTGACCCAACGGCTCCTTCCTTTTCAGGTCGGCCGTCGCCGCCTCGTCCACCTGTACGTCGTCGGTACAGGCGAACGGAGTGCAGGACTGGACTTTGACGAGTACTTTCGGATGCTCGACATAGAGTGACTGAATGGCGACAGAGACGATGGGGAAAGCGATGAACACCAGCATCGCCAGCGCGGACGGCAGGATGAACGCCAGGAACGTTCTATGCGGCATTTTGCGACCTCGTTCCCGGCGTTGCGCGCTAGTTTAAGTAGCCGCCCTGCTTGGCCGCCGCATCATACGCGGCCTCGATATCCGCCAGCGTTTTCGGCGCGTCCTTACTGCCCTTTAGGTAATCGCCGATCTCGTTGCTCAGCGCCGTGTGCAGTAGGCCCATGTACGGCAACATCGGATAGGCACGCGCACCGGCAACGGCGGTGTCGATGACGCCGACTGCGGCGGCAGTGGGTTTGAAACCCTTCATCAGCCACGGTGCGGACTCCGGATGTGCCGCCGCGACGGCCGGGTTGACGGCGTGCATCATGGCGCGGAAAGAGGCGTCGGCATCGGCGTCAGAGATGTTCTTGGCGATGGTAAAACCGTCCCACCACAGCGACGCCGCCGGAATCGTGCCGCCACCGACCGTCGGCGCGCCGACCAGCACGGTGTTTTTCGCAACATCGGGGTCGGGGCCTTTCGGGTCGATCACCGCGGCGGCGTAGGAGCCCCAGCCATCCATCATCGCGACCTTGCCGCTCATGTATACAGCTTTGATTTCATCCGCGTCATAGCTGAGGAAATCCGGCGCCATGTAGGCGCTCAGATCCTTCATCATCTTCAGCGTCGCAAGACCCTTGTCGTTGTTAATCGCAAGCTTGGCAGTCCCTGGCTCGAAGAAATCCCCCTTGTAGCCGAGATACATGTTGACGAACTCGGCGCCCAGATCCCAGCCCGGCTTGTCGGCGGCGGCAATTGGGTACTGCAACAACCCCTTGTCCTTGATCACCTTGGCGTCGGCGAGTTCGTCCTCGTAAGTCTTCGGTGCCGGAAGACCGGCCTTGTCAAAAATGTCCTTGCGATAGAAAAGGTGCTGCGAATTCGCGTCGAACGCAATCGCCATAGTTTTGCCGCCGACCTTGATGAACTGGTTCGGCGCCAAATCCTGCCCATATTTCGCGATCAGATCGTCGAGCGGGCGGATCAGCCCACCCGCCAGCAACGGCGAGATGGAGTTGTTGGCGACGAAGGCCACGGTGTATTCGGCGGGGTTGGCTGTCAGCGCCGGAACCTGCAAATTCTTGTGCGCGGCGGTCTGGTTGGCCGTGACCTTGACGGTCGGCGAGGCACATTCCTCAGCGGCGGCGGCCAGCACACGCAGCGCGTCGAAATCGTTCGACAGGATGCTGACATTGCCGCCGACGGCGAGCGTGGCAGCGGTGAGAACGGTACTGCCGCTGCCCGCGCCGCCATTGTCGAGCCCG
>CAJCJG010000028.1 GCA_903970625.1 Solirubrobacterales bacterium 70-9 | reverse complement strand
CCCCCGCCGCGCGGGTCATGCAGCGAGGCCGCGTCCGACAGGATGGCCCGGGCGCCACTGTGCAACGTCAGGTCGGTCGCGGTCGCGACGGCCGCGCCGGGGAACAGCACCAGCGGCTCCGGCAGCAGCGCCAGAAATCCGTCCGCGCCGACCGTTGCGGCAACCGATAGCCGTGCCGGTGCCATCCGGCACTCATGCACGATCGTCGCCGCCTGTGTGGTGATATGCGCCGCCGCGCCCGCACCGATGTCGAAGGCGGCCGAAAGGTCATCGCCCGCATAGACTCCGCCGGACGCGGACTGAAGATAGAGGGTCGCCAGATCGGGACGCGCCGGGTTCAGCCGAAACGGGCGCGTGATGTGGAACGGGTAGGGCACATACTGATCGAGCAGCACCGTCCGCCCGCCCGCGACGCCGAACCGGAGGCGTGCCCCGACCTGCCGCCCAAACTCCGCCGCGTGGCTCAGGTGCGGAACAGCACGGCCGCGTCGATCGCGGCAGCCACCGCGTCGATGCCCGCGCCAGTGCGGCAATTGGTCGCCAAGACCGGCTTGCCGGCGCGGACGTTGCGCGCCTCGTCCAGCATCCGGTCCAGATCGACGCCGACGAACGGGGCGAGGTCGGTCTTGTTGACCACCAGCAGGTCGCAGCGCAGCACGCCCGGCCCGCGCTTGCGCGGAATGTCGTCGCCGCCCGCCACGTCGATGACGAACATCCACCAATCCACCAGATCGAGCGAGAAGGTGGAGGCGAGGTTGTCGCCGCCGGACTCGTAGATGATCAGTTGCAATCCGGGGAACCGCGCCTCCATCTCGTCACCCGCGACAATGTTCATCGTCGGGTCTTCGCGGATGACGGTATGCGGGCAGGCGCCGGCCTCCACCGCGCCCACCCGCGCCGGGTCGATCAGGCCGGAGCGGCGGATGCGCTCGGCGTCCTCGCGCGTGACCAGATCGTTGGTCACGACCGCCAGATCGAGACCACTCGCGGTGAGCACGGGAATCAACCGTTCGATCAGCGCCGTTTTGCCGGAGCCGACCGGGCCGCCGATGCCGATGCGCGCCGCCGACTTCGCGCGCACCATCATCGCAGCATGTAGCGGCGCGCCAGCGGCACCGTTTTCGCGGGTTCGCAGGTCGCCAGCACACCGTCCGCGAAAACCTCGAACGTCTGCGGATCGACGCGCATGTCCGGGCAGGCATTGTTGTGCAGCATGTCGGATTTCCTCAACCCCCGCGTCCCACGCGCCGGCAGCAGCGATTTGGACAAGCCGAGTTGGCCCGCCAGCCCGGCCTCGATCGCCAGCGGATGCACGAAGCAGGAGGATAGCGCGGGGGCCGCGCGCCCGAACGCACCCCATTGCGGGCGGAGTAAAATCGGTTCGCACGTCATCAACGAGGCGGCACTGTCGCCCATCGCCCCCCAGGCGATGAAGCCGCCCTTAATGACCAGTTCCGGTTTGATGCCGAAGAACGCCGGCCGCCAGACCACGATGTCGGCGATCTTGCCGTCCTCCAGCGAACCCACATGGTCCTGGATGCCGAACGTGCGGGCGGCGTTGATGGTGTATTTGGCGATGTAGCGGCGGATGCGGGCGTTGTCGCCCATCCCCGGCGTTTCGCCTGGCAACGTCCCCCGCTGGTCCTTCATCTTGGAGGCGAGTTGCCACGTGCGGCAAATCACCTCGTGGATGCGGCCCATGCCCTGGCTGTCCGAGCCGAGCATGGAGATCGCGCCGAGATCGTGCAGCACGTCCTCCGCCGCGATGGTCTGCGCGCGAATGCGGCTTTCGGCGAACGCCACGTCCTCCGGAATCGACGGATTCAGGTGATGGCACACCATCGTCATGTCGAGATGTTCGTCGAAGGTGTTGACCGTGTAAGGGTTGGTCGGATTGGTGGACGAAGGCAGGCAGTTCGCCACGCCGGCGACGCGTATGATGTCCGGCGCGTGCCCGCCGCCGGCACCCTCGGTATGGTACATGTGGATCGTGCGGCCCTTGATCGCCGCCAGCGTGTCCTCGACGAAGCCGGACTCGTTCAACGTGTCGGTGTGCAACTGCACCTGGAAATCCAGGTCATCGGCCACCGACAGGCAGAAATCGATGGTGGCGGGCATCGACCCCCAGTCCTCGTGGATCTTCAGCCCCACGCAGCCGGTGGCCAGTTGCTCGCGAAGCGAATCGCCACGGTGGGCGTTACCACGGCCGAGAAAGCCGAAATTCAGCGGCCACGCCTCCGCCGCCTGCAACATCTTGCCGACATTGAACGGGCCGCCGGAATCGATGCCGACCGTGATTGGGCCAAGCGAGCCGCCTATCAGCGTGGTGATGCCGCTGGCAATCGCGTGCTCGCACAGGCCGGCGCTGTCGAAATGCACATGCACGTCGATGCCGCCGGGGGTTGCGATCATCCCCTCGCAATCGCGCACCGTGGTCGCGGCAGAGACGATCAGGCGCGGGTCCACGCCGTCCATGATCGCCGGGTTGCCGGCCTTGCCGAAGCCCGCGATGCGGCCCTGGCGGATGCCGAGATCGCCCTTGACGACGCCCAGCACCGGGTCGATCAGTACCACGTTGCACAGCAGGAAATCCAGCGCGCCCGCGGCGCTGGTCATGCTGGAGGCCAGCCCGATGCCGTCGCGCAGCGTCTTGCCGCCGCCGTGCAGACATTCGTCGCCGTAGCTGGCGTGGTCGTGTTCCACCACCGCGATCAGCGAGGTATCTCCGAGGCGGATCGAATCGCCCGTGGTCGGGCCGTAGAGGGCGGCATAGTCGCGGCGTGGGATGGTTGCCATGCGATGTTCCTCAGGCGCCGCGAAAGCTGCCGGCGCGCGCCCGACCGATGGCGGCGACCCGGCCGGCATCGTCCAGCGCGCCGCCTTGCGTCAGATCGTTGAGGCCGGTGAGTTCCTGGCGCCCGCCGAAACCGACCAGCGCGACCTCCCGCACCTGCCCCGGCTCGAAGCGGACGGCGGTGCCGGCGGGGATGTCCAGCCGCAGGCCGTAGGCGGCGGCGCGGTCGAAGTCCAGCGCCCGGTTGACCTCGAAGAAATGGTAGTGCGAGCCGATCTGGATGGGGCGGTCGCCCGTGTTGACGACGCGCACGCGCGCCGTCGGGCGGCCGGCGTTCAGCGCGATGTCGCCCGGCAACGCCGTGATGGCGCCGGGTTCCAGCGGGTCGGCGGCGGCGCCTTCCGGCGGGCGGATCGGGTCATGCACCGTGACCAACTTCGTGCCGTCGTCGAACAGGCCCTCGACTTGCAGGATCGGCAGCATCGCCGCCACCCCGGGCAGCACGTCCTCGGTGGTCAGAATGGTCGAGCCGAATCCCATCATGTCCGCGACCGAGCGGCCTTCGCGCGCGCCTTCCAGGATTTCGTCGGAGATCAGGGCCACCGCTTCGGGATAGTTCAGCTTCAGGCCCTTCGACCGGCGCCGGCGCGCGAGTTCGGCGGCGGTGAAGATCGTCAGCCGTTCCATCTCGGTCGGGGTCAGCAGCATCGGGGCCTCCGCCTCAAGTCGCAAACAGGCGCATCGTGGCGCGCGACTGCCGCGCGGCCGCGATGTCGAGCAGCGGGACGAAACCCTCCGGCAGCGTGCCCGGCGCTGGCGGATCGCCGGCAAGGCCGGCCAGCAGCGGCAATGCAGCCGCCAGCGCCCGCTGCCCCTCGATGGCGCCGACGCGGCCG
>CAJCJG010000027.1 GCA_903970625.1 Solirubrobacterales bacterium 70-9 | reverse complement strand
GGGCCGCGCCACATGCCGCGCGGCATGATCACAGGAGAACGCGAATGAGCCATGATCTGATGCGGCGCCGGTCACTGACGGCGCTGCTGTTTGTCGCCGGACTCTCCACGCTGGCCGTGATCGGATCGATGCCCGGCCACGCGGCCGACCGGACTGTACGGGTCGGAATCATGAGCGGCGAGGACGAGGATGTCTGGCGGATTGTCGCCAAGCACGCGGCGCCCGATGGTTTGCAGGTCAAAGTGGTTACTTTCTCCGACTACACGCAGCCGAACGAGGCGCTGTCGGAGCATGAGATCGACGCCAATTCATTCCAGCACGGCCCATATCTGAAGGCTCAGATCGAGGCGCGCGGCTACAAGATCGTGCCGGTCGGGTGGACCTACGTGGCGCCGATCGGGCTGTATTCGCTCAAGCACGCGAGCGTCGCGGAGCTGCCACAGGGTTCCCGGATTGGCGTGCCGAACGACCCGAGCAATGAGGGTCGGGCGCTGCTGCTGCTGCAGGCGCATGGGCTGATCCGGCTGCGGGACGGGGTGGGCCTGCTGCCGACCGCCGCCGACATCACGGACAATCCGAAATCGATCCAGGTGGTCGAGCTTGACGCCGGCATTGTCGGGCGCGCGATCGATGATCTGGACGCGGCGGTCGTCAACACCGACTGGGCGCGCAAGGCGGGCATCAAGATCCCCGACCAGCGGATCGCTCAGGAGCGCGTGGACGGCAACCCCTATCGCAACTTCATCGCGGTGGAGGCCGGGCAGGAGGACCAGCCCTGGGTGAAATCCCTTGTCTCCGCCTATCACGCGGACAATGTTCGCGACGAGATCCTGGCGGTCTACAAGGGCTCCATCCTGCCAGCCTGGTAAGCGTCAAAGGAGTTTGGATGCCCGAAGGCGTCGCCCCCGACCTGCCTCCCGCGACGACGGCCACCGCCCCGATGGCGCGGCTGCGCGGGGTCTCGCGCCGGTTCGGCAGCGTCCAGGCGCTGGACGGGGTGTCGTTCGACGTCCAGGCCGGCGAGATCGTTGGAATCATCGGCCGCAGCGGCGCCGGCAAAAGCAGCCTCATCCGCTGCCTGAATGGGCTGGAGCGGCCGGATCACGGCGCGGTCGAGATCAATGGCGAGGACATCACCCGACTGAATGAGCGCGCGCTGCGTCTTCTGCGCCGACGGATCGGCATGATCTTCCAGCATTTCAATCTGCTGTCGGCCAAGACGGTGGCGCGCAATGTGGCGCTGCCGCTGCGCATCGACGGCCGGCCCCGCGCCGAGCGCGACCGCCGCGTGGCCGAACTGCTCGATCTGGTCGGGCTCTCCGGCAAGGCCGATGCCTATCCGGCGCAGCTCTCCGGGGGCCAGAAACAGCGCGTCGGCATCGCCCGGGCGCTGGCCGCCTCGCCCAGCCTGCTCCTGTCCGATGAAGCCACCTCCGCGCTCGATCCGGAAACCACGCGCTCCATCCTGGCGCTGCTGCGCGAGATCAACCAGCGCTTTGGCCTGACAATCGTGTTCATCACCCATGACATGGCGGTCGTCCGCGCGCTCGCCGATCGCGTGCTGGTGCTCGATCAGGGGCGGGTGGTCGAGCAGGGAACGGTGCGCGATGTTTTCGCGAGCCCGCAAGCCGCCGTGACGCGGAGCTTGCTGCGGGCTTCAGGGGTGGACGGGGAGGGTGGGGCTCATGACGCCCGCGATCATTAGCCTGCTGATCCGCTCGACGTGGGAGACGCTGGTGATGACGGCGGCGGCCGGACTCATTTCGTTTGCCTTGGGATTGCCGCTGGGCCTGCTGCTGGTCGCCACCGGCCGCGACGGCATCGCGCCGAACCGCGTGGTGAACAGCGTGCTGGGCGCGGCGGTCAACGGGTTCCGCTCGGTGCCATTCATCATCCTGCTGGTCGCCCTGATCCCGGTGACACGGCTGATCGCCGGCACCTCGATCGGCACCACCGCGGCGATCGTGCCGCTGTCGATCGCGTGCATCCCGTATTACGGGCGCATCGCCGAGGTGTCATTGCGCGAGGTGGATCGCGGCCTGATCGAGGCGGTGCGGGCCATGGGTGGCAGCCGCTGGTCCATCGTGCGCGAGGTGCTCATTCCGGAAGCGCTGCCTGGGCTGGTGGCCGGGTTCACCGTGACGCTGATCACGCTGATCGGCGCCTCGGCCATGGCGGGCGCGATTGGCGCCGGCGGGCTGGGTGATCTGGCGATCCGATACGGCTATCAGCGTTTCGAAACCGGCGTGATGATCGCGGTCGTCGCCGTGCTCATCGTGCTCGTCTGCGGCCTGCAATTCTTGGGCGACCGGCTGGTGCGCCGCCTCGACCACCGGGCGTGATCAGGTCCAGGCCGGCACGATCATATCGCCGTATTTCTGTCGGAGAATCTGGAACACCTCCGGCCGGCGATAGGCGACGATCAAGGCCGCGACGCGCGGATCGGCGGCCAATGCCGGGCGGGTGACGAATTGCAGCGCGTAGGTGGCATCAAGCCCATCCAGCAGCAGCGCCGAATGCGGATCGACCCCAGCCGGAATGAGAAATTGCGGATAGCCCTGCGCGATGTCGACATCGTCCAGCGCGCGCGCCAATTGCGGCGCCTCCAGCTCGATCAACCGCAAATCCTTCGGATTGTCCAGGATGTCGGCCTGGGTGGCCCGGTAGCTGACGCCCGGCGTCAGCTTCAGCAGCCCCGCCTGTTGCAGCAGCAGCAACCCCCGCCCGCCATTCACCGGGTCATTGGCGATCGCCACGGTCCCGCCGGTCGGCACCTCCGAAAAGGCGCGCAGGCGTTTCGAATACAGCCCGATCTTGTTGACCGTGCCGGCGCCGACCGCGACGAAGTCATAGCCACGCGCCCGCTTGGCATTCTCCAGGAATGGACGGTGCTGGAAATAATTGACGTCCACGCTGCCATCCAGCAGCGCCTCGTTGGGCGTGATCCAGTCGCTCAGCTCCACGATCCGCGTCGGCGTCCCGGCATCACCCGCCAGCCGCGCGGCGAGTTCCATGGCCGGGGTTGCCGGGCCGGCGACGATCGCCACACGCAGAGGACCGGCCGCGCCGGCGGGCCGCGCCACAGTCATCGCGGCAACGCCCAGCATTATTGAACGGCGGGTGAGCATCCGCGACTCCCTTCACATCCACAATCAACCAGCCTAGGCCGATTTGTGGATTATGACCGACACACAGACAATGCAAGGCTTTCACATTGCGCCGCCCTGTCTGGTGTGGTACTTCTAATTAGACGATTTTACATAGTGGAATTGACGGCGCCCCGATGACTGACACGTCTCCTGCACCGCCGCTCAGCCTTCGGGGGGTGCGCAAGGCATTCGGGGCGACCCTGGCCCTGGCCGGGATTGATCTCGACATCGCGGCGGGTAGTGTCCTGGCGCTGATGGGCGCCAATGGCGCCGGGAAATCCACGCTCGCCAACATCTTGTCCGGTTCCTATGCGCCGGATGGTGGCACCCTATCTTTGCGTGGCCGCCCGTTCGCGCCGGGCTCGCCCCGGGACGCGGCGCTGGCCGGCATCGCGACCGTGCATCAGGCGACGCAGCTGGTCGGCGCCGCGGGCATGACGGTCGCCGACACGCTGCTGCTGGATCGCTTCGCCAATCCGCGCGCGCCGATGTTCGTCTCCCGTCGCTCGGTGCGCCGCGCCGCAGAGGCGGTGGCAGCCAAAGCCGGGTTCGACCTGCCGCTCGACCGCGATTTCGCCGAGATCGGGCCAGCCGATCGGCAAATGCTGGCGATCGCCCGCGCGCTATCGCTCGATGCCTCGGTCCTGATTTTGGATGAGCCCACCGCCAGCCTGTCAGCGCGCGAGGCCGAGGGCCTGTTCACAGTGGTCGAGGACCTGCGGGCGCGGGGGCTGGCGATCGTCTACATCTCCCACCGAACGGCCGATCTGGCGCGGCTGGCGGATCGGGCGGTGGTGCTGCGCGGCGGGCGGATCGTCGCCGATTTGTCCCGGCCGATCGATTTGCCGGCGGCGCTGACCGCAATGATTGGCCGGCCCATCGAATCCGCCGCGGCGCAGGCCCGGCCAGGAGGCGAGACGGTCCTGGTGGTGGACCGGCTCCGCCTGTTCGCGCAGGCGCCGCCCATCAACCTGCGCCTGTCAGCCGGCGAAGTGGTGGCGATCACCGGCCCGCTCGGCGGCGGCAAAAGCCGCCTGCTGGCCGCCATTGGCGGCGCCGGGCCGAGCGCCGGCGGGACGATGCATCTGGCGGGAGAGGCTTTCGCGCC
>CAJCJG010000026.1 GCA_903970625.1 Solirubrobacterales bacterium 70-9 | reverse complement strand
TGCGCCTCGATCATCGCGACCAGCGGCGCCGGGAGTTTGCCTCCGGACTGGGCGACGATGGCCTGAATCAGCATCAACAGGAAGGCGTTGAACCGATCTGCCGGGGAGAGGATGGGGGTGTTTTTCACCCAAACAGGTTAGTCTGGATGGCGGTGCCTGGGCAAGCGACAAATAACATGTTTCGAAAATGCTGGTGCTTGTCGCTTGTTCGCCCCCTGGGAGGCAGGGCAAACGCGTTTGCCAATTCCGTTGCCATTTCGTCATGGTTGGTCTCCGGATCAAGTCCGGGGATGACCCGGCCGTCCACGGGGTGAGGCTGCCGTCGAACTTGGAGCCTGTTTTTCGAGGTTCCAACACCTTCGGGCGGGGCGGCGTGGATGGCCGGGTCAAGCCCGGCCATGACAGTAATGATATGACTTCAGTATATGCGATTGCCCTGCGTGGGAGGGGTGGCGCCGAATAGAGTCCTGGCGCGCGCGACCCCTCACCCCGGCCAACAAGGGGAGACGGAAAAGAAGTCCCTCAGCCGATGCCCAGAATGTCGCGGATCGCGCCCCTGTCCGTACCGGTAGCGGCGAAATCGTCGAAGGTTTTGTCCGTCACGCGGATGATGTGGGCGGCGATGAAGGGGGCGCCTTCGGCGGCGGCAACTTCCGGGTGTTTCAGGCAATCCTCCCACTCGTACACCGCCCAGCCGGCGAAATCGTATTCGGCGAATTTGGAGAAGATCTGTTTGAAATCGACCTGCCCGTCGCCGAGCGAGCGGTCGCGGGCGGCGCGTTTCAGCCAGGATTTGTAGCCGGAATAAAATCCCTGCTTGCCGGTGGGGCGGAATTCCGCGTCCTTGACGTGAAAGCCTTTGATGCGGGTGTGGTAGAAGTCGATGAAAGCGACGTAGTCCAGGCCCTGCTTGATGAAGTGGCTGGCATCGTAGTTGATGTTGCAGCGCGCGTGGTTGCCGACGGATTCCAGGAATTGCTCGAACGTTTCGCCGTCGAACACGTCCTCGCTCGGGTGCAGTTCGAACGCGATATCGACGCCCGCCTCATCGAACGCATCGAGGATCGGGCGCCAGCGTTTGGCGAGTTCGGCAAAGGCTTCCTCGATCAGCCCGGCCGGGCGCTGCGGCCACGGATAGACGTAGGGCCATGCGAGCGAGCCGGTGAAGGATTGGACGGCCTTGATGCCGAGCCGCTGGGAGGCTTTGGCCGCGACCTTCATCTGGTTGACGGCCCAGGCTTGCCGCGCCGCCGGGTTGCCGCGCACGCTGGGCGGGGCAAAACCGTCGTAAACCGTGTCGTAGGCCGGGTGGACGGCGACCAGTTGACCTTCCAGCGCCGTGACAAGCTCCGTCACTTCCATGCCGACGTCGCGCAGCGTGCCGGTAATTTCGTCGGCGTAGGTTTGACTCTCGGCGCAGCGGGCGAGGTCGATGAAGCGGCGGTCGGTGCTGGGCAGTTGCAGGCCCTTGTAGCCGAGGCCGGAGGCCCATGCAGCGATGGCGGGCAGTGAGTTGAACGGCGGCGCGTCGCCGGCGAGTTGCGCGATCAGCAGCGCCGGCCCCTTGATGGTCCGCATGATGTCTCCCCCGTTGGCGCGTTCTTGGCGAAACGCTGCGCCGGCACTTTGCCGCGCGATGGCGCGGGGCGCAAATTCCGGGGGCGGTCAGCCGGCGAGGGTGGCGGCGGAGCAGCGGGCGCCCGTAACCCAGGTATCGGCGATGCCGAGATTGAGGCCGGCGGCTTGCAGCGCGGCCGTGACCAGTTGATCGAGCGGCGAGACGGCGGCGGTGAGGACGCTGGAGACGGACCCGGTCAGCCCCGGCGGCACCAGGGCCGGCAAGCCGACGACGTTGACCTGCAACGACAGATTGCCGACCAGCGAGGACACCAGCGAGCCCACGAAATCGGTGGAGCTGCTCGCCTTGATCGTCTGGTTCGCGATGTCGGTGGCCGAGAACGTCACCGGGACAGGCGTGACGTTGCCGACGGTGGCGTTGGCCCGGCCGGTGACGGTGGCGAGGTTCAGCAAGTTCAACAGGGTGGCGGTGGTCGGCGTCGGCTCGACCGCGAAGTTGGTCATGTTGGCGGCGGTGACGTTTCCGATCCAGCCGTTCACCAGCCCGGGCGTCACGTCCAGCGTGACTTGCGTGCTGCTGCTGTCGAGCGCGTTGCAGGCGAGCGAGGCGAGGGACGCGGTGCCGTAGCCGATTTCCAGATACAGCGGCACCTGCACCGCCGCGCCGGAGACGGTGCCGGCGAGCGTGACGGACAGGAACAGGCGGACCTGCGCGGTGTGCAGCGTGGCGCCGGCCTGATCGATCGCCATGACCGTGCTGCCGACCGGCGGCTCGTTGACCGTCATCATCGCGGTGACGGCGGAGATGCCGGGAATGTTGGCGTTGATGTTCAGGCTGATCAGATGCGGGCTGCCGCTGACTTGCGAGGCGTTCTGCAGCAGCGACAGGACGGAGGCGACTGCCGTGACCTGCGGCTCGACCCCGCCGACGGCGAGATCGGCGTACGGGCCGTATTCCAGCAGGCGGGAGAGATCCACCGTGGCGGCGCCGGTGGCGGCGGCGGTGGCGAGGGATTGGAGTTGCGGCATGACGCCGGGGGCCACCCGCTGCAACGCCGCGATGAAATTCACCATCGAGATCGTGCTGCCGAACGCTTGGGCGTAGGAATCGGCGGGCTGGCCCAGTTGCACCGCGACGGCGTTGGCCAGCGCGAACAAATCCACCTGCGCGCCCGCAAGGGACTGATAGTCGGCCAGCGACAGGTTGACGGTGCCGCCGACCGTCGCGCCGATGACCGCGTTGGCGACGCCCCCGGTCAGGCTCGCGCTGCCGGAGCCGAGGTCGAACGCGACGACCTGGGTGGCGGCGGCGGTGGCCTGCGTGGTGATCGGGATCGACGCGGCGGCGTTGCGATACCAGAGCAGGTTGACGAAGTAGAGCGGCTGCTGGTGCGTCATCGTCACCTGCACCGCGTTGGCGGACGCGAGCGGGGCGGGCTGGAATCGGGCCGAGGGCGCCACCGCCGGGTTGGCGACGTAGGTTCCCAGCGTCACGGCCGCGATGTCCGTCGGCAGGTAGTTGTTGGCCAGGGCGTTGGCGTTGGCGGCGGCGGCGGCGGCCGACAGGTTGCTGGCGGCGGCGATGGCGGCGATGTCGGTGGCGCCTTGCAGGGCGCGCTTGGCGGTGAACAGGTTGCCGAGGTCGATGGCGAGGCCGGCGACGCCGAGCATGGCGAGCGACGCCGCCGCCATCATGATCGCGACCGCGCCGCGCCGGTCGGACCGGAAGGTTTTGAGGCGCATCGCTAATATCCCCCGAATTCGATCGTGGATGTGCGGGTGATATTACTGAATTGCATCGATATCATCTGAGCAAGCATCGGAATCGGCGTGTCTTTGAGGTCGTAGCTGACAGTGACCGAGTAGTTGGTGGCGGGAGAGCCTGAGGTCATGGTCGATACGGACACATCCGACGCGTTCAGAATAATGGATTGGCTCACAGAGTTGCTAACGAACTGTAAAGCCAGACTGTTGCGTTCGCTCTGGCTCAAGCCGGACACGGACGCCCGCGCGGCGGAGGAGGCCAGTTCCTGCAATTCGTGCAAGTACATGAAGTAAAGGCCGAACGCGATCATGCCGAGCAGCAGAAGCACGAAAATCGGCGCGGCAATCGCGAGTTCGAGGGCTGCGGTGCCCGCGCGGTGGCCGGAGAGAGCGACCAGTCTGGATGTTTGCGGATCGTTACTTGCTGCTGTGCGCACCGGCAGCGGGCGGTTGACGCGCATTGCTACGCCTCCCGGTCCTGGACCCCACCGATTTGCGCGCCGGACAGTGAAATATTTATGAACCGCACATACGCAGGAGGCGCCGCGACGGCCTCAGCCGATCCGCAGATAGATCCGGCCGCCTTCCTGCTTCACGGGATGGGTCGCGAGGTTGATGCACACGGGGGCACCCTTGGCCTCGCCGGATCGCACGTCGAACCGGCCGTTGTGTTTCGGGCATTCGATCAGCGTGCCGATCACGAAGCCCTCGGCCAGATGCACCTTTTCGTGGGTACACAGGCCGTCGGTCGCGAAATACGCGTCGCCTTCGAGGCGGTAGATCGCGAACGTGCGGCCGGCATGGTCGAACCGCAGCACGTCCTCTTCCTCGATGTCGTCCGCAGCGCAGGCGTCGATCCAGCCGTCGGCCATGGTCGTGAGTCCTTATTCGGCGGCTTGCATGTGGGCGACGACCGGTTCGGGCAGGCGCCCGGCGCCCGGCGGCAACTCGCGGCGGACGAAATAGTTCGGGTCGCGGACCTGGCGCAGCAGCGTGGGCACGATCTCCCTGTACGCCGCCCAGAAGCTGGGGTAGGGCGCCGGGCAGTCGGCCTTCATCGCCTCGTGCAGCTTCGGCAGCGCATGGTACGGCACCATCGGGAACATGTGGTGTTCGACATGATAGTTCATGTTCCAGTACACGAACCGGCTGGCCGGGTTCATATAGACGGTGCGGCAGTTCAGCCGGTGGTCCAGCACGTCCTCGGCCAGCCCGATATGCTGGGTGAGGCCGGTCAGGATATGGTGCCACGCCCCATACAGGCGCGGCAGGCCGACCAACATCAGCGGCAGGATCGAGCGCGTCAGCACGCAGGCGAGCAGGGTCGCGGCATAGATCGCGACCCAGATGCGCGCGACGGCGAACACTTTCGGCTGTTCGCCCACGGGGATGAAATCCTGCTCGGCCACCGTCAGTTTGCCGGTGGCGTAGCGCAGCATGGCGCCCAGCGATTGCGGAACGTCGAGCACGCCGACGAACGCCAGCGCGATCTTGCCGAGCGAGGGCGGGCGCGGCGCGATGATTTCCGGGTCGCGGCCAACGATGATCGTGTCCGTATGGTGGCGCGCGTGGCTCCAGCGCCAGACGGTCGGGTTGCGCATCATCATGAAGCAGGCGATCTGATAGACGGCGTCGTTCTTCCAGGCGGTCTTGAAGGCGGTGCCGTGGCCGCATTCGTGCCAGCGGCTGTCGCCCGAGGAGCCGTAGAGCACGCCGTAGGCAAGGAAGAACGGCACGCACAGCCATGTGGGCCAGAAATAGGCGCCCAGGCCGCCGAACAGAACCAATAGGCCGATCCAGATGAGCGTGTCGCGGGTCGCCGGCCCGTCCGACCGCTGCATCAGGTCCTTCATCTGCTTGCGCGGGATGGGGGTGCGATACCATTCGGCATTCGCCAGCCCCGCCGCGACCGCCCGTGCGTTGCCGGGGCCGTCCAGCGCGTAGTCGGCCAAGCGAAGTTCAATGCCCATGGTCGTCTCTCCATCCCTCGCGTCGCATGTCGATCCGGTCTTCTCGATCAGCCCCGGCCGCGTTTACGTTGCCGATATTGGTCGGCGATCACGGCGGCCACGATGATCATGCCTTTGACGATCTCCTGATAGTAGGCGTCGATGCGCAGGAAGGTGAAGCCCGACGTGACGACGCCCAGGATAATCGTGCCCACGACGGTCCCCGTCATCCGCCCGACGCCGCCGGACAGGCTGGTGCCGCCGATGACGGTCGCGGCAATGGCGTCCAGCTCGTACATCACGCCCATGCCGGCCTGACCGGAGATGGCACGGGCCGAGGTGACGATGCCGGCGAGCCCGGAGAGCAGTCCGGCGATGGCATAGACCCAGATCAGGTGGCGGCCGACATTGATGCCGGACACCCGCGCCGCCTGGACATTGGCGCCGATGGCGTAGGTGAACTTGCCGTAGCGGGTGTAGCGCAACGCGATGTGGAAGATGATCGCCACGCCGAGGAAGATGATCACCGGGTTGGCGCCGGTTCCCAGGAAGGCATAGGAGTCCGACAGCATGCTGACCGGCTGGCCGCGGGTGTACCATTTGGCGATGCCGCGCGCCGTGACCATCATGCCCAGCGTGGCGATGAACGGCGGAATGCCGGTGTAGGCGATCAGGCTGCCGTTGACCAAGCCGGCCGCGAGCCCGGCGAGCAACCCCACCGCAATCGGCACCACGACCGGCAGGTCGGTCAGCGCGGGATAGACGGCACGGGCGAAGTCCGAGGTTTGCGCGAGGCTCGCGGCCATCATTGCCGTCATGCCGACGACTGAGCCGGACGACAGGTCGATGCCGCCGGTGATGATGACTTGGGTGACGCCGACGGCGATGATGCCGACCACGGAGACTTGCAGGATCATCACCACGAGCCGCTGCTTGTTCAGCAGGAAGCTTTGGCCCACGAACATCCAGCCCAGCAGTTCGAACGCGAGCGCGATGCCGACCAGCACCAGCAGGATGCTGATTTCCGGCGGAATCCGCCGCCGCCGACGGGTTGCCTGCGCCGCGACGCGCGGCAGAAGCTCGGAGACTTGTTCGCTGGACATGATGTTCGTTCCCCCGGCTTATTGCGATGCCAGTTCCATGACCTTGACTTGATCCGCCTCGGCGCGGTCGAGGAAGCCGGTCACGCGCCCCTCGTGCATGACCATCACCCGGTCGCTCATGCCGAGCACTTCGGGCATTTCCGACGAGATCATCAGGACGGCGACGCCCTGGCCCGCGAGTTCGCTGATCAGGCGGTGGATTTCGGCTTTGGCGCCCACGTCGATGCCGCGCGTCGGCTCGTCCAGAATCAAAATGCTCGGTTTGGTCATCAGCCAGCGGGCGATCAGAACTTTTTGCTGGTTGCCGCCGGACAGGTTGATGATGGTTTCGCCCAAATCCGGCGTTTTGACGCGCAGGGCCTTGCGCATGTCCTCGCACAGCCGCGTCAACGGCCCCTGCCGCACCATGCCGGCGCTGACGAAGCCGCGATTGAGCGCGGCCATCTGCATGTTGCACAGCACGTCCAGGATCAGGAAGCAGCCGGTTTCCTTGCGGTCCTCGGTCAAGAACGCCATGCCGTGCGCCATCGCGGCCTTCGGGTTGGCGATGCGGACGGTTTTGCCGCGCACGCGGATCTGGCCCGCGTTGGCCGGGGAGACGCCGAAGATCGTTTCGGCGACGTTGCTGCGGCCGGAGCCGACGAGGCCGGCGATGCCGAGAATCTCGCCCGCGCGCAGGTCGAACGACACGTCGCGGAACCAGCCGTCGAGGCACAGCCCTTCGACCGACAGCACCACGTCGCCGATCGGAACCTCGGCCTTGGGAAACATCTGCGAAATCTCGCGTCCGACCATCATGCGGATGATGTCGTCGCGGGTGACATCGGCCGAAGACCTTGTGCCGATATACTGGCCGTCGCGGAACACCGAGACTTCGTCGGCGATCTCGAACAGCTCGTTCATCTTGTGGGTGATATAGACGATGCCGCGCCCGGCGGCCTTCAGGCCGCGGATGATCTCGAACAGATGATGCACTTCGCGGTCGGTCAGCGCCGAGGTCGGCTCGTCCATGATCAGCACGTCCGAATCGAACGACACCGCCTTGGCGATTTCGACCATCTGGCGGTTGGCGACGCTGAGGTCGCGCACCTCGGTCTGCGGGTCGATGGCGATTTTCAGGCGGGTGAACAGTTCGGCGGTGCGGCGGTTGAGTTCGCCGTGATCGACGAAGCCGAGCCGGGTCAACGGCTCGCGCCGGATCCAGATATTTTCGGCCACCGTCATGAACGGCATCAGGTTCAGTTCCTGATGGATCATGGCGATGCCCTGAAGCTGCGCGTGCAGCGGCGAGTCGAGCCGGACGTCCTTGCCTTTCAGGCGAATGACGCCGCGATCCGGGTGCTGCATGCCGGCGATGATCTTCATCAGCGTCGATTTGCCGGCGCCGTTCTCCCCCATCAGCGCGTGGACCGAGCCGGGGCGGAGCTTGAACGACACGTCGTCCAACGCAACGACTCCGGGAAATTCCTTCCGCACATGCTCGACTTCCAGCAGGAAGCCGGCGGCGTCGGCCGGGCCTTGGGCACCGTCGATCGCAAGCGCGCGCTGCATTGGCGCATTCCTCCAGCGTTTTGGGCGGCCGGGCGCGGCCTTGCTGGCCACGCCCGGCGCCGTTGCCAGCCTAGTTCTTCTTGGTGAACTTATCCATGTTCGCCGGGGTCACGAGTTCGAACGGCACCCACACCATCTGCTCGACGCTGTCGCCCTTGGCGAGCTTGATCGCGGTATCGACCGCGCCCTGGCCCTGGCCGGCCGCGTTCTGGAACACGGTGACGGCCAGATTGCCGGCCTTCATCGCCGCCAGACCGTCCGCCGTCGCGTCGATGCCGGCCACCATCGTCTTGCCGGGGCCGACGCCGATGGGCTTGCCGGCGGCCTTGAGAGCCTGGATGGCGCCGATGGCCATTTCGTCGTTGTTGGAAATGATCGCGTCCGGAGCGATGCCGGCGCTGATCCAGTTGGTCACGAGGTCGGTGCCCTGCGTGCGGCTCCAGTTGCCGGTCTGCTTCTCCAGCAGCTTGATGCCCGAACATTCCGGCGTCTTGATCACCTCCTCCACGTCGGCGGTGCGCTGGCGCGCGGCCTGGTTGGAGAGTTCGCCCATCAGGATGACGATGTTGCCCTTGCCGCCGAGCAGCTTGCAGGCCTCCTGCGCCTCCATCGTGCCGGACAGCCGCTCGTCGGAGCCGACGAACGAAACCTTCGGCGGCAGTTTCGGATCGGCCGGCAGGCGGTTGACATAGACCAGCGGGATGCCGGCGGCGGCGGCGAGCTTGGTCATTTTCGGCGTGGCGTCGGTATCGACGGGGTTGACGATGATCGCGTCGAATTTTTCGGCAATGAAGTTCTGAATCTGGTTCAGTTGTTTTCCCACGTCGTTCTGCGCGTCCTCGACCTGGAGCGAGATGCCGGGCTTTGTCTTGGCGTAGTCCTGCATGCCGTTGCGCAGCACTGTCAGGAAATTATCGTCGAATTGCGACATCGACACGCCGATGTTGGCGGCCATGGCGCCGCCGGTCATCAGGGCCGTCATCGCGGTGGCGAGCAACAGTTTCTTCATGGTCGTTCCTCCTTGGCGGGTGTCCGGTAGCACCCGATGAACAGCCGGACGGACTCCCTATGCGCGGGAATTCGCTGGAACGTATGTTTCGTCGGCGGACATTGCAGCCTGCTTCGCACCGCAGCGCGACCGTTTGCCTCCCATGGCAGCCAATTTTCCGGCCTTATCCGTCGAGCAGATCGGCACTTATTAGAACGTACGGTCCAGATGACGGAATGTATGTTCCAAACTGGACCGGAGTCAAGCGGCCCCCGAGGCGATGCACGATTTTTGAACAGCGGCGGCGGTGCTCGCCGGCTTGCAATCGGGGGTGCGGGAACCGATACCTCGTAGGTCATCAGAATGTCGCGTGGCCGCCATCGATTACGAGGTGGCCGCAGTGGTGATTTCGGCTGCGGCGGCCCGCGTCCCTTTCTCACCGCATTCAGGACCACGATGACAAGCGATGACCGGCTGAGCGACGGGCGCGCGCGCGCCTTCAAGGCCATTGCGGTGGCGCATCAGGCACCCGTGCTGAGCCGCAGCATCGGGCAGTTGGCAACGACTTTCCCGCCGTTCTTCGCGCTGATCGCGGCGATGTATGCGCTCCGCGAAACGTCGGTCTGGATCAGTCTTGCCCTGGCAATTCCGGCCGCCGGGCTGATCGTACGCATCTTCATCATCCAGCACGATTGCGGCCATGGCGCGTTCTTTCGCGGCCGGGCCGCCAACGCCTGGCTGGGCCGGTTTTGCAGCCTGATCACGATGACGCCGTTCGCCAACTGGCGACGCCAGCACGCCAATCACCATGCCGACTGGAACAATCTGGATCGTCGCACGGCAGGCGCCGACATCTATTCGGGGTGTCTGACGGTCGCCGAGTACCGGGCGATGACGCCGTTCGCCCGCCGCGCCCGCCGGGTGTTTCAGCATCCTCTGGTGGCGCAGCTTCTGTTGCCGCCGCTGATCTTCCTGTTTCTCTATCGTGTGCCGTTCGACACGCCGGCGGGGTGGCGGCGCGAGCGGGCGAGCGTGTTCCTGACCGATGCCGGGCTGTTGATCCTGTTCACGGGGCTGGTTCTGTGCCTCGGGGCCGGGCCGGTCGCGCTGGTGCAACTTCCGACCATTGTGTTGGCGGCCATTCTCGGCGTGGGCCTGTTCGCCGTGCAGCATCGGTTCGAGGCGACGATCTGGACGCGGCAGGAGCAATGGAGCCAGTCCGGCGCCTCCCTGCTGGGCAGTTCGCACCTGCGGCTGCCGCGCATCTTGCAGTGGTTCAGCGGCAATATCGGCTTCCACCACATCCACCATCTGATGCCGCGCGTGCCGAACTACAGGCTGGAAGAGTGCCATCGCGCCTGCGCGGCCCTGGCGCCGGCCGTCGCGTCGCTGACGCTGTGGCAGGCGTGGCGTGCGCCGTCCTACGCGTTGTGGGACGAGGCGTCGGCGCGCATGGTGAAGTTTTCCGACGTGGCGCCGTAAAAGAAAGAGGTGCGCAAGTGAATTGATATATCCGGAAAACGCGGCTTGCGCTTAGACAAGATTATCGCTATGTATCGGTAATGTTCTTCTCGTTCATTTAACGAAAAGTAGTTCTGTCGGATCGCTCCGCGACGGTCTCGATCTGAGCAGGTTCTGTTCCCCGCACACGCGCGGGCCGGAGCCAGCCGGTGTCCGGGAGTGTTGGCGGGGCGCTGCCGCGCGTCCTCGCGGCCGTCGGCCGCGTATCCTGAAAGGCTGCCAGATGAAATTCCGCCCCCTGCACGACCGGGTCGTCCTGCGTCGCATCACGCCGGAGGAAAAATCCGCCGGCGGCATCATCATCCCCGATACCGTCAAGGAAAAGCCGATGGAGGGCGAAGTCGTCGCCGTCGGCCCCGGCGCTCGCAACGAGCAGGGGACAATCGTCCCGCTGGAAGTCGCCGCCGGCGACCGCGTGCTGTTCGGCAAGTGGTCCGGCACCGAAGTGAAGATCGACGGCGAGGAACTGCTGATCCTCAAGGAAAGCGACCTGCTCGGGATCGTCCAGGCCAAGGCCGCCTGACGGCCTACCCGGCCCAAGACCAATAGAAATTCTGCGACAAGGACAAGATCATGGCTGCCAAAGACGTAAAATTCGGCGCCGACGCGCGCGCCCGCATGTTTCGCGGCGTGGACCTGCTGGCCGACGCCGTGAAGGTGACGCTCGGCCCCAAGGGCCGCAACGTGCTGATCGACAAAAGTTACGGCGCGCCGTTGATCACCAAGGACGGCGTGACCGTCGCCAAGGAGATTACGCTGTCCGACAAGGCGGAGAATATCGGCGCGTCGCTGGTGCGCGAGGTCGCGACCAAGACCAACGATCTGGCCGGCGACGGCACCACGACCGCCATCGTGCTGGCGCAGGCCATCGTGCGCGAGGGCGGCAAGGCGGTGGCCGCCGGCCTCGCCCCGATCGAACTGCGGCGCGGCATCGACAAGGCGGTGGCCGCCCTGGTCGCCGAGCTTGAGAGCCGCACCAAGAAGATCACCACCGAGGCGGAGACGGCCCAGGTCGGCACCATCAGCGCCAACGGCGAGGCCGACATCGGCCGGCTGATCGCGCAGGCGATGCAGAAGGTCGGCGCCGAGGGTGTCATCACCGTCGAGGAAGCCAAGGGGATGACGACGGAACTGGATGTCGTCGAGGGCATGCAGTTCGACCGTGGCTATCTCAGCCCGTATTTCATCACCAACGCCGAGAAGATGCTGGTGGAACTGGCCGACCCTTACATCCTGATCCATGAGAAGAAGCTGTCCGGCATCCAGGCGCTGCTGCCGGTGCTGGAGGCCGTGGTGCAGACCGGCGCGCCGCTGCTGATCATCGCCGAGGACATCGAAGGCGAGGCGCTGGCCACGCTCGTCGTCAACAAGCTGCGCGGCGGGTTGAAGGTCGCGGCCGTCAAGGCGCCGGGCTTCGGCGACCGCCGCAAGGCGATGCTGGAAGACCTGGCCATTCTGACCGGCGGGCAGGCGATCTCCGAAGATCTCGGCATCAAGCTGGAGAACGTGACGCTGGCCATGCTCGGCCGCGCCAAGCGGGTGCTGATCGAGAAGGAAACCACGACCGTCGTCGAAGGTGCCGGCGAGGCCGACGCCATCAAGGGTCGTGTCTCCCAAATCCGCGCGCAGATCGAGGAAACCACCTCGGACTACGACAAGGAGAAGTTGCAGGAGCGGCTGGCCAAATTGTCCGGCGGCGTGGCGGTGCTGCGCGTCGGCGGAGCCACCGAGGTCGAGGTGAAGGAGCGCAAGGCGCGCGTCGATGACGCCCTGCACGCAACCCGTGCTGCGGTCGAGGAAGGCATCGTCCCCGGCGGCGGCGTGGCGCTCGCCCGTGCCTCGCTGGTGCTGGCCAACCTGAAGCCGGAGAACGAGGAGCAGCGGTTCGGCATCGAGATCGTCCGCAAGGCGGTGCAGACCCCGCTGCGCCAGATCGCCGAGAATGCCGGCGAGGATGGCGCCGTGATCTCCGGAAAAGTGCTGGAAAAGAGCGAGTACGATTACGGCTTCGACGCGCAGAGTGGCACGTTCACCGACATGGTGGTGGCCGGCATCATCGACCCGACCAAGGTGGTCCGCGTCGCGTTGCAGAACGCGGCTTCGGTCGCCGGCCTGCTGATCACGACCGAGGCCATGGTGTCCGACCGTACGGAGAAGGGTGCCGGCAGCGCGGCTGCCCAAGGCCCGTCCGACGGCATGGACTACTGACGCTCGCGAAAACCGGCCCGGATGGAAGCTGCGGCGGCCATCCGGGCCACCCTTTCGATGGCCAGCCCGACCCTTCGACAGCAGCAAGGAGACCGAACGATGAGCCGAACGTCCGACGCGGTTGCCGCGCGCAGCGAGAATTTCATCCGGTTCGAAGTCCGCGACGGCATCCGCCGCGTTACCTGTGCCGTGCTCGACGATGCACTGGAAGCGGCGGCCGGGCTTGCCACGCCCTCCACCGTCACGCTGCGCCGGCGCTCGTTCGACCGCTTCCGCACGCTGATCGACGCGGCGGCGCAGATGAAATTGAAGACCCGGCCCACCGGCTCGGCCGAGTTGCTGGTGCTGACCCGCATGGATTTGCGCGGCGTGCCGCCGCAGAACGGCGTGCCCTCGTTCGGCACCGCTCAGCGGGGCATGAGCCAGCCGGTCGCGGAGACGCCGAAAGTCTGACGGCCCGACGAGCAACAAGTCGGGCGTAGTAAACCCGCACCTTTACAGACGTAAGACGAAACAAGAAGTCCACGAGCCGGGCTGCCGCTGCTTTTGCTTCGGCAATTTTCTCGATAAAACCACGCCTGCCTGTGACCGTCCTCACAGTCGAACCCCCCGCGATACCGCAGTCTGCCGGCAACGCAGCAAAGCGAGGGTTCCGAACATGAGCGCCAGGCACATCCTGATCGTGGATAGCAACGCCGCCGCCCGCGCCGAGTTGGCGCGGGAGGTTGGCCGGCTGGGCTACATCGTGTCCCATGCCGCGAGTGGGGAGGCGGCCTCGCTGGCGCTGACCCGCACCAGCCGCGCCGACCTGGTGCTGGTCGAAAGCGAGTTGCCGGACATGGAGGGCCATGCGCTGATCGTCCGCCTGCGGCGGCGCGGCGTGATGCTGCCGGTGATCCTGCTGGCGGATACCGCCACCGAGGACGATTTGGTCACGGGCCTGGATGCCGGTGCCGACGATTTCCTGGTCCGCCCGCTGCGCCCGCGCGAACTGGCGGCCCGCATCCGCGCGCAGTTCCGCGTCTCGATGAGCCGGGAGGAGAACGACATGCGGGTCGGCGTGCTGACCTACCGCCCCGCCACACGCACCGCCTTCCAGCCGTTCCTGTCGCATCCGGTTCGGCTGACCGAGAAGGAGGCGGCCCTGCTCGCCCGCCTCTGCCGCGCCGAAGGCCGCCCGGTCTCGCGCGATACGCTGCTTCGGGAGGTCTGGGGCTACAGCCCGAACGTGTCCTCGCACACGGTCGAAACCCATGTGTATCGCCTGCGCCGCAAGATCGAGGGCGGCCCCGACACGCCGCGCGTCGTGCTGAGCGACGAGCGCGGGTATCGGCTGGCGACGCTGGACGTGCAGGATGAGGTCGTCGTCGCCCCGGCCCCCCCACTTTGGAGTCCGGCCCCTGCCGCGCCCTCGATCCACCAGCCGCTGCGGATGCTCGCGGCGGCGATCCGCTGAGGCAGATGCAAGCTGGCGCCCGACCGGGGCTGCGCTAGCATCGCGGGACGCAGCCCCGGAGCCGCCGCATGACGAATTTCGCCGATTACGCCCCGCCGCCGCACATGGGGCAGAATTGGCACGTCACCAAACCGGCGGCGCGCGGCCGGCGGGGCATCGTGGTGTCGCAGGCGCGCGCCGCAGCCGAGGTGGGGGTGGCGGTGCTGGAAGGCGGCGGCAACGCCGTCGATGCCGCCGTGGCCGCAGGCTTCGCGCTCGCCGCCGTCGAGCCATGGAATTCCGGGCTGGGCGGCATCGGCTTTGCGCTTGTCCATCCCGCCGGGGCGCCGCGCGCGCAGATGGTGGATTTCGGCCCGGTCGCGCCGGCCGGGTTGGACGCCACCGCATTCCGCCTGACCGGCCGGCCGACGACCGACGGGTTCGGTTGGCCGGAAGTGGAAGGCGACCTGAACCTGCACGGCGCGCTGTCGGTCGCGATCCCCAGCACGGTGGCTGGGTATCGCGCGATGCACGAGCGGTGGGGGCGGCTGCCGCTGGCAGACTTGCTGGCGCCGTCGATCGCACTCGCCAAACGCGGGCTGCCGCGCGACTGGTACACGACGCTGATGATCGCGGCCAACGCCGCCGGGCTGCGCCATTACCCGGAGAGCGCCCGCCTCTATCTGCCGGAGGGACTGCCGCCGACGCCGCCCTATCGCGGCGATCCGCCGTTCATGGTGCTGGGCAATCTGCCCGCGACGCTGGAGCGGCTGCAAGGGGCGGGCCTTGCCGATTTCTACGAGGGGGAGATTGCGCAGGCGTTGCTGGCCGACATGGCGGACAGCGGCGGCGTTCTCTCCGCCGACGATCTACGTGATTGCCGCGCGCGCATCTCGCTGGCCTCCGAGGCGCCGTGGCGCGGCAAAACCCTGCAATACGCGGGCGGCCTGACCGCCGGACCGACGCTGGCGCGGGTGCTGGCCAGCCTGCCGCCGCCCACGACCGAAAAGCCCGACGCCGCGTGGTTCGGGCATCTCGCCGCCGCCCTGCTAGCCGCCTACGCCGCGCGGCTGGAAGGCGAAGGGGAGGGGGGTTGCACCACTCACCTGACGGTCTGCGATGCGGAGGGCGGCATGGTGGCGCTGACCAGCACGCTGCTATCCACGATGGGCAGCAAGCTGGTGCTGCCGCGCACCGGCGTGCTGATGAACAACGGCATCATGTGGTTCGACCCGCGCCCCGGCCGCGCAAACTCTATCGCGCCCGGCCGCCGGCCGCTGACCAACATGTGTCCGGTCATTCTGCGCGACGGCGATACTCCGGTACTGGCGGCCGGAGCCTCCGGCGGGCGGCGCATCCTGGCCGCCGTGCTGCAATCGGTGGCCTTCGTCGCCGATTTCGGCATGGACCCGCATGCAGCCGCGCATCACCCTCGCATCGACGTCTCCGGCCCCGACTCCATCCTTGCCGACCGCCGGTTTGGGCCGGACGTGCTGGCGGCTCTGCGCGCGGCCGGGCCGACCGAGACGGCCGAGCACGCGGTGCAGCCGATCAATTTCGCCTGCCCGAACCTTGTTCTCGTGCGGCCAGACGGCGAGCGTGTCGGCGTGAGCGATGCGATGTCGCCGTGGTCGGCGGCGTTGGCGGAATAGGGTGCCGTCAGATCACCAGCGGCCCGGTCTCCATCCCCATCATCCGCTTGCCGACCAGTTCGAAATTGGCGCGACGCCCCTGGACCTGCTGTGCGACCGCGTGAACGTCGCGGAACCGCCGCTCGAACGGGTTGGCGCTGTGGATCGCGGACGCGCCGGCCTCGTGGTACAGCGCGTCCACTACCGCCGCCGACTCCTGGATGGCGAACGTCGAGGACATCCGAAGCGTGAGTTCGTGCTGGCCGGCGAGCGCGCCGCCGGCCGCCAGATCGGCGACGATTTCGCCCAGCGGTGCGAGCAGGAACGTGCGGGCCGAGCGCAGCCGGGTGGCGGCGAGGCCGATCAGCGACTGCACCGCCGCGTTGTCGCGCATCGGCGCCAGCCCGCGCGGCGATTTGGCTCGCGCCATGGCGATGAACGAGTCCAGCACCGCGCGCGCGAGGCCGAGCGCCACGCCCGCGAAGGCCAGCGGGTAGGCGCCCATCAGCGGCATCCGATACAGCGCGCCGGGGTGCGGTGCGGGGACCGTCCGCAGGAAGTGGAACGCCTCGGGCACGAACAGGTCGGTGACGGCGTAGCTGTCGCTGCCGGTGCCGCGCAGGCCGATCACCTGCCAATCGTCGATCACCTGCGTCTGCGACTTCGGATAGACGAAGCTGCGGATCATGGGGGTGCCGTCCGCCTCCAGCCGGGGAGATCCGTCCGGCTCGACGATCGGGCACAGGCCGCCGAGCCAGGTGGCGTGGCGCGAGCCGCTGGCGTAGCTCCAGCGGCCGGTGACACGGAAGCCGCCCTCCACCGGCACCGCCTGCCCGCTGGGGCCGGCGCCCCAGGCCAATACGGCGCGCGGGTCGCGCCCGAACATCTGCTGGGCCGCCTCGCGCGGCAGGTAGGCGGCGGTCATCGAGCAGCCGGCGCCCTGGCCGAGGCACCATGCGACGCTGCCGTCCGCCTCTGCCACTGCCTCGATCACCTGCACGAAGGTCGGCAAATCCAGTTCGGCGCCGCCGAGGTCGCGCGGGATCAGCAGGCGGAACATTTTTGCTGCGTGCAATGCCTCGATCACGTCCGGCGGCAGGCCGCGCCCGGATTCGATGCGGGGGGCGGCGGCCTCCAGCAGCGGGCGCAGCGCGCGGGCGCGGGCGATCCAGTCGGTATCGTCCACCACCGAGCCGCCCGGGCGGTCGGCGACGTCCCGCGACCCAGTGTTTTGGCGCATGGGGTCCTCCTCCGGTTCTTCACCCCCATCATGCCGCATTTTCGGCGGTTGTGCAGCCGGTGCGCGAGGGGATTATGTTACGTCAACGTAACACACGGGACGTGCCAAGGTGCCGGCTTTGGGCGGCCGCGAGGCAGGCCCGGCGTTCCCGGCGGGGCGTCGGGACCGGTTGACCCCCGTGGCAATGTCCGGTTCGACTGGGACGGTCACGGCGACACCATCGTCCATCGCGTCGCCCCTGCTCAGACCGAAGCACTCTTCCTTGCCAGCGCCTCCTCCGCACTCGCCACGCCGCCGTGCGCGGCCGACCATGCGACCGGGTTTTCCAGGAAGCGGCGGACCTCGGACAGGGCGCTTTCGTCGAAATACGGTTTATCGCGGCACGCCTCCAGCACGTCCCACCAGGTCGCCAGCGCGTGGAGCGAGATGTCCATCTTGGCCAGGGTTTCGAAGCTGCCGGGGAACACCCCGTAGAAGAACACCACGAAGTCGTGGTTGCAGATCGCGCCAGCGTCGCGCAGGGCCTGCGCGAAGCGGATTTTACTGGCGCCGTCGGTCGTCAGGTCCTCCACAAGCAGCGTGCGCATGCCGGTCGGCACGTCGCCCTCGATCAGCGCATTGCGCCCAAACCCTTTCGGCTGCTTGCGCACGTAGGCCATCGGCGTCAGCATCCGGTCGGCGATCCACGCGGCGAAAGGGATGCCGGCGGTCTCGCCCCCGGCGACGGCCTCGATGCTCTCGTAGCCGACATGGCGGCCGATTTTTTCCACCGCCAGCTCGCAGATCTTGGCGCGGGCGCGCGGGAAGAAGATGATGCGGCGACAGTCGATATACACGGGCGATTTCCAGCCCGAGGTGAACGTGTAAGGTTCGGCGGGACGGAAATTGACGGCCTTGATCTCCAACAGGATGCGCGCGGTGGTCAACGCCGCGTCCCGGTCCCAGTCCGTCACATGCAGCTTGGTCATGGTGCCGTCCCCCGTGCGCTTTCCTCCTAACCTCGCGCCGGCAAGGCGTCCATCGGTATGAGCGAAGTGCGTAATGCGACGACGCAGGACGCGCCGGTCTGGGTGCTGGAGGATTTTCGCGCCGGCGCCGACTCCGCCGCCATCGGCATCGCCGAGCGGCTCGGCGTACCGTTCCGGCGCATTCCGCTGACGTGGAACTGGAGGGCCTCGGTTGCCGGGTTTTCGCGGCGCGGCACGCTGATCGGGCTGGCGCAGCCGGGGCGCGGCGGCGAGGATCGTGCGCCGGCCTTCACCCCGGCCTTCACGCCCGCCGTCTCGCTGCTGGCGCCGCCGCCGGGGGGGGAGGGGCCGAAACTGGTGATCTCCTCCGGTGCCCGCGCCTCCTCGGTCGCGCTATGGCTGAAATCGCGCTTCGCCTGCCATGTGGTCCACTGCGCCGACGCAGGCCTGCTGTTGTCGCCGATGCTGGCGCCGCTGGGCGCGCTGCTGCGGGCCGACGCGTACGACATGCTGGTGGTGCCGGCGCAGGATCGCCCGGTGCGGCAGGAAAACGTGTTTCCGGTGCTCGGGCGGCCGCACCGGGTCTCGCCGCTGGTGCTGCATCAGGCCGCGCGCGGCTGGGCTGAGCGGCTGAGCCATCTGCCGCGCCCGCATGTGGTGCTGCTCGTCGGCGGCCCCGTGCATGGCACCGATATGCAGCCCTCGATGGCGCATGCACTCGGCCGGCGGGTGGCGCGGCTGGCGATGCGGCGGGGCGGGTCCGTG
>CAJCJG010000025.1 GCA_903970625.1 Solirubrobacterales bacterium 70-9 | reverse complement strand
CATTTTGGGCCGCCGGGTCCGCACCAAGGCGGGCGAAGTCGATGTCGTCGCCCAGCGCGACGGGTTGCTGGCGTTCGTGGAAGTCAAGCGCCGCCCGACGCTCGCGCAGGCGGCGGAGGCACTGGGGCCGCGTCAACGCGCGCGCTTGCTTGCAGCCGCCGAGAGTTTGTTGGCCGAAAATCCCGATTGGGGGCGGGCAGGGGTCCGCTTCGACGTGATCGTGGTGGACGATGCCGGGCAGGTGCGGCGGATTGCCGATGCATTTCGCGTCGAGACCTGACGCGGCGGATACTGTTGCTATGCCTTAACATTAAGGGCGTGCCAAGGCACAGGCCTGGATCAGGCCGTTCCGGCCTCCGCCGGGATGACGAAAGGGAAGCGTCAGCAGCCATGTCCGCCGCAAATCGGGCGGAGCGGGAGACGACGGGGGCATGGCCTTCCGGCACGCATGCGGCTATGGGGATCGCCCCTTCGATCCGGACGACTCCATGCCCAGCATCCACGCCATCGCCCTGCTGTTTCCCCTCGCCGCCGCGCCGGTGTTTGCCCAGAGCGTGGCCGATGTCGGGGGCAAGCAGCCGACCTCCACCGCGCCCGCCAATGTCGGCGTGGGCGACACGCACACGCTGTGGTCGCCGCAACTGCCGACGCCGTTCGTGGACGAGAACGCCGCGCCGGCCGCGTTTATGAAGGCGGCCGAGGGCGCCATCGCCGCCGGCCGGCTCGGCGAGGCGCAGGAGGCGATCGAGCGGGCCGAAAGCCGGGCGCTGGACCGCTCCGTCCGCCCCTCCAAGGCCGGCCAGCCCAGTCAGCAGAAACTTGTGCATCAACTGGCCGACGCGCGGCGGGCGCTCGGCGCGGGCGATAGGGCGGGCGCGCTGCGGCTGCTGCAAGCGGCGATGGCCAATCCGGAAGCTGCCGCCAAGGAGGACTGACGGCAAGGGTTTGGTTCGAGGAGCCCTGACGCAATTTCGTCATTCCGGCGGATGCCGGAATCCAGGGCCGCCCGTTCCGACTTTCGTGTGGGCCTGGACCCCGGCCTTCGCCGGGGTGACGAGGTGAGCCGGGGTGATGAGGTGGATCGGTTCGGTCCCAACAGGCCCTAGATCGTCTTCCCCGGCATCCGGTGGCGGTAGGCCAGCGCCTCGGCCACGTCGGCGCGGCGGATCGCGCGCGCGTCGGCCAGATCGGCGATGCTGCGCGCCACCCGCAGCGTGCGGGTGAAGCCGCGCGGCGAGAGGCGTAGTTTGTCGGAGGCTTTTTCCGCGAGGTCTCGGGCATCCGGCAACAGGGTGAAAGTGCCGACATCGGCTTCCGCGTTGACCGGCGGCCCGTCCTCGCCACCGCGCCCGCGCTGCGCCTCCCGCGCCCGGCCAACGCGGCCGGCGACGGCTTCGCTGGGCTCGCCCGGCGGGGCGCGCGACAGTTCGGACGGGGCCATGGGCTGCACCTGCACGCTGATGTCGATGCGGTCCAGCAGCGGGCCGCTGATGCGGTTCTGATAATCCTCGCCGCAGCGCGGCGCGCGACCGCATTCGCGGCCGGCATCGCCGAGATGGCCGCAGCGACATGGGTTCATCGCCGCAATCAACTGGAAGCGAGCGGGATAGGTGACGTGCGCCATCGCGCGCGCGACGGTGGTGCGCCCGCTTTCCATCGGCTGCCGCAGGGCTTCCAGCGCGGGGCGCGGAAACTCCGGCAACTCGTCCAGAAACAACACGCCGCGATGCGCCAGCGACACTTCGCCCGGCCGCGCCCGCTGCCCGCCGCCGGTCAGCGCCGCCTGGCTGGCGCTGTGATGCGGCTCCCGATACGGCGGGCGTTTGACCAGTTTGCCGCCGACCAGCATGCCGGCGACGCTGTGGATCATCGACACTTCCAGCGCCTCGCGCGGCGTCAGGTCCGGCAGCAGCCCCGCGAGCCGCGCCGCCAGCATCGACTTGCCGGCACCGGGCGGCCCGACCAGCAGCAGATTGTGGCCCCCGGCAGCGGCGATCTCCAGCGCCCGCTTGGCCGTTTCCATGCCGCGCACGTCGGCGAGGTCGGGGATTTTGTCCCCCTCCGCCACCCCCGCCGGATCGGGCGGCGACAACACCTGAATGCCGCGAAAATGGTTGATCAGCGACAGCAGATCGGCGGCGGCGAGTACCTGAAGATTGCCCGCCCACGCGGCTTCGCCCCCCTGCGCCGCCGGACAGATCAGCCCCATGTCGGCGTTCGACGCCGCGATGGCCGCCGGCAGCACGCCAGCCACCGCGTTCAGCGAGCCGTCGAGCGAAAGCTCCCCCAGCGCGGCAAACTCGAACAGATCTTCGCGCGGCACGACATCCATCGCCGCCAGCACCGCCAGCGCGATGGGCAGGTCGAAATGCGACCCTTCCTTCAACAGATCGGCCGGCGCGAGGTTGATCAGCACCCGCTTGGGCGGCAGCGACAACCCCATCGCCGTCAACGCCGCCCGCACCCGCTCCCGCGCCTCGCCCACCGCCTTGTCCGGCAGGCCGACCACGAGAAAAGCCGGCAATCCGCCCGAGATCTGCACCTGCACTTCCACCGGCACCGCCTCGATACCGGAAAAGGCGAAACTGCGGATGCGGGCGATGGACATACGGGCAGGCTGGCGCGGTTTTGGATCGAAAGCAATCCGGGTTGTTGGAGTAGCGAGTCACAGGCATTGGACGATTGACTCAATATGTCAAAATCCCTAAAATTCAATGATCCTAGACTAGGCGGGAGGAGACGCCCATGCCCCACAGCGTTCATTTGAGCGACGCCACATTCGCTCGCCTACAGCATATTGCTGTTCCACTTGTGGATACGATCGAAAGTGTAATAGTGGGCCTGCTGGACAAACGCGACCAGAGTCTTGCAGTCGTCAAGACCAATGGTAGCGACAAGCCTATTCTGGCTGAGGACAATCAGGGCGAAGACCTGCTACCTCAGAAGGAGTTTCGCGATCCACTACTCGAAGCAATGTACGAACTGGGCGGTACAGCGAGTGCGCAACAAGCGACGGAACTCGTGGGTCTGAAGGTAGCAGCACGGCTTCGATCAGGAGACCATAAACTCCGATCCGATGGGAAAGAAAGATGGGAAAATAGCGTTCATTGGAACAGAAACGAACTTAAAAATGAAGGCGTCTTCAAGAGTGATTCGGAACGTGGCGTTTGGGAACTTAGCGATGGAGGAACCAAGTATGTGGAGATGATGATTGCCACTAGAAAACTGGGACGAGATCAAAACATCACGCCACGGATTTTCAACTCTATGGCGGTTCCCAACCTCACACATACAAAGCTTCTGTCAGCCAAAGTCGACAGCACGACGGTTCGCCCGACTTGGAATGAACTGCTCTTCTACTTAATCCGATTAATTCCCAAGGATCGGCTTACTAAGACTGATGAGGCCCGTCGAATCATCATCGTCAACTTTGTTCCTGGTAAAAAGGAGGACGAAGGCTACCGCTTTGTGGCAGAGCATGGCATTTCGGTACAGGGACAGGGGGCTAATGACGCTTGGAAAGGCGTCAGCCACATCGCACAAAGATTGGGCGTATCAGTTGAGGTTGAGTTTCTTTGGCGGATGAAGGAAGGGGCAGCACATCCAGGCGTCACGGGTCGACTCTCGGTGTAGGGAGTATTTGACGGAGGCAGACCCAAATGCCCGCGTCGCTCGCGTGGAGCCCTACGTTGACGCCATTGCGCACGTGAACGTTGGCCTGGATAAAAGCGCGGTCGCGGGAAACCGGTAACTGTGCGTCGATCAGCAGCCTCACGCGGCCGTTGCGGGCAGGAACGAATGGTCCATCTGGGCAGCAGCGAACGCAAGCGAGGCACGAATATCTTCTGCCTCAAGATCGGGATAGTCCGCGAGTATCTCCGCGTCCGTCATCCCGGCTGCCAGCATCTCAACGACATCTTGAACCCTGATTCGCATGCCACGAATGCAGGGTCGGCCACCGCATTGTCCAGCGTCGAATGTGATCCGGTTCATAGCCCATATAACAGAGCATGGTTCGGGGCATCGTCAAGCCGTCGCGTCCCACACCCCATCGACAAACACCGCCTCCTCCGCCCCCGGCCAGGGCGGCATTGTGATCGCCACCGCCGTCAGCGGGCCATCGTCCGAGGCACGGAACTGGAACGCGGTGCCGAGCGGGATCGTCAGCGACACGCCCGCGGACACCGGCACGATCTCCGCCCGCTCGTCCTGCGACAGCCACATTTCGCCAGTCCCACCCAAAACGTACCAGATTTCTTCCACCGTCACATGCCGCACCGCGCGCGACACTTTGCCCGCCGGTAGCCGGAAATGCGCCATGCTGCCGCCGGCCAGCGCCAGCAGCAGGCGCACCTCGGACCCGTCCGGCGCCAGCACGTCGTAGGCGTGCGGCAGCGTCTTGGCGGCGAACGCGGTCACGAGGAAAAACCCCCTCCCCTTGTGGCAGGGGGTTGGGGGAGGGGTGGTGCCGTTGAGTCCCCGCGGGCGCCACTTATCCCAATCACGGCGCAAACCCTTCCAGAAACCGCGTCAGCAGCGTGCCCAGCAGCGCCACATTGTAGCCGCCCTCCTGCACCAGCACCGTCGGCAGCCGCATCCCGCCGATAGCCGCTCCGGCGCGCGCGAACCCGTCCTCCGTCACCGCCAAAAACCCCAGCGGTTCGTCCTTGGACGCATCGAACCCGACGCTGATCACCAGTGCCTCCGCCCCGAACGCCTCGATCGCAGCCACACCGTCCGCGACCGCCGCCAGCCAGCCGTCGTCGGCGGTGCCGCGCGCCAACGGAAAATTACGGGAAAAGCCCTCGCCCGCGCCCGCCCCGCGTTCGCCCGCATGCCCCACGAACCACGGATAATAGTGGGACGGATCGCCGTGGACGGAGACGAACATCACGTCGTCCCGCTGCCAGAAAATCCCCTGCGTGCCGTTGCCGTGATGCGCGTCGATGTCCAGCACCGCGACGCGCGCGGCGCCCTTGGCCCGCAACCGCTCGGCCGCCAGGGCCGCGTTGTTCAGGTAGCAATGGCCGCCGGCCCGCGCCGCATACGCATGGTGCCCGGGCGGACGCGCCAGCGCGTAGGCGGAGCGTCCGGCCGCCGCCTCGTCCGCTGCCGCGAGCGCGCCCTCGGCGGCGGCCAGCGCCGACCCCCACGTCTCCGGCGCGACCGGACACGCCGTGTCCAGCGTGAACCAGCCGGCACGCCCGATCACCGACTCCGGCACTTTTGCGCCGTTGGCAAACATGTCCGGGCTTGGATGAATGTTGGCGACGATCTCCGGCCCATGCTCCGGCAGCGCCGCCCAGTCGGCGGGGGCGTCCCGCAGGAAATCGAGGTAGGCGGCGGTATGCACCGCCTCCAGCGCCGCCCGCTCGGCCGGTGGCGGCACGACGAGGTCGAGTTTCAGCGCCTCGCACGCCGCAAGCAGCGATTCCGCCCGCGCCGGAACTTCGAAATTCTTCCGCACCACGCCGCGTTGCAGAAAAAACTGCGGCGCGTGCGCCAGTTGGGTCGCCGACCAGAACGCTTTCATGCCGATCTCCGCAGGGCGCTAAACCCTACGAAGCCGCACGCCGCCCTGTCGAGTCAGCCCCGGATCGCCTTGCTCCGCCCATACACCAGCAGCATCGAGATGATCACCACGCCGTAGATGATCTGCCGCCCGGCTTCCGGCATCTGCATCACGCTCAGCACGCTTTGCAGCAGCACGATCAGGATGGTGCCGACGACCGTGCCGCTATACTTGCCCTGGCCGCCCAGAATGTTGGTGCCGCCCACCACCACCGCCGCAATCGCCGGCAGCAGATAGGCGTCGCCCATCGCCTGGAACGCTTTGGACGTGTAGCCCGCGATCAGCAGCCCGGCCATCGACGCGCACAGCGAGCAGATGACGAAACTGCCGATCAGCACCAGCCGCGTGTTGATGCCGGACAGATACGCCGCAGCCTCCCGATTGCCGGCGGCGTAGATGTAGCGGCCGAACGGCGTGCGGGTCAGCATGAACACCAATGCCGCCGACAGCAGCGCCCACATCAGCACCGCGTTGGCGATGCCCCACGTATGCCCGCCGCCGATCGGCACGCTCAACGGCTCGCCGTTGGCCAGCCACGACATGATCGGCGTCGCCGAGGATTGCGGCGCGAACCCGCCCGTCAGCATCACCATCAGCCCGCGCAGCACCGCATTGACGCCAAGGGTAAAGATCATCGACGGCACCCGCAGGAACGCGACACCGATGCCGTTGATCAGCCCCACCGCCAGCCCCACGCCAAGCCCGACGGGGATGGCCCACGGCCCGCCCACGGCGGTGGCGATCATCGCACTCGCGGCGATGGTCCACGGCACCGACAGGTCGATGTGGCCGAGCAGGATCACCACCATCATGCCGGCAGCGACGGTGCCGAGGAACGCCGCGATCTTCAATTGTTGCAGCAGATAGGTCGGCTCGATGAAGCTCGCCGTCCCCTGCGTGTACAGCGTGTAGATCGTACCCGCGATCAGGATGGCGACGCAGAAGCCGCTCGCGATCAGCGTCGGCCGGTCGATGGATTTGATCATGGCTTTACGTGAACAACGACAAGCGGTTCTTCACGCGGAACACGCGCGCAGCCCCGAGCGATACGGCGAGCAGCAGGATAACCCCCTCGAAAATCGGTTGCAGCAGCGGGTTGGCGAGGAAGCCGACCTGCCCGTCGGTGTCGAACACGCGAAAGCAGAACGAGATCGAGCGCAGCGTCAGCGCGCCGAACACCGAGCCGATGGCGCCGCCGCTGCCGCCGAACAGCGACGTGCCGCCGATCACCACGGCTGCGATGGAATTCAGCGTGTAGCCGCCGGCCTGCGGAATATCCGCATTGCCGCTGCCGGTCTGGATCGCGAGGTACAGTCCGCCAAACCCCGCGAACAGACCGCCCAGCGTGTAGGCCGCGAGCTTGCTGCGCGCCACGCTGAGGCCGGACATGTAGGCCGCCCCTTCGGAGGAGCCGATGGCGTAGCAGCCGCGCCCCGTCACGGTTTTGCGGAACGGTACCCAGACGCCGAAAACGATGATCAGAATGAGAAGGATCGGCACCGGCAGCAGGCCGATCCCGTGCGCGAACCAGCCGGGCGCGCCGTCCGGAAACCAGCCATACGTTGTGTCCATCTCGGCCATCGCGTTGGTGGCGACCCACGACAGATTGTCGTCGATCTTGCCGCCAGGCGACGGGCGCAGGAACAGCGAGATGCCGACATAGACGGCGCCCGTCGCGAGCGTGGCGATGATCGGCTGGATGCGGCCGTACACGACGATGGCGCCGTTGACGAAGCCCGCGAGCGCGCCGGCGGCAAGACACACCAGAATGCCCAGCACGATCTGCGACGGCGAGCCGCTGACGAGATTCGACGCCAGGCAGTTCACCAGCGTCATCATGGCACCGACGGAGAGGTCGATGCCGCCGGTCAGCACCGGCACCGTCTGCGCCATCGAGACCATGATCAGTGCGAAGGATTCGTTAGAGTTCTGGACGAAGATGTCCACCGTCCAGCCCTTCGGGTGCAGCGACGAGTACAGCGTGTACAGGATCGCGAACAACGCCACGGCCACCCAGAAGCCGACGCTTTGCTGCAAGCGCAGCCCGATGTCCCTCATGCGTGCGCCCCGGCTTTTTCGGTGAGGGATATGTTCAGCGAACTGGCGACGATGTTGGCCTCGGTGATGTCGCCGCCTTCGAGTTCGCGCACCACGCGGCCGCCGTACAGGATCAGCACGCGGTCGCAGCAGCCGATCAATTCGTCGTAGTCGGTGGAATACAGCAGGATCGACGTGCCGGCGTCGGCGAGGTCGCGCAGCAACTGGTAGATCTCCTGCTTGGTGCCGACGTCGATGCCGCGCGTGGGATCGTTCAGGAGAATCACGCGCGCGCCGGTCAGCAGCCACTTGGCGATCACGACTTTTTGCTGGTTGCCGCCGGACAGCGTGGCCACGGCATCGGACAGTTTGCCGAACTTGATTTTCAGCTTCTTGGCCATCTCGTCGATCTTGCGGCTTTCCAGCGCCCGGTCCACGACCAGCCCGCGCGTCATCGAATCGAGTGCGGCCATCGAGATGTTGTCCGCCACGCCCATCGGCAGGCACAGCCCCTCGGTCTTGCGGTCCTCCGGGATCAGCGCCAGGCCGACGGAGGGGCTTTTGGCGTGCGCCGGGCTGTGGATTGTTTTGGCCACACCGTCCACCGCGATCGTGCCGGTCACGCCGCGCAGCACGCCGAACATCGCGAGCAGCAATTCGCGTTGGCCTTGCCCGTCCAGCCCGCCAAGTCCCACGATCTCGCCCTTGCCGACGCGCAGCGAAATACCGGCGAGACGATCCTCCCAGCCCAGATCGCGGACTTCCAGTTCCACCGGCAGCGGCGCGTTACGCACCGGCTTCGGCGGATAAACGTTGCGCCATTCCCGCCCGATCATCATTTGGACAACCTGCTCGTCGGTGCGGGTGCCCTTGGGGAACGTCTCGATATGCTGCCCGTTGCGGAAGACCGAGCAGGTGTCGGCCAGTTCCTCGATCTCGTGCATCCGGTGCGAGATATACAGCAGGCTCAATCCCTCGTCGCGCAGAGCGTGGAGAATGCCGTACACGCGCTGCACGTCGGCTGCCGTCAGCGCGGACGTGGCCTCGTCCAGAATCAGAAGCTTCGGCTTGCGGCCGAGGGCCTTGGCAATTTCGACCATCTGGCGGCGCGACAGCGGCAGGTTTTTCACCAGCGATTGCGGGTTGATGTCCTCGCAGCCGACGCGCGCCAGAAGCTGCTCGGCACGCCGCCGTTGTGCCCGCTTGTCGATCAGCCCGAACCGCTTGGGCGGCGAGGCGATGCTGATGTTGTCCGCGACCGACAGGTCCGGCATCAGCGACAGTTCCTGGAAGATGCAGACGACCCCTGCGGCGTTGGCCGATTGCGGCGTCGGGAAGACAATCGGTCGGCCTTCCAGCGCGATGGTGCCCTCGTCCGGCTGTACGACGCCGGAGATAATCTTGATAAGCGTGGATTTGCCGGCGCCGTTTTCGCCGAGTACGGCGTGGATGGAGCCGCGACCGCAAGCGAAATTCACCCCGGTCAGCGCGCGCACGCCGCCGTACCGTTTGCTGACGCCGGACAGGGACAGCAGATGGGTGGTCGAGTCCAACATTCCGGAAATCCGCCGAGAGGGGAAGCAGACAACGTCGGCCGCGTCGTACGCGGCCGACGTTGGGTCAGGCGCAGGCGGTGGTTACTTCACGTTGGCTTCGGACTGCGCCATGATCTGCGGCGCGGTGAAATTCATGCCGCACGGCGGGAACGAGTTCGCCGCGAAGAACTGCGAGTCCAGGTCCGGGAAATAATTGTCGCCCGGCTTCAGCGTGTTGAAGTCAGCATAGGGGATCGGGATGAAAACTTTCTGCGGCATCACGTTGCCCTTCAGCGCAGAGACAGCCGCCTTCATCGCAATCGCCACCAGGGCCGGCGACTGGCCGTAGGACATACCTTTGAGCCCGTCCTTGGCATGTTCGGCGATCTGCTTGCGAAAATTGTTCTCACCCTCGCCGGACATCGGCACGAACGGCGCTTTCGCGTCCATCAGCGCCTGCACCGTGCCGTCGCTGCCGCCCTGGGTGAAGATGCCGTCGAAATGGCCCTGCACCGCCAGCGCATCCGCCGTCACTTTCTGGCTGTCGCCGGTTGCCCAGTTGCCGACGACTTCGGTGATCTCGAACTTGTTCGGCGCCTTGTCCATGATGGAGCGGAAGCCTTCGTGGCGGTCGCGGTCCACGGAGTTGCCGGGCACGCCGCGCACTTCCAGGATCTTGCCGTGGTCGCCCACGTATTTTTCCAGCCATTGGGCGGACATCGTGCCCATCAGATACTGGTCCTCGCCCATCTGCATCACCTGATCGGTGTCGAGCAGATTGTCGAACGGCACCAGGATCACGCCCTTCTGGTTGGCGAGGCGAATGATTCGGTCGAACCCGGTGGTGCTGACGGCGTTGACGATGATCGCGTCAAAACCCTGGTTGATGAAGTCCTCGATGGTGCCGAGCTGGGCGGCCGCGTCGGTCCCGGTCGAGATGACCTTGAACTCTTTCACGTCGGCCTTCACTTCCGGCAGCTCCGCATACGCCTTCGCGGTCTTGATCATCTGGATGCGCCAGGTGTTGCCCACGAAACCGTTGGACAGGGCGATGCGATACGGGCCTTTTTTCGCCGGCCACTGGAAATATTTGGTGTCCTTCGCGGCCGGCAGGAAACATTCCGGCAACGCGCCGGGGCCGGCCACGATCTTCGGCCCGGCGGCCTGTGCCGCGCCGGACATCGACAGGGCGACGCCCACGGCCACGGCGAGCATCGCCGATGCGATCTTGTTCATTTTATCCTCCCTACGCCCGCCGCCGTTCGCGGCGAGCTTTTGTCACTCAATTAGCATGCAAGCACTGCGGCGATCCGGCAATACGGCTTTCGCACCGGCCGCGCCATAGCAGTCGCAACAATGTCACGTCGGTTACGCAGGCGGAAGTGATTTCTCCTGGTCGATTATGGCGCCTACGCTGATGCGATCTGATGGCTCAGCCCGCCAGCGCCGCCTCCACCTCGGCGGCGTGCGGGATCGGCGCGACAGCACCGAACCCTTCGCATTTCAGCGCTGCCGCGACTGTCGCGTAGCGCGCGGCGGCCTCCGACTTGTCGCCCAGAATCAGGCGCGCCAAAAAACTGCCGGCAAACGTGTCGCCGGCCCCGGTCGCATCGACGAAGCGGCAGGGATACGCGGCGAGTCGCACCCGCGTCTCCGGCGTGGCGAGCAAAACGCCCTCCGCACCGAGTTTCAGCGCCACGATCTTCGGGCCGAGATTCAAATAGAAATCGGCAATGGCGTCGGCGTCGGCCAGCCCCGTCAGCGCCGTTGCGTCGTCGATGCTGGGCAGCGCGATGTCGGCCAGCGCGATCGCTGCGTGAATCGTGGAGGCGGCCCGCGCCACCGGCCACAGACGCGGGCGAAAATTGGTGTCGTAGGCAATGCGGACGCCTGCCGCGCGCGCCAGTGCGATGGCATGGAACACCGCATCCGCCGCGCGCGGCGAGATGCCCTGGCTGATGCCCGATGCGTGCAGAATTTTGGCGCCCTGCACGAGCGCCGCGTCCACATCCTCCGGCCCGAACGCGCTCGCGGCCGAATCGCGGCGATAGTACAGAAACTCGTGGCCGGCCTTTGCATGTGTGACGAAATACACCGCCGTCGGCCGCGCCGCGTCGATGCGGACCCCCGATACGTCGATGCCCTCGTTGCGCCAAAGATCGAGGAACCGTTCGCCCGCCGCGTCGCGCCCCAATGCTGTCAGGTAGGCCACCGACACGCCCGCGCGCGCGGAGGCGACCGCCGCGTTGGCGGTGTCGCCGCCAAAACCTTCCAAATACATCCGGCGCCCGTCGCCTGCGTCCGGCTGCTGATTGAACTCCAGCATCGGCTCGCCGATTGCGACGAGCTGGGCGGTCATGGGGGCAGGATGGCCTTTGCCGCTGCCTCGATGGCAGCGCGGTCGCCGGCCGCGATCCGCTTTTCGTCCACCAGATTGCCGCCCATACCGACGAACGCGGCGCCGGCCTTCAGATACGTCTCGACATTGGACGGATCGACGCCGCCCGTGGGGCAGAACGCGACGCCGGGGAACACGCTGCACAGCGCCTTGATGTGGCCCGGGCCGCCGGCCGAATTTGCAGGAAAGATTTTGACGACATCGGTCCCCGCCGCCAGCGCGGCGCGCACTTCCGTCGGCGTGATCGCGCCCAGCATCAACGCCGCGCCATGCGCCCGGCACGGCGCGGCCAGCGTCGCATCGACCCAGGGGGCGACGATGAATTTGGCACCGGCGTTCAAGCACCGTTCCGCCGTCGCCGCGTCCGGCACGGTGCCGGCGCCGACGAACAGGTCCGGGTCGCTCGCGAGGTCGCGAATCAGCGACGGCGCGTCCGGAATCGTCATCGTGATCTCGAAAATCCGGATGCCCGCGTCCCGCAACCAGCCGACGCCGGTGGCGGCAAGAGCGGCGGAGTGCGTCCGCACCACGGGAACCACGCGCGCCGCGCGCAGGCGGGCCAGTAGGGATGGGTCGATCATGGCGCGACTATGCCACGACCTCGCACCCGCCGAAAAGCCTACCGGTGCGCCTCGCGCCCCAACGCCGCGTCCGCCCACGCTTCCAGCCGCCGCGCCTGCCGGTTCAGCCCCACCACGTCGTCGGCCAGCGTGCCGAGCCGCGCGTGGTAGTCTCCCATCGACTGCCCTAGGCCCTGCATGGAGCCGCGCAGTTCGCCGAGGCTCGCGCGCCACTTCGCCACGGCCGCCCGCTGCTCGGCGACCGCCAGATCCAGCGCCGCGAGCGCCCGTTGCAGCCGCGCGCGCGGGTCGGCCTCCGCAAGCGCCTTCCCCCGGGGAAAGGGGATGATGGTGGCCGTCACCTGCTCGGACATAGCATATTCCCGTGTGTTGAGACACGGCGACAATAGATCACACTTCGCATCTAAATGCGAGACCTTCGTTAAAAAATGATTTTTGCGCCGATCACCCGCAGGGCCAGCACAACCACCAGCACGATCAGCACGATAACGGACAGCGCCCAGCGCAGCGTCATGTAGCCCGCCGGCACCAGATCGCGCCGCCGCAGCCGCATCTCCGTCACGATGGTCGCCAGATAGCCGACGATCAGGACCGCCAGCCCCACCTCCGGCACGCCCAGCAGCGGGGTCAGCAACGCGCCGAAGCCGATCAGGGAGGGCAGGACGCCGAGGCCCAGCCGGGTGGCATCTTGCCGCGTGGTGGCGTCCATTCCTGCCGGCAGCGCCGACGGATGGAGGACAAAACCCCAATGGACGCCGCCGAGGAACGCCAGGATCACGGCGCCATAGGCCACCAGCGCCAGCAGGATGCGCTGCGCCACCACGTCGTCGCTGGTGGCCAGTGCCGCGATGCCGAGGCCGACGAACGGCACCAGCCCGGCAATGCCGAGGCCGACCGCGGCAGGGGGAAGACGGCTGTTCATACGCTGTCCGATCGCTTGTTCGCCGTCATGGTGGCACGAAGGCCCGCGCGGGGCACGCCGGCACGCTATATGCTGGCGCTCCCCAATGCATCCCGGCCCATTCCAGCATGACCGTCGTTTTTGAAATCCTCGTCATCGCCCTGTTGATCGTGGTCAACGGCGCGTTCTCGCTCAGCGAACTGGCGCTGGTGTCGGCCAACCGCGCCCGCCTCGCGGTGCTGGAGCGCAAGGGCATCCCCGGCGCCGCCCGCGCCCGCGCGCTGGCAGAGGACCCGCAGCGGTTCCTGCCCACGGTCCAGGTCGGCATCACCGTGGTGGCGATCCTGACCGGCGTGTTCGGCGGCTCCGACCTCGCGGCCCACCTCACGCCGCTGCTGTCCGGCCTACCGGTGGTCGGCCACGCCGCCGGCGGCCTGTCGCTCGCCGTCACCGTCGTGTTGATCACCTTCTTCACGCTGGTCCTTGGCGAACTCGTCCCCAAGCAATTGGCCCTGCGCCGGCCGGAGCGGGTGGCCGCCTATGTCTCCCGCCCGCTCGCCATTGTCGCGCACGCCGTTGCCCCGTTCGTCTGGGTGCTCGGGCATTCCTCCGCCCTCGTCATGCGCCTGATCGGCGCCCATGCCGAAAGTGCCCAGACTGTGACGGAGGAGGAGTTGAAGGCGCTGCTCGCCGAGGGCGAGGAGACCGGCGTACTGGAGACCGAGGAGCGCGACATGATCGAGCGTGTGCTCCGCCTCGCCGACAAGCCGGTGCGCGCCATTATGACGCCGCGCACCGAAATCGCCTGGATCGACCGCACCGACCCGCCGCGCGAAATCGCCACCACGCTGAAATCCGCCCCCCACTCCCGCTTCGTCGTCTGCGACGGCAGCGTGGACAACGTGGTGGGCGTCGTGCAGGCGAAAGACATTCTGGACCGGGTGCTGGACGGTAAGGAACTCTCCATCGGCGCCGCGCTGCGCCAGCCGATCGTGATGCCGGATACGGTGACGGCGCTGGACGCGCTGGAGCGGCTGAAATCCGACCCGCTGGGGCTGGCCCTGGTGATCGACGAATACGGCAGTTTCGAGGGCGTGGTGACGGCGGCCGACGTGCTTGAAGCCATCATCGGCGACGCCGCCGACAGCGTGCAGGCCACCGCCGCTGCTGCCTTCGAGGCGACCGGAGAATTCTTTCTGGACGGCATGATGCCGGTGGACGAACTGAAAGCCCGCCTCGGCCTGCCCGACTTGCCGTCGGAGGGCAGCTATCACACGCTCGCCGGCCTGCTGCTCGCGCTGCTGCGCCGCGTGCCGCGCCTGGGCGACAAGATCGTGTTCGCCGGCTGGCTGTTCGAAGTCACCGAAATGGACGCCCGCCGCGTCGCCCGCGTGCGCGCCAGCCGGGAGCCGCTGGCGGCATAGCCCCATCGGATTTTTCGCTACGCCGCCGCACGACTGGCCTTTTGCCGCCCGCCGCTCTAGGTTTTACCCAAGACAGGATGTGCCGACCGGCACCAAGGGACCGTACGATGAGCGCGCAAGCCGACATGCTGAACCAGCTTCGCAACCGCAAGCCGGGCCACGCGCTGCCCCGCGCGTTCTATACCGACCCGGACTTCTACAAGCTCGACCTCGAACAGATTTGGTACAAGGACTGGCTGTTCGCCGGCCACGATTGCGAGCTTCCGAAGCCCGGCAGCTACATGACGCTGCAAATCGGTGACTACCCTGTGATCGTGCTGCGCGCGGCTGACGGCACCATCCGCGCCTTCCACAATTCCTGCCGCCATCGCGGCTCGCGCATCTGCCCGGCCGAGCACGGCGAGGCGCGCAAATTGGTCTGCCCCTACCATGGCTGGACCTACGATCTGGATGGCCGCCTGACCTTCGCGCAGGACATGGGGCCGGATTTCGACGCCGCCCAGCATGGGCTGAAGCCCGTCGCCTGCGAAACCGTCGCCGGCTACATCTTCGTTTGCGTCGCCCGCCAGGCGCCAGATTTTTCCGCCTTCCGCGCGCTGATGGCCCCGTATTTCCTGCCGCACCATCTGGCGGGCGCCAAGATCGCGGTGGAAAGCACCATCGTCGAAAACGGCAACTGGAAGCTGGTGTGGGAGAACAATCGCGAATGTTACCATTGCCGCCCGAACCACCCGGAACTCTGCCGCACCTTCCCTGAGTCGCCCACCGTTACCGGTGTCGCCGGCGCCGATGTCGACCCGACGATTGCCGCGCATGTCGAAAGCTGTGAGGCCGCTGGCCTGCCGAGCCGGTTCCGCATCGACACCGCCGGCCAGTTCCGCGCCGCGCGCATGCCGTTGCTGCGCGACGCGGTCAGCTACACGATGTCCGGCAAGGCTGCCGTTGCCCGCCCGCTCGCCGACAGCGTCACGCGGGACAAGATCGGCGCGCTGCTGCTGTTCCACTATCCGACCACCTGGAACCATGTGCTCGGCGACCACGCCGTCACGTTCCGCGTGCTCCCGCTCGGGCCGACGCAAACGCAGGTCACGACCAAATGGCTCGTCCACAAGGACGCGGTGGAGGGCGTGGACTATACGATCGAGGAACTGACGAAGGTCTGGGCCGCGACCAACGACCAGGACCGCCGCATCGTCGAGGAAAATCAGCGCGGCGTGAACTCCCCCGCCTTCGAGCCCGGCCCCTATTCCCCCCTCCACGAAGGCAGCGTGATCCAGTTCATCGACTGGTACGAAGGCGCCATCGAACGCTCGTTCGGCTCCCAGCGCCTCACGCGCGTGGCGTAACGAGCGCGACGAAAATGGTGGGATGCCCAGTCGCATGCCACCCGTCGCGCCGCCCACCCATCTGACCGGGCAGAGCCATCCCCCCTGGTAGCCGGCCCCGCGCCGGGGCATGTGTGCACCCGCCCCAACCGGCGAGGCACGCGTGACCGACACACCGCAACCGACACGCCCGAAAATCGGCTCGCTGCGGCTGATCGTGCCGTATCTGCGCGCCTATCGCTGGCACGGCATCGGGGCGGCCGTGTCGCTGGTCGCCGCAGTGCTGCTGGTGCTCGCGGTGGGGCAGGGGCTGCGGCGCCTCGTGGACCAGGGGTTTGCCCAAGGCAACGCCGAGCACCTGAACACCACCGCGCTGCTGATGTTCGGCATCGTCGCCTGCCTCGCCGTCGCCACCGCCGCCCGCTTCTACCTCGTCACCTGGCTCGGCGAGCGTGTCGCCGCCGACCTGCGCCGCGATCTGTTCCGCCGCGTGCTGGCGCTGTCGCCTGCGTTTTTCGAGCGGGCCCGCACCGGCGACATCCTCTCCCGCCTGACGGCCGACATCGCCGTGCTGCAAACGCTGATCGGCTCGGCGATTTCGCTGGGTTTGCGCAACACGCTGACCATCGTCGGCACGTTCGGCATGCTGATCGTCACCAGCCCCAAACTCGCCGGCATCATCGCCCTTATTCTGCCGTTCGTGGTCGGGCCGCTGATCCTGTTCGGCCGGCGCGAGAAGAGGCTGTCGCGCGCCTCGCAGGACCGCATCGCCGACCTCGCGGCCTTCGCCGAGGAAACCATCAACGGCCTGCGCGCCGTCCAGGCGTTCACCTGGGAAGCCGTCGCCCGCCGCCGGTTTGCCGACGCGGTGGAGCGCAGCTTCGCCACCGCCAAGCTGCGCGTGCTGACGCGCGCGATCCAGATCCTGGTGGTGATCCTGCTGGGCTTCGGCGCGGTGACGTTCGCGCTGTGGGTCGGCGGGCGGGACGTGGTGGCGGGCCGCATGACCGGCGGCGAACTCTCCGCCTTCGTGCTCTACGCTGTGTTGCTCGCCACCTCCGGCGCCACATTGTCCGAAGTCTGGGGCGACGTGCAACGGGCGGCGGGAGCGGCGATGCGCCTGTTGGAACTGCTGGCCGAGGAACCGACCATCCGTGCCCCCGCCGCCCCGCAAACCCTGCCGCGCCCGCTGCGGGGCCGGATTACCTTCGAAAATGTCGGCTTCGAATACCCCTCACGCGCCGGCGCCCCGGCGCTGCACGAGTTTTCCCTCACGATCGAACCGGGCGAGACCGTGGCCCTCGTCGGCCCGTCCGGCGCGGGCAAGACCACGGTGCTGCAACTTTTACTGCGCTTCTACGACCCGACTTCCGGCGCGGTGCGCCTGGACGGCACCGACATTTCCACCATCGACCCCGCCGAGCTGCGCGGCGCCATCGGGCTTGTGCCACAGGACCCGGTCATCTTCTCCGCCGACGCTTTTGAAAACATCCGCTTTGGCCGGCCGGATGCGAACGACGCCGAGGTGCTGGCTGCTGCCGAAGCGGCGGCGGCGTCCATGTTCCTCAACGAACTGCCGCAGGGTTTTCACACCTTCCTGGGCGCGAAGGGCGTCATGTTGTCCGGCGGCCAGCGCCAGCGCGTCGCCATCGCCCGCGCCATCCTGCGCGACCCGACGGTGCTGCTACTGGACGAAGCCACCAGTGCGCTGGACGCCGAATCCGAACAGGCGGTGCAGCGCGCGCTGGCCGTGCTGGCGAAGGGGCGGACGACCCTGGTAGTGGCCCACCGCCTCGCCACCGTCCGCCGTGCCGACCGCATCGTGGTGCTGGACCACGGCCGTATCGTCGCCAGCGGCAAGCACGACGAACTGGCGCGGCAGGGTGGGTTGTACGCCCGGCTGGCGGCGCTACAATTTGGGGTGCAGGACGAGGCGGCGGATTGAGGGGGCTGGGTTACAGGTCGTTGGTCACGCTGGTCCCAACAGGTCGCGTGCCTCGTCGGGGATGGGATCGCCATGTTCGATTCGGTCGGCGATTGCGCGAAATGCCAAGGCGGTCGCACGGGCCCTTGCATCCGCCTCCGTTGCGACATAGGCCAAAACGCCGGGCATCGACACGATCTCTGCGATCCAGCGCCCATCTTCTTCGCGGTCCATCTCTATCGTCGGCATGATCGGGTCTTATGCGGCGACCATCGCGCCACCGGCCTGACGGGCAGCCATTTCGTATAGGCCGTCTGCGTCGATATCGATTCTCGGGCCGCCGTCGGCCCCGGAGGGTTCCGGCCATTCCAGCACGGCGCCGTCGTACGCGATCCGCGCTTTCGCGAATTTCTGCGTGTCGCGGAGTTCCAGCCAAATCCCGCCGCGCGCAGTATCCTCGGAAAAATCCACAATGGTTTGCTCGCCGGTCGTCCATGTCACCAACAGGCAATAAGCCTGCGCCGGCGCGACGCTTTCAATTCGGTGCATGATTCCGCTGCTCATGGGTATTCAATGTCCCGCAGTTCGAGGCCGGCCCGCGCCAGCACCCAGTTTAGCGCGAGGTCCGCCTGATGCCGCGCCGCCCACATCTTCACAACGGCGAGATCGGAAGTACGGATGCTCCCTCGGAGAATGGTGAAATCGGCGATGGCGATCAATACGTCACTTCCAGCCTGCGAGACGTGAAAATGCGGTGGATCGTGGTCCCTGTGGTACTGGGAAACCCTCAATCGCCCAGGCAGGTCCGCCACTTTCGGCATTTTGCGGCTCCGTGCGCTAACGCAGCATATCAATCCGTTAACCGTCAGCAATAGAATTTCGGGGAGGAGTTGCCATTGAAATGTGACGGCAAGCCACGATGAAAATCGGCATTTTCGGCGCTGGCGCCATCGGCGGCCTGCTCGGCGCCCGCCTTGCACACGCTGGCGCGGACGTCACCTTCATTGCGCGCGGCCCGCATCTGGCGGCGATGCAGGCGCATGGCGTTACCCTGCACAGCGGCGGCGAAACCTTAACTGTTCACCCGCGCTGCGTCGCGGACGCTGCCGAGGCGGGCATACAAGACTTTGTTTTCGTGACGCTAAAAGCCAACGCGCTGCCAGCCGCCGCCCCCTCGATTGCCAAAATGCTCGGCCCGGACAGCGCCCTCGTCACGGCCATCAACGGCGTCCCGTACTGGTATTTCTACGGCATCGACGGCCCGCACCGGGACCGGCCCATCGACAGCGTCGATCCCGGCGGCGCGCTGTGGCGAATTCTGCCACCGTCGCAGGCCATCGGGTGCGTCGTCTATCCCGCCGCCGAAGTCGTCGCCCCCGGCGTGATCGTCCACACCTACGGCGACCGCTTTACCCTCGGCGAGCCGGACGGCAGCCGCTCGCCCCGCATTGCGGCCCTCGCCGCCGCGCTGCAAGCCGCCGGCTTCAAGGCGCCGATCCGCCCGCGCATCCGCGACGACATCTGGGTCAAGTTATGGGGCAACATGGCCTTCAACCCGCTCTCCGCCCTGACCGGCGCCACGTTGGATCGCCTCGCCGGCCAGCCGGATTTGCGGGCGGCGGCGCGGGCGATGATGCTGGAAGGGCAGGCGGTTGCCGAAGCCCTCGGCATCCGCTTCGCCATCGACGTGGACAAGCGCATCCAGGGCGCGCTGGAAGTCGGCGCACACAAGACCTCCATGCTGCAAGACCTGGAGCGCGGCCGGCCGCTGGAGATCGAGGCGCTGTTGGGCGCCGTTGTCGAACTCGGCGCCCTGGTCGGCATTCCGATGCCGTCCAGCACGCTGGTTTTGGCGCTGGTGCGGGAGCGGGCGAGGGTCGGGTGAGGGGCAGCGCATGATCAGAGGTCCATGCTGCACGATAGCTCGGTCACATAACGAAGTCTTGTGCAAGAAAAGGCGCCTCGTTGATAATTTAACGGGCGCTATTTGGCCGGTACGGTCGAAAGGCGACGGCTATTTCGTCGGCGCGGGAACGGGAGCCTGCTGCACCACAATCGACCCAGGTTGAAAGATGATCTGGGGAGGGGGTTGCGGCGTCATCAGGGGAGGGGTCTGCGACCCGTATTTGTAACCAGCCATGCCGGCGACAACCCCGGTCACAGCCGCCACCGCGCCAAGCAGGATAGCGATGTTCCTTGGCGTCTCCCAGAAAGCCTGCTTGTCCTTGAGGGTAAGATCAGCTCGCATGATACTCAATCTTGAGTTCGCGTTGTTCGTCATCGGATATAGACACGCCTTACTCCGATCGCATGAGCAGTCTTCCACAACCTCCCCCGGAAAGCCACGACAGCCTGCCGGGGCCGGGGTGCCTCACGCCGTTCGGCTGCGCCGCGACGTGGTGGAGGGGGAGCGAGGAGCCTGCTCTACCCAGCCGTCAGAACATGCAGCACGCGGCTGGCGATCAGGTGCTTCGTGCGCCCGCCATACTCCGCCATGTGCGGTGCCGCCGCGTGCTTGCGCAGGGCTTCGGGGCTCGCCCACTTCTCCACCACCGCATACGTGTCCGGCCCCAAGGGCGTCGTAAATCCTTCGAAACCCTCGATATCCACCACCGGCGCATACTCGATGCACCCCTCCTCGGCATGCACGAGCGGGATGACGCCGTGGAATGCCGCGAGCAGTTCGGCGCGTTTGCCGGGGTGGGCGGTGATGAAGGCGAGCAGATGGACCATTGTCGTTTCCTCTTGTCTTAATCGCGAACTCTACCCGCGCAGCGCCATCCGCGTGGCACCCTGGCCACGGTTCATGGTCGGCACTTCGATGTCGATTTCCAGCGTGGAAAATGCATCGCCGCGATCCAGCTTCACCGTCACTTTGTCGCGCTCCAGCGGAAAATGCTTGGCGATGACGGCCAGAATCTCCTCCTTCAGCGTCGCGATCAGGTCCGAGCCGCCGCCGACCGCGCGCTCGTGCGCCAGCAGGATCTGCAATCTTTCGCGGGCGGCCGGCGCCGTCGGGCGCGGACGGAACCAGTTGAACAGGCTCATGCCACCCTCCGCCCGAACAGTTTGCCGAGCAGCCCTCGCTTTTCCCCCGGTGTTGCCATGGCGACCGTCTCGCCGTTCAGCCGCTTGGCGGCATCGAAATACGCCCGGCCCGGATTGCTCTGCGGCGCATTCAACGTCACCGGCGAGCCGACGTTGGACGCGCGCAGCACTTCTTCGCTCTCCGGGATGATTCCCAACAACGGAATCGACAAAATCTCAAGTACGTCCTCGACCTTCAGCATCTCGCCGCGCGCCGCGCGGGCCGCGTCGTAGCGCGTCAGCAGCAGATGCTTTTCGATTCGTTCTCCCCGCTCCGCCTTCGCCGTCTTGCTGTCCAGCATCCCGATGATCCGGTCGGAATCGCGAACGGAGGACACTTCCGGGTTGGTGACGACGACGGCGGCGTCCGCGTGATGCATCGCGAGCGTCGCACCCTTTTCGATGCCGGCCGGCGAATCGCAGATCACCCAGTCGAATTTTTCCCGCAATTCGGCGATCACGCGCGCGACGCCCTCGGCGCTCAGCGCATCCTTGTCGCGAGTTTGCGAGGCGGGCAGCAGCGACAATCCCTCGATCCGCTTGTCGCGAATCAGCGCCTGCGGCAGTTTCGCATCGCCCTGGATCACGTTGATCAGATCGAACACGACGCGCCGTTCCGCGCCCATCACAAGATCGAGGTTGCGAAGGCCCACGTCGAAATCGACGACGACGACCGTCTTGCCAAGCTGCGCCAGCGCCGCGCCGAGGGCGGCCGTCGAGGTCGTCTTGCCCACACCGCCCTTGCCGGACGTCACCACCAGGACTTTCGACATCGTTTCCAACCTCCATGGGGCCAAACGCCGCCCCAAGCGCGCAGCGCGACGACACGCTCAGTCCAGACTTGCCACACGCATCGAGTCGCCCTCCAGCCAAGCCATCGCCGGTTTGCCGCGCAAGGCCGGCTCGATATCGTCGGCGGTGCGATACAAACCGTCGATGGCCAACAGTTCCGCTTCCAGCCGCCGGCAGAAGATTCGCGCGCGCCCCTGGCCGGAGACGCCGGCCACGGCACGGCCGCGCAGCGTGCCATAGACATGGATCGAGCCGCCGGCCACGACCTCCGCG